>NZ_RAWK01000262.1 GCF_003612165.1 Corallococcus aberystwythensis | reverse complement strand
GTGCCGGACGGGGCGCGGGCTTCGGCTGGAGGTTCGTGAGGCGCGGCTTCGCGCCGCCCGGCTTGCCGTGCGCGCCGATGAAGTCCTGCATCCAGTCGCTGGAGCGCACGGGCGGCGTGGGCAGGCGCGGCGGGATGGACGCGGGCGGCGTGGACGGGCGGGGCACCGTCTGACGCGTCACCGGCGTGCCCGGGGACAGCGTGCCCGTGAGCACATGGGCGCGCAGCGCACGCTCCGTCTCCGTGGGCCAGCCCGGCAGGAGCGGCAGGACGCGGCGCGCAAGCTCCAGGAACTCCGGTGGCGGCGCTTCCCGCGGCACGCGCACGGCTTCGTCCTGGAGCCAGCCGGCGAGCTTCCCCACCAGCCCGCCCTTCGTGGGGCGCGGCGTGGCGATGTCCCCCTTCACCTCGTAGCCGCGCAGCTCCAGGTCCGCGATGGCCATCGCGCGGCTCGCGACGGGCAGCTCCAGCGCGGCGAGCGCCTGCGGCCCCTTGTTCGTGTGCGCGTCCTCCTGCAACTGGGCGAGCACCGCATGCAGCACGCTCGCGACCTGCGCGCCGTTGGCCGCGTGGTGGGCCTGCAACTCCGCGGGCACCGCCGGGTAGGTGAGGACGAGCCCGCGTCCCTGCGCGAGCTGATCCGCGCGGTCGCCCGGCAGGAGCGCATGGTACGCGCGCGGCACGTCGCGGCTCTCCGCGTCCTTCACGTAGTGGAAGGCGTCCTGCGCGCCGTGCGCGAAGCCCGCGAGCACGTCGCCCCGGGTCACCGTGAGCTGTCCGTTCACGCGTGTGACGGCGTTGCCCGGCCATGGGCCCGTGAGCGTGCCGTAGAGGTAGACGGGGTCGTTGAAGCCGTCCGCGTCGGCGGGGTGCTCCACCAGCTCCGGCGAGAAGAAGAACAGCTCCGTCGCGGCCAGCCGGCGCGGAGGACGGCCGGAGGCGACCTCATGGTGCGTGAGCTGCGCCTGCACGGACGCGGGCAGCCGCGCGCGTTCGCTGCCGGGGATGAGCTGGAGCTGGCCGACGACGTCGGTGCAGACGAACCACTCGGGCTCGCCCAGGTACGCGGGCTCCAAGCGGAACGCGTCCAGGACGTGGACGACCTCCGAGGCATCGCACGGCACCGGTTCGACGGGGCTGGCGGCGTGGGGAACGAAGTAGCGGGGTGGGCTCACGGAGGCCGGGACAGGCTGGCCCAAGCCGCCGGGGCAATCAAGTGGTGGGGCGGCGTTCCCGGGTCCGCGCAACGGCGTTGATTCCATCGTTCGTTCCACGCCCCTTAAGAGAGCAGGGCGCGGAGCGAAAACGGAGGCCGGACCTCAGGCGGGTTCGATGAAGTTGAGCCGGTAGCCGTCCGGGTCCGTGACGACGACTTCACGCGTGTACCAGGGCTGGACGGTGGGGCCTTCCACGTGCGCGCCCAGCGCCGCCGCCTTCGCGGCCACCGCGTCCACGCCGTCCGAGCCCGCGCGGAAGCCCACGAGCACACCCATGCCCTTTCGTCCCTCCAGCTTCAGGCTTGGAGGAGGGCTCACGAGGTACACGTCCGACTCGCCGCCCCACTGGAGGCGGAGGATGGGAGGCTCCGACGCGATGCGTTCGAAGCCGAGGCCTTCATAGAAGCTCACGGAGGCCGGGGCATCCGTCACGAGCAGCTTCACGAACGACCGCATTGTCTGGGGCTTGTCCATGGGCGCGGCAGTCTGCCCGGAGCGGTGGACGGGCGCCACGCACGCGTGGGGCCAATATCGGGCCCGGGACGAAGTGACCTATCGTCGGGGCCGGATCCGGTGGGGACCGGACCGCGGCGGAAGGGGGAACGGCGTCATGGCTGAAGCGCCACGCACGAGGCAGGCCTCTGGCACCGTCGCCTACGACGACGTCAACGAGCTCATCGCCACCGCCACGCGGCTGATGCAGAAGGACGCCGCGCCGGACACGCTCACCCCGGACGACCTGCGGCGCATCGGCGAGGAGCTGGACATCCCCGCGCGCTACGTGGACCAGGCGCTGGAGGCCCTGGCCCGCCGTCGCGAGGAGCAGGCCCGCGAGGCCCAGGCCCGGGAGCGGCTGTCACGCCTGCGCCGCGCGAGGCTGCGGCAGGGCGCGTGGGCGGGCGCGGTGCTCGCGGGCGTGCTGGCCGTGTCGGGACTCGTCGTGCGCAACGGCCTCACCACCACGCTGGCGGAGGTGGCGCAGAAGCGGGCCCAGGTGCGCAACGTGTTGGAGCGCCGCGAGTCCCTGCGCGCGCGATTGGATCAGCTCACGCCCGGCCTGAACCGCGACGCGGAGGTGGCGGGAGCGGACAACCGCGTGGCGGTGGAGCAGCGCCGCTATGACGAACGGGCCGCTGCGTACAACGCCTCCGCCGCTTCCTTCCCCACGAGCTGGGTGGTGCGCCTGAGCGGCCTGCCTTCTTCTCTACCGCTGTCCCCGGAGGTCTCCTCATGGTGAAGACCGTCCTCCTGACGTTGCTGGTGCCCATGCTGGCCCTGGCCGCGATACCCATCATCGAGCATCCGGTGACGGACCCATCCGGGATGCTGACCTCCGGAGAACGGGAGTCCGTCTCCCAGGCACTGGTGAAGCTGCGCGCCGAACGTCAGGTCCAGATGGCGGTGCTGCTCGTGGAGACCACGGAGGGCCAGCCCATCGAGGACTACGCCCACGCGGTCTTCGAGTCCTGGAAGGGCGGGGAGAAGGGCCGTGACAATGGCCTGCTGCTCGTCATCGCGCGGGGGGACCGGCGCTCACGGCTGGAGGTGGGCTATGGCCTGGAGCCGTTCCTGACGGACGGGGAGTCCACCGCCCTGCTGCGCGCGCAGGGGCCGCTCTTGCGCGAGGGGCGGATGGAGGCGGCGCTGATGGCCATCATCGGCGGCGTGCGCGCCGAGGTCGCCGCGGGCGCGGTTCCCCCGAAGGTGGAGAAGCCCGGGTGGTCTCGCCGGGCGTCGTGGATGTTCTTCTTCGGGTTGATCCTGACGTCCCTGGCGGTGGCACGCGGTCTGCGGGAGCTTCTTCGCAAGGACCGCTGGAATGCCCGGGGCGCGGTGCGGGCGGTCCTGGTGGGCGTGATTCCGCCGGCCGTTTTCATCGCCGTCGCGGAGAACAGCCAGCTGCGATGGGATCTCATCCTCACCGCGTACCTCGTGACGCTGGGGGTGTTCTCCCTGGGCTGGTACCTGGTCCACAAGGAGCACAAGACCCTTGGAGCATCGCTGCTCGTCGCCCCCTCCCTGGGCGCGCTGTTGGGCGCATTCGCCATACCCGAGGCGCTGGTCCATCCGGAGGCGCTCCTGTGGGTGCTGTTGTTCTTTAGCTTCCTGATGGCGTGGGGTGTCGTGCCCATAGTGGCCTTTGCGGTGGCCTTCCATCAGTTGGTCACGTCCCGCGGCGGTCGCTCGTGGTCCTCGAGTGACACCAGCAGCGGCTCCTCGTCCTGGAGCCACGACTCCTCCTCGTCGTACAGCAGCGACTCCTGGTAGCGCACCGGCCGCCTGTCTGGCCGCCTGCCTCCCGCTCGGGCGGCGTCTCGCACCGGACATCCCGGCGACCGCCTGGGGGGGACCGTCGCCTGCCTGGGGAGCACTCCCTACCTTGGGGGCATGAAGGCTTCGCGCAAGGGGCTCCCCGTCTACGTGCCACCCCGGACGGTGTGGTCGGTCGGGGCCCAGGTGGTGCTGCTCGTGTTGCTGGGGACAGCCATGCAACGGCTGGGGCCCGTGCTCACGCTGCTGGCCGTGGCGCTGCTCCTGGGGCTCGCGGCGGAGCCCGTCGTGCGGCGCCTCCAGTCATGGGGCCTGCGCCGGGGGCTGGGCGTGGCGCTCATCGCGCTGACCCTGCTGGGCCTCACCGGCCTGCTCATCCTCACGCTGGTGCCGCTGCTGGTGGAGCAGCTCCAGCACCTGGTGCAGGCGGCGCCGGGCTTCCTCACGGAGCTGACGCAGGCGCCGTGGGTGCGGAAGCTGGATGAACACTTCGGCGTGCTGTCGCATCCGCAGGACGCGCTCGGCATGGAGCCCGGGGTGCTCGCCAAGCCGCTCATCACCGTGCTGTCGTCCACCCTGGAGTTGATGGGCGCGGGCATCACCGTGCTGGCGCTGGCGGTGTTCGGCCTGCTCTTTGGCCAGGACCTCTACGCGAGCATCCTGGGCTGGGTGCGCCCCCGCAGCCGTCCCCGCGTGCGCCGCGTGGTGGGCCGCATGCGCGAGGCGGTGGGCAACTACCTCGTCGGCACGCTGCTCATCGTCAGCGTGGGCGGGGCCTTCACGGCCGGCATGTCCCTGGCGCTGGGCGTGCCGTACTTCCTGCCGCTGGGCCTGGTGGCGATGGTGCTGGGGCTCATCCCGTACATCGGCAGCGTCATCACCGCGCTGCTGGTGACGGTCACGACGCTCGCGTCCGTGGGCTCGAAGCGCGCGCTCATCGCGCTGGCGGTGTTCATGGTCTACCAGCAGATTGAATCCCACCTGCTCAGTCCGCTGGTGCAGCGGCGCGCCATCAAGATGAACCCGCTGCTCATCTCGCTGGTGGCCCTGGTGGGCGGCACCGTCGCGGGGCTCTTGGGCGTCATCCTCGCGGTGCCGGCGGCGGCGGCGGCGCAGGTGTTGCTCACGGAGGTGCAGCGCGAGCGGCGCAAGGCCTGGAAGCACGAGCGGCGCCTCGCGAGGGCCCTGCCTTCCGGCCTGGGAAACGCGGACGAAGCACTGTTGGCGGGTCCACTCGCGCCGCCGGGGAGGGAAGCGCGGCGTGCACCCCCTGGCGACTCCGGGCATCCTGGGACGCCGCACTGAAAGCCACACCCCTTCCGCGAGCCTCCGATGACTTCCGACGACACTGTTTCGGCCTCCTTCAAGCGCGCGGCGGCGGAGCGCGCGGTGGACTTCATCCAGCCGGGCATGGTGGTGGGGCTGGGCACGGGCAGCACGGCCGCGCACGCGGTGCGGCGGTTGGGTGCGCTGCTCGCCGCCGGGACGTTGAAGGACGTGGTGGGCGTCCCCACGTCACGCGCGACGGAGGCCCTGGCCGCGTCGCTGGGCGTGCCGCTCACCACGCTGGACGTGCACCCGGTGGTGGACCTCACCATCGACGGCGCGGACGAGGTGGCGCCGGACCTGTCGCTCATCAAGGGCGGGGGTGGGGCGCTCCTGCGCGAGAAGGTGGTGGCACAGGCCAGCCGCCGGGAGATCATCGTCGTGGACGCGCCCAAGCTGTCGCCCCGGCTGGGCACGAAGTGGCCGGTGCCGGTGGAGGTGCTGCCCTTCGGCTGGCGTTCGCAGGCGCTGTTCCTGGAGTCGCTGGGCGCGCGCGTGGTGGTGCGGCTCGCGCTGGACGGAGCGCCGTACCATACGGATCAGGGCAACGTGGTGCTGGACTGCGACTTCGGTCCCATCAACGACCCGGCGGGGCTGGCCGCGAAGCTGGAGTCCCGCGCCGGCGTGATGGCGCACGGCCTGTTCCTGAACCTGGCCACGGACCTGGTGGTGGCCGGGCCGGAGGGCATCACCCACCGCGTCCGGGGCGCGTGAGGCGCAGGACGTCCTCGGCGGTGTCCACGTCCTCCTCGCCGCCGGGCAGCGCAACCTCCACGACGCGCGAAGGGTCGCGGGCCATGAGCCTGCGTGCACCGTCCGTGGGAGGCAGGGCTTCCAGTTCGGGGAAGAGGGCGCGGCAGAAGAGGGCAGGGACGCCCCGGGTGCCCGCGTAGGCGGACGCCACGATGGGCGCGCGCGTGTGCTCGAACGTGGCGATGAGCGAGCGCAGGTGGGCCGCGTCCACGCGAAGCTGGTCGCAGAGCATCAGCACGGCGCCCTCCACGTCCGAGGGCAGGGCCCGCAGGCCCGCGTGCAGCGACGACCCCTGACCCAGCGCCCAGTCCGGATTGTCCACGCACCGCACGGGAAGCCCGTCCAGCTCCGCGGCGACGTCCTCGCGCCGCGCACCGAGGACGACGACCACCACCGGGCTCGCGGCCAGGGCCCGCTCCGCCGCGCGCCGCACCAGCGACGTGCCCTCGTGACGGAGCAGCTGCTTCGGCTGCCCCAGCCGTGACGAACCGCCCGCGGCGAGCACCACCACGGCGACGGTCAATGCCGCCTCCGCTCGCGCGCCGGTCCATGCGCGGGGGGCGCGGGAAGCATCCCGACAGGGCTGTCCACCGCCGCATCGGGTGCGAGCCTCCACGCCTCGTGGGAGCGGCCCCTCACGCAGACCTGCGCTCCGGCGCGGTGGCATCCGCGTGGATGGGCGCCTGCCGCTCGCGCAGCCGTCCCCCGTCGCGTCCGGCGAGCACCGCCTGCACCTCCGCGATGATGGACAGCGCGATCTCATCCGCGCCCTCCGCGCCCAGGTCCAACCCCATGGGCGCGTGCAGCTTCTCCAGCTGCGGGGCGGTGGGCGTGCGCGCCAGCTCCCGCAGGATGCGGTCCGTCCGCGCGCGGGGCCCGAGCACCCCGAGGTAGCGCACCGGCAGCGGCACCAGCCGCTCCAGCAGCTCCCGGTCCTGCGGCAGGCTGTGCGTCATCACCAGCACCACGCTGCGCGCGGACAGCGGCACCTTCTCCAGCACCTCGCTGGCCCGGGACGCGACATGCGCCTGGGCCTGCGGGAACCTGCGGCGCAAGAGCTCCACGGGCCGGTCCGCCACCACCGTGAGGTGCCACCCCAGCCCCTGCGCGCGCGCCACCACCGGCGCCACGTCGAAGCCGCTGCCGAACACCACGACCGGCGGCGCCGGCTCCACCACCTCCACCAGCACCTCCGCGCCCCCGCACGCGCCGCTCCAGGGCACGCCGCGCACCAGCGCCTCCGTCGCCGCGGCACGCACCGGTTCGAGCAGCGCGCCCGTGAGGCTTCCCGCCGACACGCCGTCCTCGCGCAGCATCAGCCGTGCACCGACGCTCTCCGCGGGTCCCCGGTACACGGTGGCCACCACCGCGCGCAGCGATTGCTTGCGCGCCTCGGCCGCGAAGCCGAGCGCGTCACCCGGTCCGGGCTCCCAGCGCTCCAGCAGGATGTCCACCACGCCGTTGCACCCGAGCGCGAAGGACAGGCCGCCTTCGTCCTCGGCGTTGTCGCCGGTGGTGTCGTAGCGCAGCACGCGCGGCCCCTCCGACGTCCAGAAGAAGGCCTTGCGCACGAGGTCGCCCTCCAGGCACCCGCCGCTCACCCCGCCCGCGAGCCAGCCATCCGGGCCCATCACCATGCGGGCGCCCGGGCGCCGGTACGACGAACCGGCCACCGCCACCACCGTCGCCATCACCACCGGACCGGAGGCGCGCCCGCATGCCCGCAGGAGGTCATCGAGTTCCTTCATCGCCCATCCATCTAACCACCCATACCTTCTACCCGGGCCGAATCCGCATTGGACGGATGTGCACCCTCCAACGCGCCCCGTATGCCCGGCGCACGCAGGGCAGCCATCCAGCCGACCGCCCGCCCACTGCATGACGCTGGCGGACGTGGCCTGCCGCCACGAACTTGAGGGAGGACTTCTAGATGGAGGCTCGGTGGAATCCACAGCGCGACGGCATGACGCCCGACATCGCTTCCCCTTTGCTCATGGCACCCCGCGGGCCTGGCGCCCCAGCAAGGGGAGGGCGTCATGAAGATGCCCGAAGTGCTGGAGCACCTGCCCGCCGTTGGACACCTGCTCGGCCGCAAGCCGGGCGGGCAGGAGGACGTCTTGCCGAAGCGTGACCCCACCCTCACCCTGCCGGACTTCCAATCCGTGCCGCTGCCCGCCAGCGAGCGACGGCTGGGAGACGGCCGCACCTTCATCGTGCACCACCCCTCGCCACGCGCGGCCCGGGGACCGGGCCTCACGGTGATGAGCTACAACATCCTCATGGGCGGCGAGCGCCAGGAGGCGCTGCTGGAGTACTTCACCCAGCTGGAGGCCCAGGACCGCATGCCGGACGTCATCGGCTTGCAGGAAGCGGGCGTGCCCATGTCGGTGCTGCTCGCGTCCCGCTTCGGCTTCCACCTCGTCTATCAGGGCAACGACGGCGACGACGGCACGCGGCTGGTGAACGGCAAGGCCTGGCTGAGCCGCCACCCCATCGTGGACGCCGCGCACTTCACCTACGTCCTCACCGACGCCGAGCGCAATGACGCCATCGCGCGCCAGGGCTACGCCGGAGAGCTGGTGGAGGACCGCGGCGTGCTGTGGGTGAAGCTGGAGGTGGAGGGCCAACCGCTCTACCTCTACAACCTGCACCACGCGCTGGGGGACTCGGCCATCAACGCCCTCAACCTGCGCCAGCTCAACGCGCTCTTGCGCCGGCGCGAAGGCGTCCCCGCCGTGGTGCTGGGTGACTTCAACGCCAACACCGCCATCAAGCGCGGCGGTTCGTGGCTGGTGGCGCACCTGCTGCACTCGAAGCAGGACGACGACACGGACACCATCGAGGAGTTCCGCCTCCGCTACGGCGACGACATGCACAACGTCACGGTGGGCGACCGCGGCGTGGGCAACATCTCGGACCCGCGCCTGCGCCACGAACTCCACACGCTGGAGCAGGAGCTGCCGGAGACGGTGTGCCACGCGACGACGGTGCGCGTGCGGCTGGCGGACCACTCGCTGACGACGCCGCATCACGCCCGCCAGGAGCTGAGCTCCGGCCAGATTCCCAAGCACAGCCCCGCGTGGTGGCGCCTGCAGGACATCGCGGACTGCGCCACGCTCACCTCGCACCCGGACAGCCACGGCGTGGTGCACGCCACGGGCAAGCGCTTCGACAACTTCTACGCGACGCGCACGCTGGCCCCCGTCCTCTTCGAGGTGGACCGCTCCACGGAGTCGTCGGACCACCAGCCGGTGGTGGCCCACTACCGCTTCACCGACGGGCACCCCAAGGCCCCGCCGCACCACTGAGGCTTGAAGCCCCGTCCCCGCTACGCGGCGATGGCCGCGCAGCGGGGGCGCGCGAACAGGTCCTTCACGTACCGGCCCACCAGCGCCGAGTCGATGTCCGGGCACTGGAGGTCCGTGCCCGCCAGCGCGGCGCGGGTGTGGTCCGTGCGCACGCGCGGCGTGCGGTGGTGCAGCTCCAGCACCGTGCGGGTGCCGTGGTAGACCTTCTCCCGGAGGAACGCGACCAGCGGGAAGAGGGCGTTGTCCGGCCCCACCCGTCCCAGCTCCCGCAGCCACACCGCGGGGGCCACCCGGCGCACCGGGTGCCCGTGCTCGCCCAGCAGGTCGAAGAGGGCGTTGTGGGAAGGCTCCTGCTCGCGCTCCGGCGCCAGGTTGTACGTGCCGCCCGGGGCCTGGGTGAGCACCAGGTGCGCGGTGGCGTTGGCTACGTAGTCCACCGGCACCGGCAGCCAGTACTTGTCCGGCAGGTCCGGCGACATGCCCAGCTGCGCGTTGCCCACCAAGAGGCGGCACAGCATGTCGTCCGCGTTGCCGATGCCCGTGCGGCTGTGGCCCTGGATGAAGCCCGGCCGGTAGATGCTGACGGGCAGGCCGCTTGCGCGCGCGTCCGCGGCGACGCGCTCCGCGACCCACTTGGCCCGCGTGTAGCCGTTCTCGTAGACCATCAGGTCCAGCGAGCGCTCCAGCGCGAAGTCCTCGTCCACCTCCTCCAGCCCCAGCAGCGTGCCCACCGCGCCGTGGACGCTGAGCGAGGAGACATGGTGCAGCGGCTTCGCGCGGCCGTGCGCGCAGAACTCCAGCACCTGCTGCGTGCCGGCGACGTTGGGCCGGCCCGCATCCGCGTACGGCAGGATGTAGCTGATGCTCGCGGCCGAGTGCACCACCGCGTCGCACTGGAGCGCCAGGGCGTCATGCACGGACGCCTCCAGGCCCAGCCGCGTGCGGGTGATGTCGCCCGCCACCGCCTGGATGCGCCCGTCGCGCCAGGGCAGGTGCACGCCGTACTTGCGCGCGGTGGCGCGAAGCCGCGCGCCGGCCTCCGCGTCGTCGCGCGCCCGCACGAGGCAGTGGATGCGCTCCACGCGAGGCGCCAGCGCGGCCAGCAGGTGGATGCCCAGGAACCCCGTGGCCCCCGTGAGCAGCAGCGTGCGCGGCGGCTGCGTGACGAGCGCGGGCACGGTGAGCAGGGGCAGGGCCGCGGACCGCGCGTCGGTGAGCAGCGTGGCGCGCACGCCCTGGGGGCCCGCCTCGGCCGGGGCCGCGCCGGCCTCGCAGAAGGGCAGGAGCGCCTGGGGCGTGGGGTGCGAGTACACGCGGCGCGACGGCAGTGACACGCCGAAGTCCTCCTCCACCTGCGCCAGCACGTGCGCCACGCCCAGCGAGTCACCGCCCGCCTGGAAGAAGTGCGTGGTGGGCGTGACGGTGCCCGGGGCCGCGCGCAGGCCCCGCTCGAAGGCGCGGCACAGCCGGTCCATGGGGGTGGTGGGCGTCGCGGGAGCGGCGCGAGGCTCGGACGCCGGGGCGCCCACCCAGTCCGCGGGGGGCGGCAGGGCCTGCCGGTCCACCTTGCCCAGGTGGGGCATGAGCGGCAGGCGCGGCAGCTCCACGAAGCGGTGCGGCACCATGTAGTCCGGCAGCACGACGCCCAGGTGCGCGCGCAGCACGTCCAGCTCCACCGCGTGGCCCTCCTGCACGCTGTGGTAGGCCACCAGCAGGCCCGTCGTCTGGCCCTGCGCGTCCGTGTGCTCGAAGACCGTCACCGCCGCCTGCGCGACGCCGGGGTACGCGTACAGCGCCTGCTCGATGGCCTCCAGCTCGATGCGGAAGCCGCGCAGCTTCACCTGTTGATCCATCCGGCCCAGGAACAGGAGCGCCCCGTCCGCGCGCCGCACCGCCTCGTCGCCGGTGCGGTACCACCGCGCTCCCGCCGCATCCGTCGGGAAGCGCTCCCGCGTGCGCTCGGGCTGGTTGCGGTAGCCCTCCGCCACGCCCTCGCCGCCAATCCACACCTCGCCTGTCGCGCCCTCCGCGACGTCCTTTCCGTCTGGCCCCACCACGCGCAGGCGCACGCCCGGCAGCGCCTGGCCGATGGGCACGGGCGCTTCGCCGCCCTTCACCCGGTACGCGGTCGCGCAGACCGTTCCCTCCGTGGGGCCATAGGCGTTGAAGACGCGGCGGCCGGACGCGTGCCACCGCTCCGCGAGCGGCGCCGGGCAGCGCTCGCCCGCCAGCACCACGCACGCCACGTCCGGCAGCGTGTCCACGTGCGGCCCCAGCTGCCCCAGCACGGACGGCGGCAGGCACAGGTGCGTCACGCGCTGCTGGCGCAGGTACTCCGCCATGCGCCGGCCGGGCAGCAGGTCCTCGCGCGAGCCCTGCACCACGGTGCCGCCCGCGAACAGCGTGGGGAACACCTCCCACACCGAGGCGTCGAAGTTGATGCTGGCGAACTGGAGGTGCCGCGTGTCCGGCCCCAGGCCCAACAGCGGCGCCACGCCGTGCACCAGGTTCACAAGCCCCCGGAAGGTGCACACCACGCCCTTGGGCTCACCCGTGCTGCCGGAGGTGTAGATGAGGTAGGCGGGCCGGTCCGGCGGCGCGTCGATGACGCCGGCGTCCGGGGCCTCCGCGTCCTCCACGCCGTCCGCCGCTGTCGCATCCGCCTCCAGGAAGGGCAGGGGCGTGCCCAGCCACGTCTCCAGGAGCCCCACGGAGACGCGGTGCATGCGCTGGGTGACCACGCCGCGCAGGCCCGCGTCGCGCAGGATGCGCAAGAGCCGCTCGTCGGGGAGGAACGGATCCAACGGCACGTAGGCCGCGCCCGCCATCCAGATGCCCAGGATGGCCGGGATGACCTCCGGCCCGGGCACCACCATCAACCCCACGCGATCTCCCGGTTGCACGTTCCACTCGGCGCGCAGGCGGCGTGCCACCCGGGATGCCCGGCGCAGCAGCTCCGGCTGTTTCAGCACCGTGGCTCCGAAGGCGATTTCCGCGGTCGGGGGAAGACGCAGCGTGGACGAGAGGGCCATGGTGCATTCCTTGGATGTGGTGACTCGCGTGGCGGGGGGCTTCGCGCGTGAAAGTCTAAAGACTGGCAGCGTGCGCGCAATAAGTGGGAACCACGCGGTGATACACGCGGCGTCTTGCTTGCGACACACCCGCGCTCGGGTCATCCGCGCCCCCGTCTCTCTCAAGGGACGCACGCACCGGGTGTATGTCATTCCTGTCTGGATATATCTTTGGACCGATGCGGGCGCGTGCCGCCACGGCAGGGTGCCGGTGTCTGTCTTTTTCCCGTGGGGGTGTGCCGCCGCCGCGCGCGAACCCGGCGCGGGTGGGTGTGGCCTGATCCCTTTGGGTGGGGCCACACCCACCTGACTCGCTGGATGATTCAGGTGGGCTGGGCTGTAGTGGAGAACCGGATGCCTTCGCTACGACACGCCTTCCTGCTCAACGCCGTGCGCGAGCTTGGCCGCTCGGTGCCGGATATCGCCCGGACGCGGGCCTCGTGGGACGCGTGCCTGGAGCGGATCCGCGAGGCGTGCACCACGACGCTGGGCATGGAGTACGACACGCTCGCCCGCTTCGACGCGCGCTCCGTCGTCGGCCTCTTCACCCATCCGGAGCAGGCGCGCATCCTCGCCCGCCTGGTGGATGAGCGGGCCCGCCTGTGCGAGGCCCACGGCCGGTACGCGGAGGCGCTGGCGGACAGCGTCTACGCGGGCCAGCTCCTCATGTGCTCACGCGCCCGCTTCGGCCTGCCCCGGGACGCCCGCGCCGCGGACGTCCTGGAGCGCGAGGCGGGGACACCCTCGCCCCTGCCTCCTTTAGGGGAGTGAGGCCAGGCGCCCCCGGCCTTCAGCCGGCCTTCACCTTCAGGACGACCTTGCCCACGGCCTGACGCGACTCCAGCTCGCGCAGCGCCTTCGCTCCGTCCTCGAAGGGGAAGACGCGGCCCACCAGCGGGTTGACGATGCCGCGCGCCGCGAGCGCCTCCAGCTCCTTCGCGATGGCGCCCGTCAGCTCCGGCGCCTGCATCAGGAAGGCGCCCCACGCCACGCCCACCACGGAGACGTTGCGCAGGAGCAGCCGGTTCACCGCGACGGACGGAATCTGGCCGCTGGCGAAGCCCACCACCAGCAGCCGCCCCTCCGGCGCCAGCACCTTGAGGCTCTTGTCGAAGACGTCGCCGCCCACGGGGTCCAGCACCACGTCCACGCCCCGGCTGTCGGTGGCCTCGCGCACGCCAGCGGGGAAGTCCTTCAAGAGAAGGACGGCGTCCGCGCCCGCGCGCTTCGCCACCTCCGCCTTGCGCTCGTCGCCCACCACCGCCAGCACGCGCGCCCCGGCGCCCCTGGCCACCTGCACCGCCGCGGTGCCCACGCCGCCCGCCGCGCCGTGCACCAGCACCGTCTCCCCCGCGCGCAGCCCCCCGCGCCGGTGCAGCGCGAAGTGCGCCGTGTGGTAGTTCATCACCACGCCCGCCGCCTGTTCGAAGCTCCACGCTTCCGGAATGGGGAAGGCCAGCTCCGGCGCCACCACGCAGGCCTCCGCGAAGCCGCCCAGCGTGAAGGAGAAGCCCATCACCCGGTCGCCGGGCTTCACCCGCGCCCCCGCGGGCGCGGCGCGCACCACGCCCGCCACCTCCACCCCTGGCACGAAGGGCACCTCCGGCTTCATCTGGTACTGGCCGTGGGTGAGCAGCAGATCCGGGAAGCTCACCCCGGCCGCCACCACATCAATGAGGACCCCGTCCCCGGCCTCCGGCTCCGGGACGTCCACCATCTCCAGGCCCTCCGGCCCCGTCAGCCGCTGAAGCTGCAACGCGCGCATGTGTGTCGCCTCCCGGGGGCGGGACGCTAGCCCTGTCTCTTATACA
>NZ_RAWK01000261.1 GCF_003612165.1 Corallococcus aberystwythensis | reverse complement strand
CTTCTCCCCTCCTCCCTTCCCGCACAGCGGCAACGCCGTGCGGTCCGCGAACGCCATCCGCGAGGGCGTCCTCACGGAGGTGCGCAAGGCCGTGGTCGGGCAGGACGAGCCGCTGGAGCTGATGCTCTGCGGGCTCGTGGCCGGCGGACACATCCTCCTGGAGGGCGTGCCCGGCGTGGCCAAGACGCTGATGGCCAAGGCGCTGTCGCGCAGCGTGGGCGCGGACTTCAAGCGCATCCAGTTCACGCCGGACCTGATGCCCGCGGACATCCTGGGCACCAGCGTCTTCGACCTGAAGTCGCAGGCCTTCGTGCTCGCGCGCGGCCCCATCTTCACGGACCTGCTGCTGGCGGATGAAATCAACCGCGCCCCGGCGAAGACGCAGTCCGCGCTGCTGGAGGCAATGCAGGAGCGCGCCGTGTCGCTGGAGGGCCGCAACCTCCAGCTGTCGCCCATGTTCACGGTGTTCGCCACGCAGAACCCCGTGGAGTCGGAGGGCACGTATCCGCTGCCCGAGGCGCAGCTCGACCGCTTCCTCCTGAAGATCGACGTGGGCTACCCCGCGCCCGAAGAGGAGGACGCCATCCTCGAGTCCGTGCACCGGGGCTTCGACGCGGGAGACCTGGCGCGCGCGGGCGTGAACGCGGCGGTGACGAAGGACGACCTGCTCCAGGCGCGCGCGGCGCTCAGCCAGATCAACGTCGAGCAACCGGTACTGGGTTACATCCGCAAGCTGGTGGCGGCGACGCGAAGCTCGCCCAACATCCGTCTGGGTGCGGGACCGCGCGCGGGCGTGCACCTGCTGCTCGCGTCGAAGGCGCTGGCGGTGCTGCGGGGCCGCGACTTCGTCACCCCGGACGACGTGCGCTTCCTGGTGGGCCCGGTGCTGCGCCACCGGCTGCTCCTGTCGCCGGACGCGGAGCTGGACGGGGCCACGCCCGCGGACGTGCTGCGCGAGGTGGTCCAGGGCGTCGAGGTCCCCCGGTGATTCCCTCCGAGCGCCTGTGGGGGCTGCTCGCCCTGCTCGCGCTGCCCATGGCGTTGGCGGGCTTCTTCCCGGGCCTGGGCGGCGCGGTGCTGGCGCTGGACGCGCTGGCGGTGGCGCTGGCCGCGTTCGACTTCCTCCAGGCCCGCCGCGTGCGGCTGGAGGTGGAGCGCACGCTGCCGGAGCGCCTCAACGTGGGCGTGGCGAATCGCGTCGAGCTGCGGCTGGTGCACCGGGGCGGGGGCACGGTGGAGGTGCGCGTGAAGGACGACGCGCCCGCGTCCTTCACCACCGAGCCCTTGGAGGCCACGCTGCGCCTCACGCCGGACAGCCAGACGCAGTGGGTGTACCGGGCCACGCCCGCGAAGCGCGGCAAGTTCAGCTTCGGTGACGTGCACGTGCGCGTGCGCGGGCCGCTGGGGCTCGTCTCGCACGAGCGCGTGTTCCCCGCGCAGCGCTCGGTGTCGGTGTACCCGGACCTGCGAGGCGCCCGGAGGCTGCTCTTGTCCGGCGCGGCGCTCGACCTGGTGAACCTGGGCCTGAGGCAGCTGCGGCGCGACGGCCAGGGCAGCGAGTTCGCCCGCCTGCGCGACTACGCCCAGGGCGACAGCGTGCGCGACGTGGACTGGAAGGCCACCGCGCGCCGGGGCCGGCCGGTGACGCGGGTGCTGGAGTCGGAGCGCTCACAGGCGCTGCTCATCTGCGTGGACGCGGGGCGCTCCATGGCGGCGCAGGTGGACGGCCTCACCAAGCTGGACCACGCGGTGAACGCGGCGCTGTTCCTCGCGTTCGTGGCCATCCGCAACGGGGACCGCGTGGGACTGGCGCTCTTCGCGGACGGCGTGAAGGCCTATCTGCCGCCCGCGGCGGGCCGGGGTCAGTACCGCAAGCTGGTGGACACGCTCTACTCCGCGACGCCCAGCCTCACGTACGTGGACTACCTGGCGCTCTTCAAGGAGCTGAACGTGCGCCTCAACCGGCGCAGCCTCCTGTGCGTCTTCACGGACTTCCTCGACGAGGAGCAGGCCGGCACGCTGGTGGCCCCGCTGCACCGGCTGGCGCGCCGCCACGTCCCGCTGTGCCTGTCCGTGAAGGACACCGCGCTCCAGAAGCTGCTGCGCACGCCGCCGTCAGGCCCGGAGGAAGCCTTCCAGCACGCGGTGGCGTCGGAGCTGCTCACGGACCGCGAGGTGCTCAAGGCCCGCGTGAGCAAGGGCGGAGTGCAGATGCTGGACGTGGCGCCGGACGAACTGAGCCTCGCGGCGGTGAACCGCTACCTCGACATCAAGGCGCGCGGCGTCCTGTAGGAGCCCCATGATCCGGACGGCGGACTTCACGGCGGAATCCATCGACGACAGCGAGACACACGTCCTGCAACCGCTCCTGGAGCGCTGCGAGGACTATCACCAGCTCGCCTACGGCCGCCCCGCCCTTCCGGATCAGGCCCGGAACATCCCCAACGAACGGCCACCGGGGCTCGCTCCTGGACAGGGGCACCTGTTCGCGCTTCGCGACGCACAGGGTGGCCTCGCGGGGATGCTGGAAGCGCTGCGCGACTACCCGGCGCAGGGAGAGTGGTACATCGGCCTGCTGCTCCTCGCGCCGGAGGCCCGGGGCCAGGGCCGGGGTGAGGCCGTGCTGAGCGCCTACGAAGCCCACGTGCGCGCGAATGGCGGACGGATGCTGCGGGTGGCGGTGGTGGAGCACAACGCAGGCGGACGCCGCTTCTGGACGCGCGTGGGCTTCCAGCCGGAGCAGTGGGTGGGCCCCATCGAGCAGGGCCTTCTGAAGAACCGGATCCTGAAGATGACCAAGGCCCTCGGCTAGGCCTCGGGCCCCTCGCGCAGCCAGCCCACGAAGCGCGTGTCCGGCACGTCACCGCGCACTCGGTGCAGGCCGCGCTTGAACAGGGCGTAGACGCGGAAGAAGCGCTCCAGCCCCGCGCGCTCGGCGGGCGTCATCGGGTGCGTGCCGCACACCACCTTCGGGTCGCCCTTCCCCGCGTCGATGAAGCCCAGCACGGCCACCACCGGCACGCGCACGCGCTGCCCCTGCGAGAGGCGCGGGCCCAGCACCACCGCGTCCAGCGGATCCCCGTCATCCGACAGCAGGCCCGGAATGGAGCCGTAGTTGTACGGGCACGGCAGCGGCGACACGAAGTCCACGGAGCCGTCCGCGCGCCGCTTCACCATCGAGAAGCGCGGGCACTCAATCAGCACCTCCGGCTCACGCGGGAGCGAAGGCACGGCCAGGTCCGGCCCGTTCATCCCGCCAGCTCCGCCGCCGCACGCGCGTCACTCCGCCGCCCGCGCATCCAGTCCGACAGCAGGTACGCGTAGACGCCCGCCCCCACGGTGAGCGCGAAGGTGACCTTGAAGGCCACCGACAGCTTCGGCGGGTGGATCTGCGACACAGTGCCCTCGATGAAGCCCGCGAGCACGAACAGCACCAGCGTGCCGAACAAGAGCTTCACCGCCGTCACCGCTTCCTTGCGCAGCGCCTGCCCGCGCGACAAGCCCCCCGGCGCCACCATGCCCCGCGCGATGACGAGCCCCGCCGCGCCCGCGATGCAGATGGCGGAGATCTCCGGGATGCCGTGCGGGAGGATCCACGCCCAGAACCACCCGGCCATCCCCTTCGCCGCGTACACCTGCGCGAGCGCACCCAGGAACAGGCCGTTGGTGAACAGCATCACCGCCGTGCCCAGCCCCAGCGTGATGCCCAGCGCGAACGCCAGGAAGGCCACCTGGATGTTGTGCGTGAAGAGGAACGTCGTGAACTGGGCCTGCTCCTCCACGGTCATGCCCTTGCCCGCGGCCTCGTCGGCGGCGCGCTTCACCGGGTCCATGCTCACGTGCTGCTCGGGCACCAGGTAGTGCGCCGCGTCCGGATCCACCACCATGCCCACGTAGCCGAAGCCCGCGCCCGCCAGGAACAGCAGCACCGACGCCACGTACATGCGCCACTCGTGGTGCATCAGCGCCGGGAAGCCCCGCGCGACGAAGGCCCACACATCCGCGAGCCGCGGCCGGCGTCCGGGGTACGTCAGCGCGTACGCGCGGCCCACCAGGTCGTTGAGGTACGCGCTCACGTCCGCGGAACCGCTGCGCGCGCGCACCCACAAGAGGTCGCTGGAGACGGCGCGGTACAGCTTCCCCAGCGAGCGGGCCTCGTCCAGGCTCAGCCTGCGCAGCCCCTCGCCCTCGGACTTGTCCAGCAGTGACTCCAGCTGCTGCCAGCGCGGACGCCGCGTCTCGATGAACTCCGCCATCTCCATGGGCCCACTCTAGCCGAGCCCCGGAAACGGCGAGGCGCCGGCCGCCCTCCCTCGTTTCGAGGAAGGACTCCGGCGCCCCGGTGCTTCAGGAACGCGAGCGGCCTACTTGATGAGCTTCTCGAGCGGCTTCGCCGCGGTGGAGGCCTGGGCCTCGGTCCACTCGACGACGGGCGTCTGCCACGCCATGCCCGTCTCCGCCGGGTCGGCGTCCAGCTTCTCGAAGTCGAAGCCGTCACCGCCGAAGTACAGGTACTCCACCGTGGCCACGGTGTACTCCTTCTTCGGATCCAGCGCCTTGCCCTGCGCGTCCTTGAACTTGCCCTTGCCCGCCGGAGTGAAGCCGGCCACGAGCGCGTCCGGGTTCGCCAGCTGCTTGGCCAGGTCCTCGCCCTTGAGCTTCATCGTGAGCAGGGAGTTCTCGAACGGCAGCGCCGAGTACACGCTGCCCAGCGTCACGTCACCCTGGGCCAGACCGCCGCGGATGCCGCCCTTGTTGAGGATGGCCGCGTCGGTGTTGAGCTGCGTGCGCACCGCGCCCGCCACCCACTTCGCCATCAGCGGCGAGTCCTGGGGGATGCCCGCCTTGGTGAAGCCGATCTTCCGGCCCAGCGCCTGGTCCACCTTCGTCTGCCACTCCGCGATGCGCTTCGCCGTCTCCGCGTCCGGCGTGCCGCCCGCGACCTGGACGACCTTCGTGTCCACGCCGGTCATCTTCTGGCCCGCGGGCTTCGCCGGGTCGAACTTGAACTGCGCGCGCAGGTACGACTCGAAGCCGCGGCCCAGCGACGCGTAGGTGGTGTCACCTTCCGTCTTCACGCCGGGAGCGTCCGTGCCGCAGCGGCCACCGGCCACCAGCGACACCTTCCAGTCCGCGTGCTTCGCCAGCACCGGCTGCAGATCCGTGGGGCACTGGTCCGCCACCACGACGACGACGTCCGCGCCCGCCTTGCGCGCCTCGGGGATCGCCGTGTTGAGCGCGTCCTCGGTGGGCGTGACCTCCAGGCCTTCCGCGCGGCCGGACATCGCCGTGCGCACCGTCTTCTGCGAGGTGAGGCCCACCACCGCAATCTTCAGGCCCTGGCGTTCGTAGACCTGGAACGCGGGCATGGACAGGTCCTTGGCGAGCGACGCATCCGTCACCTTCAGGTTCGCCGCCAGGAACGGGAAGCCCCCGGCCGCGCGGTTCTTCAGGAAGGAATCCTTGGCGTACGACAGCTCGTGGTTGCCCAGCGCGGAGGCCGCATACCCCATGTGCCCCATCACTTCGGCCGTCGGCGCCCCCAGGAAGAAGGAGGAGATGGCCGGGCCCGTCCACAGGTCGCCCGTCGCCAGGGCGAGCGTGCCGGCACCCGGACAGGTCGCCTGGCCGTCCTTCAGCGGACCGGGACAGTGCTTTTCATCGGTGACCCAGCGGCCCATCAGCTCCGCGGCGCCGCCCTTGCCTTCGACGGGCAGGAGCTGGCCTCGGGCGCTGCCGGTGACGAGCACCGTCACCGCTGGGGGAGCCGTGGGCTTCGCGGGCGCCGCCGCCGGAGGCGTGGCTGGAGCCGGCGGGGGCGTCTTCTCACAACCCGCGAGGGCTCCCAGGGCGAGGACCAGCGCGCCGGACGACAGCCGCAGCTGGCGGGTAGGACGACGGAAGGGACGCAGCAAGAGAGGGTTCGGGTTCACGGCCCGGCCTTTAGCACATCCCCGCCGTGGTAGCGTGACCCAATGACGGGCATGAAAGGCAAGGATTTCAAGCCTTTACAGAAGGAGAAGGACAGCGGGACTTCGGGTGGACCCGGAGGCTCGCCAGGGCGGAATTTCGCATCCGAACTGTGGGACGAGGTCCGGGGCGGCGCCGAGCACTTCCAGTCCACGAGGGGCCAGCTGCCCAGAGGCCGCATCCGCCAGTTCTTCTACGGCGTGGCCCTGCCCTTCCACATCGCCCGCGTCACGCTCGCGAACCCCACGGTCCGCGCGACCTACCTGAAGGTGACCGCGCTCCAGACGGCGTTCCTGCTGGCCATCGCCGCGGCCTGGGCGTTCAACCAGTTCGATGGCGAAAAGCGGGAGAAGCAGCGGACAGCCATCTCCGAGGCCGCGCGCGAGAGGGCCGAGGCTCGCATCGAGCAGCGGACGCAGGAGCTGGAGGCCGCGTTGAAGGCCCGGAAGGGCCAGGGACCGTCGCAGGGGGATTCCGCCGCCGTGACGAAAGCGGTCACCGCGCTCATCAACGAGGCCATCAACTCCGGCAAGAACGGCGACCTTCCGCCGGAAGAAGCCGCGGAAGCCGCCGAGACCGCGGCGGATGAGGCCACGGCCGCAGCCAGGGAGGCGGAGGAGGAACGCGAAGAGGCCGCGCAAGAAACGCCAGAGCGCGCCACCCCGGAGGCAGACGCGGAAGACTCCCTGGGCGACCAGATCTCCGCCGTCATCCGGGCGCAGGTGGCGGAGGCGCTTCAGGACGTCCCGGAAGCGAACGCGAAGGGCTCGCGCGTCCAGAAGGAGCTTCAGAAGAAGGGGCTCAACATCGACGCGCCGGAAGTGCGCAACGGCGTCTTCTTCCTGGGCAGCTGGGAGTTCTGGGCGCTCTTCTTCGGCTCGCTGAGCGTGGTGCAGTGGATCGTCGTCGCCCTGTCGCGCGACTACCACACGGTCATCTCGCGCGAGGCCAGCCTCGCCACCGGCGTGCCGCCCGAGGACCCCGAAATCACGCCGCGCGTGCGCCTCAACGTCCCCTGGATGCGCTCCAAGCTCAAGCGCCGCTGGAGGGCCTTCCTGCTGTTCATGATGGGGGTTCCCGCCCTCGTGCTGCTCTGCATTCCCCTGTGCTGGTTCCCGAAGTCGTTCACCCTCCTCAGCAGCCTCTGGGGCTTCTGGTGGCTCATCGTCTTCGCCGCCGCCAAGAGCGACCGCGCCTGGGTGGCCCCCGTCACGCGTCCGCCCTGGTTCGTGCGCGTCTGGAGCACGCTGCCCGCGCTGCACGTCGGGCCCCTGCGCAACTACGTGGCGCGCATGGCCCGCCGGGCGGAAGGCATCGCCGGGCCCATCGCCACCGTGGAGCGTCAGCCGTGGGTCTTCGCGGGGCTCGCGCTCACGCGCTTCGTGGGCACCATCCCGCCGTTCCGCTGCTTCACGCGGCCGTTCATCCCGGTGGCCTCGGCGCACCTCATCGGCCTGGACCCGGAGCAGCCGCCCGCGCTCAAGAGCGGCGGGTCGCCACCGCCGCACGACGCGGGGGACTGACTCACACGTCGGAGGGGGCGTTGCCCTCGGGGGGCAGTCCGCCAATGCCCTCCAGCGGAGCCGCGGGCTGCTGGGGGGCGCCCAGCTCCAGGCGCTGGCCCTCCTCGCGGCGGGCGGGCAGGTCGATGACGCTCTGCAGCTGCTGGCTCACGGAGCGGAAGAAGCCCGTGAGCAGCTCCGGCCGGTCCGCCAGCAGGTCCAGGAAGTCGCGCCGGTCGATGACGAGCACGCGCGAGTCCACCGCGGCCACCATGTCCGTGGGGCGGGGCGCGCCGTCGAGCAGGCTCACCTCGCCAATGGCCTCCTTCGCCTGGAAGCGCAGCACGTGCTCGCCGTTGCGGAACGCGTCCACCGCGCCCTCGACGATGACGTAGAGCGCGTCGCCCGGGTCGCCCTGGCTGTAGAGCCGCTGGCCGGTCTTGTACGACGCCTCGCGAGCCACCTCCGCGATGGCCGCGATGTCGTCCACGTCGCTCTGCGAAAAGACGCTCACGCCCTCCAGGGCGAACATCCGTTGGACGATGGTATCGCTCATGTCACCCTCCTGCGGGAGCACGTCCAGGCCGTTCACCCGCGCCACGTGACGGGCGCAGGCGCGCAGCACCAGGTCTTCACTCTGCACGAGCCCCGCCAGCCGCCGCCACAGACGGCCCGGCGCTCCAGGCGGCAACTCGCGGTGGTGGGCCTCCACCTGCTCCATCACCAGCTCGCGCTCCTCCTGCGCCACCAGGTTCTCCAGCAGCTCCAACGCATAGGCGCGCCGGCGCGAGTCGTTGCCGACCAGGTGCTGGTGGATGCGGCGCATGGCCTGCGGCGGGTGCAGGAGGCCCAGGAGGAAGAAGGACAGCTCCAGCGCCTGATCCAACCGGTCCCCCACCGCGCGGGTGAGCAGCGACTGGGGGCCCAGCGCCGCCTGCACGTCGCGGAAGGCGCCCACCAGCTGGCGGTACGTGTCGCGGCGGCGGCCCAGCGCCTCGTGGATGCGGTCCACGTCCACCGGGTGGTCCGGCTGCTCCTCGCGCAGGCGCGACAGCTGCGCGCCGATGCGGAAGTGCAGGGCCGCGTCGTCGCGAACGTTGGAGAACAGCAGCGCGTTGAGCGCCGCCGACGAACCGATGCCGCGCAGCACGCGGGGCAGCTGCATGCGCATGGCCAGCGGCGCGGCCTTGTTGTTGAGCTGCAGCTCCAAGAGCGGCGTCACCGCGTCGCCCAGCTGCACCAGCGACTCACGCGCGGCGGGACGCTCCTCGCGCCAGGTGAGGAACGGCAGGAGGCGCGGCGCCAGCTCCACGTAGCCGCCCTCCCCCACCGCCACCAGCGCCACGCGCCGCACGGAGATGTCCATGTCCTCCAGGTAGAGCGACAGCTGCCCCGCGAACCGGGGGTCCTTCAGCCGGCCCAAGAGCCGCGCCACCTCGCGCCGCTCGGCCACCGGGGCGTGGTCCCCCTTGGACAGCAGCTCGCGCAGGGACTCCAGCGCCGCGGAGTTTCCCTGCGTGCGCATCAGCGCGCCAATGGCCGCGCAGCGAAGGCCCACGTCGGAGCTGGTGAGCAGCGGCGGCAAGAGCCGCTCCGCGCGCTCCGGGGACAGCCGCGCCAGGGCCCACACGGCCTGGTCGCGGGGACGCCGGGGCCCCTCCTCCACCAGCCGCTCCAGCATGGGCGCCAGCTCCCGCGCATCCATGGACAGGGCGAGCGTCACGCCGCGCTCCTGCACGCGCTCGTGGGGGTGGGAGAGCAGCGAGGCCAGGTGCTGCCGCAGGGGCGCGGCCTCCGCCTGCTCCAGCATGTCCACCGCGCGCAGCACGCGCTCCGGCGTGGGCGCGCCCAGTGCCTCCACCAGCAGCTTCTGCTCCTCACCGCCCAGCTCGACTTCTTCCTCTTCGTGCGCCCCCACCTGTTCGCCCAGCGCCGTGAGGTACGCGGGCTTGAGGCGCACGAGCAGCAGGCCCAGCGCGGCGCACAGCGCCACCACCGCGACCGCCATGGTGATGCCGTTGGCGCCCCGGCCCGCGCCGATGAGCAGCAGGCCCGCCAGCACCACGCCGCCCTTGCGCAGGAGTCCATCCACCGCGCTGCGCAGCCCTTCGCGCTGTTCGTCCGGCACCGCCGCGTAGAGCAACTGGATGCCCACCGGCAGGATGGAGTAGCTCACCGCCGTCTCCACCAGCCGCAGCAGGTGCACCGGCCACAGCTGCCCCGTGGCCAGCGTGGCGCCGGCCAGCGGCGCGAGCACCAGCGGCACCAGCGCCAGGTACATGAGCAGGCCCATGCGCTTGAGCAGCCGCTGCGCCACGAGCAGTTGGAAGGCCACGCAGAACAGGCCGATCCACAGCTGGAGCGAACCGAAGAGCGCCGCCAGCCCGTCCTCGCTCAGCGTGCCCTCCACGCGCAGGCGGAAGAGGTAGTCCACGAAGGACGACAGCACCGCGAACGCGATGCCCAGCGCCGCCAGCACCTGCGCGTATGGGCTCTCCCCCAGGTAGCTCCACGCCGGGAACCACGCCTGCAGCGAGCGCGTGCGCGGGGGCGGCGCCGGCTCCGCCTTGTGCAGGTGGTGGTAGATGGCGCCCGCGGCCAGCAGGCTCACCGCGCCGCTCACCACCACCACGGGCGTGCCCAGCCGCACCGCCAGCGCCTGCACCAACAGGCCGCCCGCGATGCCGCCACCCATGCCAAAGCCGTTGAGAACCGTGAACGCCCGCCGCGCCTCGCGCGCGTCGAACTCGGACGCCATGCGGCCCCAGAAGCGGAACGACACGAACGTGCTGAAGCAGTCCGCGAACAGGTACAGCGCCAGCGCCGGCATGCGCTGCCCCGCGGACAGCGCCGCCGCCAGCCCCAGCGCCAGCACGCCACCCACCCCGGTGAGGATGCCCGGTGACTCCGTGGGCCCGTCCGGACGGCCGCGCGGAAGCAGCGTCAGCGACGCCGTCATCAACGCACCCAGGAGGTAGAGGTACGGCAGCGCCTGGGACTCGAAGCGCGACAACACCAGCGCGTTCGCGGCCGTCTTGAGCTGCGTCACCCCCGCGATGAGCGCGAACTGGAACGCACCCGCCGGCAGGACGCGGCGGTTCCAGGATGAGGTTGCGGAAGAGGCCACGGGCGCGGGTCTGCGGACAGGATAACGTGGGAGCCCGCTATTCACGAATAGCACTCTTCCAGTCCACCCCGCATCTGCCCTCCCGCCCGGGATGCCCGCTCGCCTGCTTCACGGGGTCCGCCTGGCGTACACTCCGGTGCCGTGACGCCCACCCCTGACACCCTGCTCGACGGCACCCACACGGTGCTGACCCCGGAGTACGTGGAGTTCCGCTTCACGCTGGCGGGCGTGTACTCGCGCTTCCTCGCGTGGCTCCTGGACGCGCTCATCGTCGGCTTCGTCACCACGGTGGTGCTGCTGGTGTTCCAGGTGGCCATGGCCGCCTTCCCCGGGTTCGCCAGCGCGCTGGGCATCGTCGTCTACTTCCTGGTGGACTGGGGCTACGGCATCACGCTGGAGACCGCGTGGGCGGGCCAGACGGTGGGCAAGCGCGCGATGTCCCTCCGGGTCATCCAGGAGAGCGGCGTGCGCATCGGCTTCTACCACGCGGCCCTCCGCAACCTGGCGCGGGTGGTGGACCGGCTGCCCCTGCTCTACCTCGTGGGCGGCTCGGTGGCGCTCGTGTCGCGTTCTCACCAGCGGCTGGGGGACCTGCTCGCCGGCACCATCGTCGTGCGCGAGCGGCGCCTGAAGGTACCCTCCGCCCTGGAGACGCGCGGTGAAGAGGGGCTGCTGGCGGATCCGCTGTTCGTCTCTCGCGTGAAGCGGCTGTCCACCGAGGAGCGGGAGCTGGTGCTGTCCGCCGCCCTGCGCCGCGAGGAGCTGCGGCTGGAGGCCCGGCTCACGCTGTTCTCCGCGCTGGGCTCCCGGCTCCAGGACTCGCTCGCCATGGAGAAGCCCGCCCACCTCTCCGACGAGAAGTGGACCCTGCTGGTCGCCGCCACCCTGCTGCCCGCCCCGGGGTCCCGCCCGGGGCGTCCGGCATCCGGACCTAGAAGTACGTCGCCAGGCCCACGGAGCCCGTCAGCGACGTCTGCGTATCCTCGTTGAGCGCGATGTAGAAGTTGTACTGCGCGCGCACGCCCAGGCTCACCGAGTCACTGAGGAAGAAGTCCACGCCCGCGTTGGGCCCGATGCCCACGAAGTTGCTGATGCTGTCCTTGAAGACGATGAGGTAGCTCACGTCCGTGCCGATGTACGGGCGGATGGTCTCCTCCAGCAGCAGGTAGCGGATGCCCAGCGACGGCGCCAGGCCCACCACGCGCTTCTCCGGCGTGGAGAAGGTGTCCGTGGGGAACATCAGCTTCGACAGCGAGACGACCTCGAAGCCGTTCTCGATGTAGAGGCTGCCCTCCAGGCCGATGAACGGCGTGCCCGCGAGGCCCGCGGTGCGCTTGAAGTCCATGTAGCCCAGGGACAGCCCCAGGCTGCGGTTGGAGAACTGGGCGTGAGCAGGAGCCGCGCCCAGCAGGGCAGCGAGCAAGCCGAAAGCACAAAGGTAGGTACGCATGGCGGCGCACTCTACAGCTGCCGTAACCCCTGGAAAACAGCGCTGATTCACCGGCAGGCTGGCGTTGCCTCATGGGGTGGCGCTCTCCTACACTCGCGCGGCCATGCGTCTTCGCCGCCTCGTCCTCGCCCTGACCGCCGCCGCCACCCTCTCCACCACCGCCTGTCTCAGCACGCCGCCCCCGCACGAACGGGCGCTCATCAACAATGAGCTCTGCGCGCAGGAGATGGCCAACGGAGACCTGCAGAAGGCGGAGACCTACTGCAACCTGGGCCTGGAGTTCTCCCCCCAGTACGCGGACCTGTGGGCCAACAAGGGCCTCATCGCCATGTACTCGGGCAACAAGGGCAAGGCGAAGGAGTTCTTCATCAAGGCCCTGCGCTTCAACCAGGAGCACCTGCAGGCCTATCAGAACCTGGGCGTCCTCTACCTGGACGAAGGCGCCTACGGAAAGGCCCACGACAACTTCAAGCGCGCCCTGCAGGTGAACCCGGACAACCTGGAGTCGCGCTACGACCTGGGCCTCACCTACATGAAGATGGGCAAGACGAAGGAGGCCCGGAAGGAGTTCGACACGCTGCTCGCGGTCAACCCCAACGTGGCCAACGCCCACCACAACCTCGGCATCATGGCCTACGAGGACAAGGACCTGGAGACGGCCTTCGAGCACATCTCCCAGGCCGCCCAGCTCACCCCGGACTCCTCGGAGGTGTGGCACGACCTGGGCACGGTGCTGATGGAGCAGAGCCGCTTCGCTGAGGCCCGTGAGGCCTTTGGCAACTGTGCCCGCCTGGATGAGAAGAACTCCAGCTGTCTCAACAACCTCGCCGTCGCCCAGCGCAAGGTGGCCCTCACCGACTCCGCCCTCAAGGAGCTGAAGGACACCCAGACGGCGGAGAACAGCGCCCCGGCCATGTACCTGCTCGCGCGCCAGTACCGGGAGAAGGGCCTGCTCGCGGAGGAGGAGAGCGCCTACCGCAAGTGCGTGAAGCTGGACGCCAAGTTCGCGCCCTGCCACTTCGGCCTCTTCCAGCTCTTCAACGAGGCCCACAAGCAGACCCACGCGCAGACGGCGTGCAAGAACTTCATGAAGTTTGGAACCTCCGAGGAATTCCCCACCGAGTACACGACGTGTGAGAGATTCCTGGCCAACGACTCGTTCTAGCCGTCCCTTCGGGTAGCGACACACGCGATGAGCGTCCGTCTGACCGTCACACAGCGCAGCGAGGCCGGAGGCGCCTCGGGCAAAGAGGTCGTCCTCGACGACTCCGTCATCACCCTGGGGCGCGACAAGACCTGCCAGGTGGTGCTTCCGCAGCAGGCGGTGTCGCGCAACCACGCGCGCATCATCCAGGAGGGCACCCTCTACTTCCTGGAGGACCTGGGCAGCGCCTACGGCACGAAGATCAACGGCAAGGCGCTCCCCAAGGGGGAGAAGGAACTGCTGCGCAACGGCGACGTCATCGCCATCGCGCAGTACGACGTCCGCTTCGACAAGGTCGTGGAGATCGCCCCGGACGTCAGCGACAAGACGTCCTTCCTCGCGCGCGGCGCCTTGAAGGACGCCATGCGCGGCCTCGCCGGCGGCGAGGAGCGCTTCCTGCGCTACATGAACGGCCCGCGCGAGGGCCAGCGCATTGAAATCTCCGAGGCCCAGGAGCACGTCTTCGGCCGCGACGAGAAGGAAGCCGACGTCATCCTCAAGGACGACCTCGTCTCCCGCAAGCACGCCAAGGTGCGCCGCGACTGGTCCGGCACGCACGTGGAGGACCTGGGCAGCCGCAACGGCATCAAGGTCAACAAGAAGCGGGTGAACCGCAAGGCGCTCAAGGACGGCGACGAGCTGGAGATTGGCGCCACCCGCTTCGTCTACGTGGACCCCGCCGAGCCGCCCGACGAGCCCGCGTTGAACCTCTCCTCGGAGAGCTCCGCCGTCGTCCCGGCCCTGTCTCTTATAC
>NZ_RAWK01000260.1 GCF_003612165.1 Corallococcus aberystwythensis | reverse complement strand
ACGCAATGGCGGGTGCAGGTGCTGGGGCTGGCGCAGCTGTGGGGCCCTGAAGGCCAGGGGGTGAGGTTGGAGCGGCGCGCCGCGGCGCTGCTGGCGTGGCTGGGGTTGCAGGGCCCTTCGTCCAAGTACGCCCTGGCGTCCCTCCTCTGGCCGGACTCCCCTCCCACCACGGCGCGCAACAACATGCGGCAGCTGCTGCGCCGCCTGCGGCTCGCCAGCGGTGGGGAGGCCCTGGTGGAGGGCGACACCGAGCGGCTGGCATTGGTGGCGCCGTCGAACGTGGACGTCGCCTGCCTGAAGTCCACCACCGAGGCCCGGGCCTATGCCCAGGCGCTGGAGTCCGTCGGGGCCGAAGGCGGCACGCTGCTGGACGGCTTCGACTTCGATGACTGCCCGGAGCTCGCGCGCTGGCTGGACGGGGCCCGCGCGGGCGTCGAGGGCTGGGTGCGCGAGGCGCGCGAGGCGCGAATCGAGCACCTGACGTCCGGGGGCGACTGGAGCGCCGCCCTGGGGCTCGCGCAGGCCTGGGCGCGCCAGGAGCCCGAGTCCGAGCAGGCCGGACGTCACCTCATCCGCCTGCTCTACCTGCAGGGAGACCGGGGCGCGGCGCTCGCGGCCTTCGAACAACTGCGCGGCGTGCTCGAGCGCGAGCTGGGCGTCACGCCCCTGCCGGAGACGCTCGCGCTGGTGCGGGAGGTGGAGAAGGGCATGCAGCGCCCCCACCCCACGGCGAGCCCGCGCCCGGCGCTGCCCCTGTCCGTCCTGCGCCCGCCGGTGCTGGTGGGCCGGGAGGCCGCGTGGCGGCAGCTGGAGGCCGGCTGGGAGGCGGGCCAGATGCTGTTCATCTCCGGCGCCCCCGGCAGCGGCAAGACGCGGCTGGCGGAGGAGTTCGCGAACGCGAAGGGACGCTGGGGACGCGTCGAGGGGCGGGAAGGAGACAGCGACGTGCCGTTCGCCTCGCAGGCGCGCGCCTTCCGCACGCAGCTGGCGCGCTGGCCGGACGTGAAGCTGCCGGACTGGGTGCGCACCGAGCTGTCGCGCATCCTCCCGGAGCTGGGGGAGACGCGGCTGCTGCCGCCGCTGGACTCCGAGACCGGGATGCTGCGCTTCTACGACGCGGGCGCGGTGGCGCTCTACCTGCTCCACGAGCACGACGCCATCTGCATCGCGGACGACGTGCAGTACTGGGACGCGGCCAGCGCCAAGTCCTTCTTCTTCGCGCTCCCCCGGATGTTCGAAGCCACCTCCAGGGGCGCCCAGCCCCTTCGCTTCATCGACTGCTACCGCCGGGGTGAGCTGCCCGCCCAGACGCGGGCCCACGTGGCGCGGCTCCTCGACGCGGGGCTGGCGCGCGTCGTGGAGCTGGAGGCGCTGACGGGCGAGGGGGTGAAGCACATGGTGGCGGCCATGGGGCTGCCCGGCGCGGAGGCGCACGCGGACAACCTGACGCGCTACACGGGCGGCAATCCCCTGTACGTGGTGGAGACCCTGAAGCACCTGCTGGAGACGGACTCGCTGCTCCGGGACTGGCCCCAGCGGCTGCCGCCCCCGGACCGGGTGGGGCCCCTCATCCAATTGCGGCTGGAGCGGCTGTCCGCGCTGGCGCTCCAGTGCGCCCGGCTCGCGGCGCTGGCGGGCGCCTTCTTCCGCACGTCGCTCGTGCCCCGGGTGCTCCAGGTGACGGCGGCGGCCGCGCACGAAGCGCTCGTGGAGCTGGAGTCAGCCCAGATCCTGTTGGGAGAGCGCTTCAGCCACGACCTGGTGATGGAGGCCGTGCGGGCCGGGATGCTGCCCGGGGAGGAGCGGGCGCTGCACGGCCGGCTCGCCACGGCGCTGGAGGAGGACGCGGCCCCCGCCATCCTCCTGGCCCACCACTGGATTGAAGCGGGGCGCGTGGAGCGGGGACTGCCGCACCTGCTGGCGTCGGCGCACTCCGATGAACAGGTGCTGCCACCGGAGCAGGCGGCGGACCACTACGCCCGGGCCGCCGCCCTCATGGTGGCCACGGGCCAGTGGGAGGACGCCGTGCGGGCGCGGGCCGCCGAAGCGCGCTGCCGCCTCCAGGCCTCCGCCGCCGGCCCCCACGTCCAGCCCACCTGGTCCGCCCGGGCTCCCGCCGGGAGGACGCGGTAGCCATCAGCCCTGGGCCAGCAGCTTCCTGTTCATGCGGGCTTGATCAACACCTCACGCCCTGGGCGGGCCCCGGCGACGCCGCGGGACGCTTCATGTAGGCGCCCGGTGTGAGCCCGATGAGCTCCCGGAAGTCGGCGATGAGGTGCGCCTGGTCGTAGTAGCCCGCGTCCACGGCGATGCGCCCCCAGTCCCTGGAGGTCGCCGTCATCCGTACGGCGCGTTGCAGGCGAACGGTCCGCGCGAAGTCCTTGGGCCCGATGCCGACGTTCTCCGTGAACGCTCGGCGAAGGTGCCGCGCCGTCACGCCCAGTTGCTCCGCCACGGTCTCCACCCGAACCGCGTCTCCTTCGAGCAGGTGGACCGCGCGGCGAGCGAGCCGTGCCGAGGCCGGTTCAAAGGTCTGGTGGGCCCGCAGGGCGATTGCCCGGGAGACGCGGTCCAGGACCTCCGGCTGGCTTCGCGCGGCCAGGAGCTCGAAGCACAGGTCGCCACCCGGACGGCCCCAGAGGTCTTCCAGCGGGACGATCCGGTCCGTCAGCGCGTTCGCCGCCACGCCCAGGAGCGGCACCGCCCAGCCTGGCTTGAACTGAAGGATGAGCGCGCGCACGATGCCGGGGGCGTTCTTGAACAGCGCCTGCGTTCGCGGACCCACGAGGCAGAGATCGCCTCTGCGGCCCTCCTCGAGCACTCGAAAGACCAGCGTCGTTCTTCCGTCGGGCAGCCGTTCGTGACGCGCGCTTCCTCCGATGGGCACGAGCGCGTGAACGTCCTCGACGAAGCGGGAGAGCGAGAACGTCGGGGCGGCGGGAACCCTCGTGCGCGGCATCCTCGCACTCTCGCGCGTCCACCACGGTCATTCAACCCGGCAGCCAAGGCGCGGGGAAATGTCCGGTCCTTCCAATCGCAGAACAGCGGCGGGAGGTACGAAGACACTCATGAACAAGCCAGCTCCCACGCCCGTCCTCTCCCTCAGCCCCATCGTGCTGCCGGCTCCCGGCCGCGCCGTCGAGCTCCAGCTGCGCATCTCCGCGCCCGTGACCGGAAGCAACCTGCCCATCCTCCTGCTGTCCCACGGCCACGGACGCTCCAACCATCTCTCGTCACTGAACGGCTACGCCCCGCTCGCCAACTACTTCGCGGCACATGGCTTCGTCGTCATCCAGCCCACGCACCTCGACTCGAAGACGCTCTCGCTCGGCCCTGATGCTCCGGATGGGCCCCTGTTCTCGAGGTCACGTGCCGAGGACATGACGCGCATCCTCGACCAGTTGGATGTGATTGAGCGTGCCTTCGTCGGGCTCGCCGGGCGCATGGACCGGAGCAGGGTGGCCGTCATCGGTCACTCAATGGGTGGGCACACCGCGAGCCTGCTGCTTGGCGCGCGGTACAAGGACCCCCACGATGGAACGGAAGTGAACCGCTACGAGCCGCGGATCAAGGCAGGCGTCCTGCTCGCCGCGCCCGGCCGGGGAGGAGACGCGCTCAGCAGGTTCGCGGCGGAGAACTACCCCTTCTTCTCGACCACCGACTTCTCCCGGATGACGACGCCCGCGCTCGTGGTCGCTGGCGACAAGGACGCCTCGGCCCACCTGACGGTCGCGGGCCCCGCCTGGCACGCGGATCCCTATTTCCTCTCCCCAGGCCCCAAGTCCCTGGTCACCCTGTTCGACGCGGAGCACGGGCTGGGCGGAGTGTCTGGCTATGACGTCGCGGAGACCACGGACGAGAATCCCGAGCGCGTGGCGACCGTCCAGCGCCTCACCTTCGCCTTCCTCCGCACCGCGCTCCATCCCGGAGACCCCGCCTGGCAGGAAGCGCAAGACGCGCTGACACGCGCGACCCCACCGCTCGGCCGGGTCGAATCCAAGTAGCCGCCCCGGGCCCTCTCACGGCGCTTCAGACCTCCAAGACCCTATCAGGCTCAGGTTCCTCCTCATCAATGCGTCTGTTCTGCCGCGCATGGAAGCTTGACCACTGAAGCTCCTTGACGGCTGACTCATCGCGGTCCAGCGGGTCCTGCAAGCTGGGCCTACTCCAGCGGCGCGGGAAACGCGGGCAGCGCGGCGAAGTCCTCGGGCACGTGCTCACGGATGACGCGGGCGTTGGAGTCCCTGGCCAGCGCCTCCACGCGCTTCATGGACTCCAGGGTCTGCTCGCGGTTGAAGTTGTACACGGGCACCAGCTGCCGCTCGCGGGACTGGGGCAGCGGCCACAGGTCACCCGTGAGCAGGACGGCGCCGGACTTCGCCGTCTTCACCAGCAGCACGGTATGGCCGGGCGTGTGCCCGGGGGCCTGGTGGATGGTGACGGCGCCGTCGCCGAACACGTCGTAGGGGGCGTCGCCTTCGATGCGCACGGTCTTCGCGTGCTCCAGCGCGCTGTAGTGGGGGACCTCACCGCGCTGCACGGCCTGCTCGGAGAAGGCCGCGTCGCGTTCTTCCGCGTCCACGAGCCACGTCGAGCCCGCGAACAGGTTGGCGTTGCCGGCGTGGTCGAAGTGCAGGTGGGAGAACGACACGAACTCGACGTCGGCCGGCGCCAGTCCCAGCTCACCCAGCGAGGCCGTGAGCTTCTTCTTCATCTCGAAGCGTATGGGCTGGCCCTGCGGGCGCAGGCCCCCCGGCATGTCCGCGATGCTCTCGGAGAGGCCGCTGTCCCAGAGCAGGTCGCCCTTGGAATGGCGGATCAGGTAGCAGGGGACAATGCCCTCGTTGGACACGCCCTTCAACGAACCGTCGTCCGCCATCATGCCGGCATCACCGAGCTGCACGTAGCCGCAGTCGATGGCGTAGAGCTTCACGCTGGCCGGGGCTTCGGCGGGAGCCGTCCGCGAAGCGGTGTTCGTGTTGACGCAGGCAGTGAGCGCGAGACAGGCGGACCACAGGCGAAGGGTCTTCAGGGGCGGCTCCAGGAGTGAAGCGGGGGAGTCAGCTACCGCGTGGGCTCTTCTTCCATGAGGAAGTCGCCAATGGTCTTCCACATCGCCTCGAACTGGGGGCGGCGGAAGCCGGAGCCGGAGATGAGCCAGTCCACGTGCGGGGGCTGGTGCGCCGGCTGGTCGAAGTGGCCAATGGCATCCAGGTGGTCCGCGCGCACCGCCGCCAGCACGCGGCCGTACACCTGCGAGCGCGTGGGCACGATGCCGTCACACGCGGTGGGGCCGGGCATGGCGCCGTAGGCCTGCACCAGCGCCGCCGTCTGCGCGGGCGTGTGCAGGGGCAACTGCGTGAGCGGCATCCGCTGCGTCTGGCCGTACACGAACGCGTAGATGGTATGCGTGAGCTGCGCGTACGGGTCCAGGCCCGCGGCCAGCCGCGTGCGCAGGGACGGGGGCCGGGCCTGCGTCACCACGGAGCCGTAGCGCACGCCGGGCCGGTCATGCGTGCCGCCGTTGAACAGGTCGATGCCCTCCGGCGTGAGCTGGGGGATGAGCGACGTGTCCCGGCCCACGTCCCAGAGGAACTTCGTCACCGCGTCGCGCCGCTCGCTGGAGAAGTCTCCCAGGAGCTGGTCGAAGAGCTGATCCAGCAGCGTGGCCTTCCAGCCCAGCTGATCATCCGCCCGCGCCATCAGGTGCCCGAAGCGGAACACCACGCTCAGGGGCAGCCGGCCGAAGCGCAGCACGTACATGGTGAACAGCGACAGCAGCTTCAAGAGCTGCTGGCCGAAGAGGCCCAGGAAGAACGTGGCCAGCGGCGTGCCCGCGTGAGGGGCGGACAGCGTCACCACCGTGCGCACGCGGCGCGCGAAGGGCTCCAGTTCCAGGGCCTCCGACACCTGCGCGCCGGGGGAGACGAACAGCCGTGCATCCAGTCCACCGGTGGAGTGGCCCACCAGGTGGATGGGGCCGTCGTCCCCGGAGGCCGTCTCGCTCACGGCTTTGAGCAGGTCCGCGGTGCGCTGGCGGATGGACGCGGTGGGATGGGAGATGATGGTCACCACCTCCGCGTCGATTCCCCGGCGGGCGAGGTCCTGCTTCAGGAACTCGTACGCGTGGCCGAAGTAGAGCAGCTCGCCCAGGTTGGTGAAGCCGAAGAAGCCAGGGACGAGGTAGACGTGGTGCTTCACGGACATGGGCCCGCGAGCATAGCCCACGCTCCCGGGATGGGCTTGGAATACCCGGCGTCCCACGCGGTTGACGCACGCCCGGCTGCATTGACAAAACCGGCTGTCTCTTTTCCCTCCCACGAAGGAAGACTCCCCGTGTACCGCAGACTGCTCGCGCTTGGCCTGCTGACGTCCCTCCCCGCCGCGGCGGATGAGGGCATGTGGACCTACGACGCCTTTCCCGCCGCCCAGGTGAAGAAGGCCTACGGCTTCGAGCCCACGCAGGCCTGGCTGGACAAGGTGCGCCTGGGCTCCGTGCGGCTCGCGGGCGGCTGCTCCGCGAGCTTCGTGTCGCCGGACGGCCTGGTGATGACGAACCACCACTGCGTGCGCAGCTGCATCGAGGAGCTGACGACCGCGAAGGACGACCTGCTGGCGAAGGGCTTCCAGGCGAAGACGGCGAAGCAGGAGCGGCGCTGTCCCAAGATTGAAGCCAACCAGCTGGTGGAGATGACGGACGTCACCGAGCGGATGAACGCGGCGACGAAGGGCCAGTCCGGCGCGGCCTTCAACACCGCGCTCAAGAAGGAGATGGCCGCGGTGGAGGCCGCGTGCACCACCGGCGCGGACGTGCGCTGCGACGTGGTGACGCTCTACAACGGCGGCAAGTACCAGCTCTACAAGTACCGCCGCTTCCAGGACGTGCGGCTCGTGTTCGCGCCGGAGTTCTCCATGGCGGCGTTCGGTGGGGACGCGGACAACTTCAACTTCCCGCGCTACGGCTACGACGTGGCCTTCATGCGCGTGTGGCAGAACGACGCGCCGGCGAAGAGCCCGGACTTCCTGCCGTGGGCGAAGGAGGGCGCGAAGGAGGGCGACCTCGTCTTCGTCTCCGGCCACCCGGGCGGCACGGAGCGCAAGAGCACGGTGGCGGAGCTGGAGTTCCAGCGCGACGTGGCGCTGCCCCAGACGCTGCTCCAGCTGGCGGAGATGCGGGGCGCGCTGCGCGAGTTCACCAGCGCGTCGCCGGAGCGCTACCGCGTGGCGCGCTCCAGCCTGCGCGGCGTGGAGAACGGGCTCAAGGCGCTGAAGGGCCGGCAGGAGACGCTGGCGGACCCCACGGTCCTCGCGCGCAAGCGGCAGGTGGAGGCGGAGCTGCGCAAGCGCATCGACGCGAACCCCCAGGCCAAGGCGCTGACGCAGGGCATGTGGGAGGAGACGGCGCAGGCGTTGGACACGTGGCGCCGGATGATGAACGACTACCGCATGAAGGGCGCGGGGGACGCGTTCCGCTCCGACCTGTTCTCCTATGCGCAGGCGCTGGTGCGCGCGGCGGAGGAGCTGCCCAAGCCCAACGGGGAGCGCCTGCGCGAGTACACCGACGGCCAGCTCCCTGCGCTGAAGCAGCGGCTGCTGCGGGAAGCGCCCATCCCGGCGGAGCTGGAGACGCTGACGCTGACGTTCGGCTTCAACAAGGTGCGCGAGACGCTGGGCGCGGATGATCCGTTCGTGCGGCTGGTGCTGGAAAAGGAGGCGCCGGCGGACCTGGCGAGGTCGCTGGTGCGCGGCTCGAAGCTGGGCGACGTGAAGGTGCGCCAGGCGCTGCTGGACGGCGGCAAGGCGGCGGTGGACGCGTCGAAGGATCCGATGATCATCCTGGCGCGCAAGGTGGACGCGGAGACGCGCGCGTCGCGCAAGCGCTACGAGGACACGGTGGAGGCGGTGCTCAAGCGCAACGGCGAGCGGCTGGCGAAGGCGTACCTGCTGGTGAACGGCACGGCGGGCGCGCCTGACGCGACCTTCACGCTGCGGCTCAACGCCGGGCAGGTGAAGGGCTGGGACGACAACGGCAAGGCGGTGCCCGCGCTGACCACGTTCGGCGGCGCGTACGGGCGTGACACGGGCAAGGAGCCCTTCAAGCTGCCGGCGCCGTGGGTGAAGGCGAAGGGGAAGGTGCCGGACACGACGCCGCTGGACATGGCGACGACCAACGACATCATCGGCGGCAACTCCGGCTCGCCGGTGGTGAACCGCGACGGGCAGGTGGTGGGGCTCATCTTCGACGGCAACCTGCCGTCGCTGGGAGGCCGCTACCTCTACGTGCCGGAGACGAACCGCGCGGTGGCGGTGCACGGCGACGGCATCCTCGCCGCGCTGGAGCACGTCTACGGCGCTGCGCGCGTGGTCAACGAGCTGAAGGGCGCGCAGGCCGCGTCCGCGGCTCCGGCCCGCTAGGCCTCCGGGCCGACACGGCCCCAGCCGGTCCGACAGCCGGACCGGTTCGGGCCACCCCGGGGCCTCATCGTCCCTGGGGCTTCCGTGCGCGGGCCGCCGGAGGAACGCGCTTCAGCAGTCCTTCCGCCTCCAGCGCGGCGCACAGGGCGGGGATGTGGCCCCGGTGCGTCTTGAAGCGCCGCAGGAACCAGATCACCCAGTCCAAGGGCGGCGTCAGGTAGTACGAGCGGTAGGCATCCGGCTGGAGCGAGTCCAGGAAGGGGTTCACGTCGTGCACGCCGAGCAGCGGACGGTGCGCGGGCAGCTTCGCGAGCTTGCGGTTCGCGGGGGCTTCGTCGTTCATCGCCCCCGTCACCGTGTAGCGCTCGCGCAGGTAGCGGTTGAAGGTGCGGTGGCCGTCAGGCTCCTGGAGGAGCGCGCGCAGGAGCTGCGCCTGCTCACCCCGGTCCATCCGCGCCGCCTTGCGTCGCGCCTCCTGTCGCCGCCAGTAGATGTGGCGCCACGCGGCTTCGGCGGGGTCCTCGAACGCGCTCGTACGCTCCAGGTGGCCCAGCGCGTGCTCGCCGATGACGCTCCTGGGCAACAGGCCCCGGACGTGCCCGATGCGGGCCTCGCGCGGCAGGTGGCGCGTGCGTGCGGTAGCCCAGCGGATGAACGGGTTCACCTTGTCGCCCGATTGCCGCCAGTACACCTGCTGGTGGATCGCCGTGTCCTCCCACGGCGCGCAGGGCGGCACGTCCGCCTCCACGTCGCCGTCGCGCAGCCACATCGCCAGCTCCTGCCGCACCTCGTGGCGGGCCGCGCGGTGGATGCGCGCACGCGCCTTGCGCGCGGGCTCCCGGTTCTTCGACGGCAGCAGCGAGCGCGCCATCTGCCGGACCTTCTCGTCTGAGTGGATCATCGCCCGCGGCCCCTCCGTGGCGGCCGTGGACGTGGCGCACGCTCATTACCTGACGCGCGCTGGACGTCTTCCACCGCGACGCGTCGGGTCCCGGACAACCGCGGCCCAGAACCTCCCGGGTGCTTGGTGCGTCGCGTCAGGAACGCACTACGTTGGGTGCGCGGACCTTCAGTCCGCCCCTGTCTTCGCGCGGTTGCGTTCCCCGGAACTCATCCGTCCGGGCGCCTTCCCGGGGTGGTTGGGAGCTGGCGCCCGTCGTGCGGTAGCATCTGATTCGTCACGCCGGGGGGAGGGAGGATGCACGATGGTGGTGGAGGCCCCAGAGCCCCGGACGATGTCGGCCATCATGTTCACGGACATGGAGGCCCCTGCAGGTCAACGTTGGCGGGATGAGTCGCTGCAACAAGCGCTGCACGAGGAGCACGGTCAGTTGGTGCGCGGGCTGCTCGCGCGCCACGGTGGCCGCGAGGTGAAGCGGATGGAGGAGGGCGGCTTCCTCCTGGAGTTCGAATCCGGCCTGCCCGCGGTGTCGTTCGCGCAGGAGTGGCGAGCCGCCGTGGACGCGCGCAACCGCGCCGTTCCCACCGAGCAGCGGATGTCCGTCCGCGCGGGCGCGCACCTGGGCATGGTGGTGCACCGCGACGGCGACATCTTCGGCGAGGGCGTCAACCTGGCGGCCCGCATCGAGTCCCTGGCACGCCCGGGCACCGTCTACGTCAGCGAGACGGTGGCCGCGCAGTTGGAGGGCCGGCTGAAGGCGCCCCCCGTGCGGCTGGGCCGCAACGAGTTGAAGAACATCCGGCTGCCGGTGGCGGTGTTCCGCATCGACCCGCCGAAGGAGGCCCGGAACGAGCGTGCGCTCCTGTCGCGCGTGCGTTCACTGCTGGGCCGTAAGCGCGCACCCGCGGACGGTTGAGGCTTGTGGCCGGGCGCGCGGCGGTAAGGTGCCGCGCCATGTCCGAGCTCACCCTGGTCGTTGGTTCCAAGAACTTCTCTTCCTGGTCGCTGCGCCCCTACCTCGCCCTGGCCCACACCGGCCAGCCGTTCCGCGAGGTGGTGGTGCCGCTGGACACGCCGGAGACGGCGGCGCTCATCGCCATGCACTCGCCCAGCGGCCGGGTGCCGGTGCTCAAGCACGGCGACACGCTGGTGTGGGATTCGCTGTCCATCTGCGAGTACCTGGCGGAGGCATTCCCGGACGCGAAACTGTGGCCCACGGACAGCGCGACGCGTGCGATGGCGCGCTCGGTGACGTCGGAGATGCACTCGGGCTTCACGGCGCTGCGCACGAACCTCCCCATGGACATCAGCGCGCGCAAGTCGGTGCCGGGCATGGATGCGCCGGGCGTGCACGCGGACATCGCGCGCATCCAGGGGCTGTGGGCGGGCTGCCGCGAGCGCTACGGCAAGGGCGGGCCCTTCCTCTTCGGCGCCTTCTCCATCGCGGACGCGTTCTACGCGCCCGTCATCACCCGCTTCGTCACCTATGGCGTCCCGTTCCGTCCGGAGAACGCCGCGTACCGCGACGCGGTGCTGGGCCTGCCCGCGATGATCAAATGGACGGAGGCCGCCAAGGGCGAGCCGCCGCTCGCGCGCTACCGGTAGCTCACAACCCCAGTGACTTGAGCTGGGAGTCGAACGTGGGCGCGTCCGTGAAGACGTGCCCGCGGATTCCCAGCGCCCGGGCCGCGTCCACGAACTCCGGCAGGTCGTCGAAGAAGGCGGCCTCCCCGGGCGCGCAGCCTGCCTTCTCCAGCGCGAGCCGGTAGATGGCCGGCTCCGGCTTCACGTGCCCCACCTCGCAGCTCATCACCCGCGCGTCGAAGCGCTGGAGCACGGGCAAGAGGGGCTTCAAATAGGCCACGTGCAGCGCGTTGGTGTTGGACACCAGCACCAGCTTCACCCGGCCGGCGAGCCCCTCCACGCGCGGCAGCACCGCGTCGTGCACCGTGAAGTGGCTGCTCCACAGGGGCGCGAACTCCTCCATGGGCAGGTCCACGCCCAGCGCGCCGCACACGTCCTTCCGGATGCCCTCCGCGTCCAGCAGACCGCGGTTCGCCGCCGTCCACCCCGCGCCGGTGAGCCGCCGCGCGGCCTCCTGGGGCTCGAGCCCCGCCCGCGCCGCGAGCCTCGCGAAGAGCAGCGCGTTGTCGTGGAACACCAGCACGTTGCCCAGGTCCAGCAGCACGGCCTTCACGGTGGGGACGGCGGACACGGTGGACTCCGGTTCAGATGCGGTAGGCGCGCGCGACGCCTTCCATCTGGCCCGCGACTTCCTGCAGCCGCTTCGCCGCGCCGGTGGTGGACTTCAGGCTGGTCTGCGTCTCCGTCATCATGGAGGACAGGTCCGTCACCGCGCTGAAGATTTGAGCGATGCCCGCGTTCTGCTGGTTCACCGCTCCAGCAATCTGCCGCGCCGCCGCGGCGTTGTCCTGGACGATGGTGGCCAGCTCCTTCAGGTGCTCACCGCTCGTGCGCACCTGCTCCAGGCCTTCCGCGACGCTGGAGTGGCTCTGCTCCGTCATCTTCGCCGTGGAGATGATGGCGTGGCCCAGGTCTCCCAGGATGTCGCGCACCTTCTCCGTGGCCTGGATGGACTGGTCCGCCAGGTTGCGGATTTCGCGCGCCACCACGCTGAAGCCCTTGCCGTGCTCGCCGGAGCGGACGGCCTCGATGGCGGCGTTGAGCGCGAGCATGTTGGACTGGTCCGCCAGGTCCTTCACCGTCTGGGTGATGCCGCCAATCTGCTGCGTGCGCTCGTTGAGCTGCACGATGCGCATGGCCATCTCCCCGGACTGCTCGTGCAGCCCCTGGAAGCCGCCCAGGCTGTCGCGGATGGCGACCTCGCCCGCGCGGCCCACCTCCTCCGCGCGCGACGCCACGCTCAGCACCGTCTCCGCCTTCTCCGCGGCCAGGAGCGACGTCTGCTTGATCTCCTGCGCCGTCACCTGCGTCTCCTGGAGCGCGGCGGCCTGACGGGCCACGTTGCGCTCCTGGACCTCGGAGGCCAGGTTGAGCTCCGCCACCGTCTCACTGAGGACGTGCGTGCCCTCCTGGAGGCTGGTGGCCGTCTCGCGCAGGTTCTTCATCATCTGCCCGAAGGCCTGCGTGAGTTCTCCCACCTCGTCCCGCCCCGCCTTCACCTCCATCACCTGCGTGAGGTCGCCCTCCTTCACCACGCGGCGGACCACCTCACTGAGCGCGCGCAGCGGCCGGGTGATGCCGCGCGCCAGCATCCACGAGCCCAGGCCCACCACCGCCACGAAGAGGGCGGCCAGCCCCAGCACCAGCCGGCGCATCCGGTTGAGGGGCCCGTAGGCCTCCTCCGGGTCCAGCCGGGCGATGAACTTCCAGCCGTCCCCCACGTCGCGCACGTCCGAGCCGTTCACCGCGACCACGGTCACGCGGCCCGTGTCGTCGTGCGCGCCCTTGCGCGTGTCGAACAGCGTCCGGCCGTCCGCGCCCTGCAGCTCCAGGGAGAAGCTGTCGTGGCCGCGGTGGCGGGCCCGGGCGAGCGCGGGCTTCACCAGCTCCCCCACCTGGCCCCAGTCGAACGCGGCGAGCAGCACGCCCAGCCGCTGGCCCTGCTCGTCCATCACCGGCACCGCCAGGGGCAGCACGTGCACGCTGTAGATGGGGTCTTCGACCTCCACGCCCTCGGCGGTGGTGATGCCGGCCTGCGCCTTCTGGAACCACGCCGCCTGACGCACCCCTTCCGCGCCCCCGGCGTACGCCTCGCGCAGCGCGGGCGTGCTGGCGGAGACCGCCACGCCGTCGTCGCTGAAGAGCACGATGCCGTTGAGGGTGAGGTAGCGCCGCTGGAGGAGCGACAGCATCGCGTCGCTGGCCGCGGGGTTCTTCGTGCGCAGCGCCTGGCGCAGGACCGGGTCCTCCGCCCAGCTCTGCGCGCTCGCCTCGCGCTCCGCCAGGGTGGACTCCAGCAGATCCTTGAACCCCTCCGCCTCCATCCGCAGCGAGGTGTCTATCTGCGACTCCGTCTGCTGGCGCATCAGCTTGTCCTGCAAGCCGGTCAGCGTCAGGAGCGGAACGCAGGACACCAGGGTCATGTACAGCAGCAGCCGCCCACGCAGCGTCAGGGACGGCAGGATGAAAGAAGGCATGGCACGCCGGCGCGAAGAGGACCCGGATTCCTATACCAGAACCCGGGCCCTGAACCCCCCGGACGACTGGCCGCCTACAGCACGGGCACCCGGTCAGGCAGGTCCCGCGCGGGCAGGTTGGAGTAGTCCGCGTCCAGGTCCAGCCGCACCCGCTGCTTCACGCGCGTGCTGAGCAGCCCCCGGAGCATGCCCAGGAACCCGGGCGGCGCCGCGATGACCACCTGGTCGAACGCGTGCGAGTCCACGCCCTTGTCCAGGCGGGCGGACAGCTCCCTCGCGAAGCGCTCGTGCTCCAGCTGCCGCCGGCCGTCCGGCTCGTTCTCCGACACCGGGCGGTGCAGCGTGCCCGCGTTGGGGTTGTCCGCCTGATTGAACAGATCGACGGGCTTGGCCCGGCTCTCGTCATGCTGGAACTGCTCGATGAGGTCCCACTTCTCCGCCTTCGCATCCGTGGCGAAGAGCCGGGCGCGACTCGCGTTGGCCACCAGGATCCAGAGCCTCTTGTCCGCCATCTTCACGCCTCCTTGTCTCTTGAGGGATGCGGAGCCCCCCGGTCCCCGGCAAGCTTCCCCCAGGG
>NZ_RAWK01000025.1 GCF_003612165.1 Corallococcus aberystwythensis | reverse complement strand
GGCATGGAGCCCAAAGGCTTAACCCGGCTTTCCAGGGGCGTCCATTCGCTGGCGGAGGAGGTCGGGCCGGTCGGTCATGATGCCGCCGATTCCCTCCGCGATGAGCCGGTCCATCTCCGCCGGATCATCCACGGTCCACACGTTGATCCACTTGCCCCGCTCGGCCACGGCCTTCAGCAGCACGTCGTCCACCAGCCGCACCTCGCCAAAGTACAGCGGCATGTCGAGCACGCTGAAGCGCGCATCCTCCGGCGGCGTCTCGCCTGCCTTGAGCGCCAGGATGAACGCGGCCAAAGCGTCGCGCGGATAGAAGTGGCACGCGTCAGGCAGCTTTTCGTGGAGCCGCTCCGCGATGACGTCCTGCTCGCTGCCCAGGCACACGCGGCCCAGGGCCCCTTCCCCGGTCAGCAAGCGGGCGAGCACGTCCTCCGCGCCGGGCACGTCCGGCTTGAGCTCCACGTTGAGGCGCAGGGACGGAAAGGCGCGCAGCACCTCGCGCAGCGTGGGCAGGCGCACGCCCTGGCCCCGGAAGGGGAACGTGCGGCCCTCGTCCGGCGTGAAGCGGTGGCCCGCGTCCAGCTTCTTCAGTTGCGCCAGCGTGAGCGCCGCGAGGGGGCCTTCTCCGTCGGTGCAGCGCTCCAGCGTGTCGTCGTGCGCGACGATGACCTCGCCGTCGCGCGATAGGTGCACATCCAGTTCAAGCATGTCCGTGCGGTGCGTGTGGACAGCGCGCTGGAAGGCCTCCAGCGTGTTCTCCGGCGCGACCAGCGCTCCGCCGCGGTGCGCGATGTGCAGCGTGGGCTTCAGACCCTGCAAAAACGTGTCACGCGGCAGCATTGATCCACCTATTCCTGAATTGACTGCGATGTCTCGGACAGGGGCCCGGTCCGTTCCTTGCCGGCCCCCGTAAGCGGCCGGTATAAGGGCCTGAATCCTCAGCCCGACCGGCGTCGGACTTCAAGAACGCGGCGCCCCTCACCCCCCCGGAGAGATACGAATGGAACTGCGCAAGAAGCTGGGCGCTGCGGCCCTCCTGGCTGCCGCGGCAATGGCCACGGCGGCCGGCTGTGGCGGTCGTGACGATGACAACCCCACGCCCACCCCGGACGCCGGCTGTACGGGCGTGTGCAGCACGGACGCGGGGACGGACGCGGGAACGGACGCGGGCACGAACACGGACGCGGGTACCGGCGACGCGGGCACGGCCAACCAGATCGCCGCGACGCGCAAGCTGTCGTTCGGCGCCAAGTCGACGCTGCGCGACGTGGTCATCTCGGGGGTCCACTACGAGAAGCTGGGCACCAGCGCGGAGTGGCGCTCGTACTTCTGGGTGACGGATCCGGCCGCTCCCAAGGAGGGCCTCTTCATCCACAAGTTCTACTCGGACAAGCCGAACACGTATCACCCGCAGGTCGGCGATACGGTGGACGTCGAGGGCTACTTCGGCACGGAGCCGAACAACGCGCCGTTCAGCGGCCGCCGCCACCACCTGGCCAATCAGCAGACTCCTCCGGTGCCCCTGGCCATCACGCCCAAGCTCACGGACGCGGGTACGGCGAACCTGCCCCCGGCCAACGAGGTGACGGTGGAGCAGCTGACGGCGTCGCTCGCGGCGGCCCAGAACAGCGCGGCATACCTGGGAACGCGCGTGCACCTGGCGGGTCCGCTCACGCTGACCAACCCGCAGCCCTCCCAGCTCCAGCGCCTGGACAACGAGGACGCGGGCACCCTCTTCTACGGCTTCGAGGTCACCGGCGGCATCCTCGTCTACCACGACAAGACGCGTGACCGGTCCGACGGCGGCGTTTCGGGCTGCGACTACCAGAAGGCGGCCCTGGATGGCGGCTCGGTGACGTTCCCCAACGGCATCACGGGTGTCTGGGATACCTACACCTTCGCGGGCTGCCTCAACGGCAGCTCCAACATCACCAGCTGCGGCGGCAGCGGCAATGACCGGGACAGCGGCGTGCCGGGCACCAACCAGCGCTACACCTACACCCTCATCCCGCAGGGCTGCGAAGACCTGCCGGGCGAGGTCGCGGGCGCGGTCATCGAGTAGTCCCTTCCGCCTGACGCTTTTCCAACTTCCGCCTCCCAGGGCCTGCTCGCCCTGGGGGGCGGTCGTGTTTCAGGGGCCGGGGCCCGAAAGTTCGCGCGGTTCGCCGGGCCTGCCTAGAGTCCGCCCCGGGCGGGTCCGACGGCTCCCCCCGGGGCGGGAATGCAGGTAGGCTCCGGACACGGTTCAAAGTTCCACCCGCGGCCCGCACCCTCCACGTCCTTGAGCTCGCCCCAGACGGCCACCCCGTTCGGAAAGTACCTGCTCATCAAGCGCCTCGCGCTGGGTGGGATGGCGGAGCTGTTCCTGGCGCACAGGCCGCCGGACCCCACGCTGGTGGTCATCAAGCGGATCCTCCCGTACCTCTCCGAGGAGCCGGAGTTCGTCCAGATGTTCCTGGACGAGGCGCGCATCGCCGCCCAGCTCCACCACCCCAACATCGTGCAGGTGCACGAGCTGGGGAAGGAGGGGGACAACATCTTCATCTGCATGGAGTACGTGGAGGGCGTCGACCTGCGCCGCGTGCTCATGGAGGAGCACAAGTTCGGCGCTTCCATGCCGTACGGCGTCGCGGCGAAGATCTGCGCGGCCATCGCCGCGGGCCTGGACCACGCGCACTTCAGCCGCGGCGTGGATGGGCGCCCCCTGGAGCTGATCCACCGGGACGTCTCTCCGCAGAACGTGATGCTGGCCTACGACGGGCGCGTGAAGCTCGTGGACTTCGGCATCGCCAAGGCCGGCGCGTTCATGGAGCGCAGCAAGCCGGGCGTCATCAAGGGGAAGTTCCTCTACCTGTCGCCCGAGCAGATCATGCAGGAGCGGCTGGACCACCGGGCGGACATCTACGCGCTGGGGGTGATGCTCTACGAAATCACCACCGGCAAGCAGCCCTTCCACCGTGCCACCACGGAGGGCATCCTCTACGCCATCCGCTACGAGGAGGCGACGCCGCCGCACCTGGTGCGCCCGGACTACCCGGAGGACCTGTCGCGCATCGTGATGCGGTGCCTGGTGAAGGACCGCACGCAGCGCTACCAGCGGGCCTCCGACGTGCGCCACGACCTGGAGGCCTTCCTGGCCTCCGGCGTGCTCAAGCAGAGCCTGGACGTGACGGGGTACATCGCGCGGCTGTTGGGGGCGAAGGAGGAGCGCACCGTGCTCCACATCCCCCCGACGAAGCGCGCGGGCCGGCACGAGGCCACCCTGCCGCTGCCGTCGCTGCGCACGCCGCTGCCGCCCCCGGTGCCGGACCTGCCGGAGGACACCGCCGCGCGCACGCTGCCCCTGGCGGACGCGGAGGAGGACACCGCCGCGCGCACGCTGCCGCTCACCGAGGACACGGCGGCGCGCACCCTGCCGCTGACGGGAGACGAGGACACGGCGGCGCGCACGCTGCCGCTGGGAGGCACGGCGTCGCAACCCCGGGGGGCCTCGGCGCTGACACCGGCGGGGCTGGTGGCCCGGCCTCCTCCCGCGCGCCGGCCCACGGCGGAGGCCGCCGCGCTGCGTGCCTGGGACGCGGAGGAGCGCGAGCCCGAGACGCAGATGGCGCGGCCGCGCGAGCTGCCCACGGGGCACGAAGACGACGAGGACGACGACGGCGAGTCCACCGCCGTCGGGACGATGCCCGGTGCGCCCACGCCGCGCCGCCACCTGGAGCCCGTGTTCGAGGCGGAGGCCTGGGACGAGGAGGCGCAGGAGGAGGACGAGGACGCCGACTCCACCGTGCCGCTGCGCGCGCGCCGTCCCCGGCCCGCCCCACCCGCACCGGCGCGGCGGGGCGGCCCTCCAGAGCCCACCGCGCGCTCCGGACCGCCGGGTGAGCGGAGGGCCCCGGACCGTACACGGCGCCCGTCGTCCGGCGTGGCCATGCCGCGGGGGACTGGTGCGTCGGATGATCCCTTCGCGCCCACCCCGCGCCGCACGCCGCCGCACGCGCCCGCGGATCGCGCCTCGACGCCGCCTCCGGCCCCGCGCCGGTCGGGCATTGCGCCCGCCGACGATGGCCGCTCGGAGCCGCTGTCGTCCGGTCCCCGGCGCATGGGGGACGACGGGCGCGTGTCGCAGCCTCCGGGCCCTCGCCGGGGAGCCTCGCCGACCAGCGACGCGAACCGCTCCGCGCCGCCCGGAAACCCCGGGGCCCGCAACGTCCGCCCACCACCGCGGCCGTCCCCTGCGGACGACGAGCGCTTCGCCACCGACCCGGGAGCCTCCGGGATGAGCCTCACGGGGCCGACGCCCGTGACCATCGGAGATCCGGACGACGACGAGTCCACCATCGGGTTCCATGCGCCGCGCCGGCCGCCCCCCCGGCGGGCCGTGCGCGCCCCCGTCGCCGTGGACGAGGGCTCCGACGACGTGGGGCCCGACACACTCGACTCCTCTGGCTCGCTGACGCGCTCGCGCAGGGCCGCGCTGGTGGTGGTGGGCGTGTTGCTCGTCGCCGTGCTGGGGCTGGGCGCCGCGTGGATGATGGGCCTCTTCAGCCCCGAGGCGCAGGCTCCTCCGGTGCCCATGAAGCGGCCCCCCGCGGGAGGCCCGGTGCGGCCCGGCCCCCAGGGCACGGCCCCGGTGAAGGCGCCCGCGCCTGTTCCCGCGGAGGTCGCGCCGCCGAAGCCCACGCAGCCCGTCCTCGCGGAAACGGCCCAGACGCCGGACGCGGGGCTCGCGGTGGCCGCGACGGGAACTGAAACCGCGGCACCGCCCGCCGTGGAAACGGTGGCGTCGGCCGAGCCCGCCAGACCCGCCGAGCGCGCCGAGCCTCAGGCCCCCGCCACCGTGGATGTCCGCTTCGACGCTCCGGTGCGCACCGTGCTTGGCCGGCCGGGGGGCGGGAAGCTTCCCATCAACCAGGTGGTCGCCCTGGCTCCCGGCCCGCTTCGCGTCCAGTACACCTGCCCCGGAAAGCGGGCACCTCGGGGTATTGAGACCTACAACATCCGACCTGTAACCGGGGAACTCCAGACGCTCCGGGTCCCATGCCGCAGGCGACGCTAATTGGCACGGCGACTTACGCGTATGCGGCATCGGCCCCCCCCGGAGGACACGTAGGACCGGGTAAGCTTGAGTGCCCTTAAGTCGTTGGAATTCCTTGGCTTTCCACCAAGCGAGCGCGTTTACACATGTCAGAGGGGTCCGTAGACTCCGGCCCCTCTATGGCTCGCGCGAACAAGCGGAAGAACATCAACCGACAGAGGACCTACCCCGCGGGGAGGGTGGCCCGGCAGCTCCCGGTCGCCCCGGAGCCCAACCGACTGGTGAAGGTGTGGCGGCGCGTGTTGGAGCGCCGGCTGCGCACGCGGCTGCGGGGGAAGGTGGCGGTGGAGATTCATGACAACACCCACACGATGCTGACGTTCCAGCGTCAGCGGGCGCTGTGGCGGCTGCGGCTGCACCACATGTTCCTGGCCGCGCCGGACGACGTGCTCCAGGCGCTCGCCAGCTTCGTGCGCAAGGGGGACGCGGACGCCAGCGCGCTGCTGGACCGCTACATCGAGCGCAACCGCATCTTCATCCGGCGGCTGTCCCCGGCGCAGATGCGCAAGCGGCTGCGGATGACGCCGGTGGGGCGCTACCACGACCTGGGGCGCATCTATGAGCGGCTCAACGAGCGCTACTTCCAGAGCCGCATCGACGCGGCCATCACCTACGGGCCGGCGCCCCGGGTGAAGGGTCCGCGCAAGAGCATCAAGATGGGCTCGTACTCGGCGGACTCGAAGGTCATCCGCATCCACCCGGCGTTGGACCAGCCGCTGGTGCCCCGGTACTTCGTGGAGTGGATCGTCTTCCACGAGATGCTGCACCACGTCTACCGCGCCCGCCGGGGCGAGGACGGCCGGCGCTGCATCCACCCGCCGGAGCTGATGGAGCACGAGAAGCGCTTCCACGACTACCAGCGGGCGCTCGCGTGGGAGCGGGAGAACCTGGACCTGCTCCTGTGCGCCCGCACGGAACAGCTCTGACGTGAAGTGGGCCCGCTCCCGGGGCGCTCTCAAGGCGCTTGGGGACGCGGGCCCTGCGCCGTCAGGGGAGGATGAGGCCGCCGGGGCTGCGCCGCTCGTTCGTGGGGCCCTCCGGTGGCTCTCCGGGGGCCGTGGCGGCCTGCGCGGCCTGCGCCTGGGCTCCGGCCGCGGCCAGGACCACGACCTTGGCGAAGAGCGTCTCCGCGAAGCGTGAGAAGGGCTCGTCGAGTCCGTGGAAGAGGCGCCGTGCCTCGCCCCTCGCGATGTCCGCCTGGAGGGCCCGCCCGGTGGCGTCGAAGAAGGCAGCCATGCGCCACAGGCGGCGCGCGTAGCGCTGGCGCACCTCCGGGGTGAAGAAGGCCCGCGCCGCGTCCAGCACCCGCTGCCGCACCTGCTCCTGGCGCTGCGCACCGCTCAACGCCAGGGGGCTCGAGGCCAGCGCCTGCACCTGCTCCATCAGCGCGCGCACCTCCGCGTCGGGCGGCATCCACTCCGCGAGCTCCGGCGTCGCGTGGAGCTGATCGCCCTCCAGGGCACGACGCACATCGTCAGGCTCGGGGGAGGGGAGGGGCTCCGGCTCATGGACGGGCTGCACGCCGTGGTGGCGCAGCGCGGCCTCCAGGTCCGGCGGGAAGGGCGTGCGGGTGCGCAGGTTGAGGGCCGCAGCCTCCGCGAGCAGCCGGGCCCCCTCCTCGCGGGAGACCTCCATGCCGAAGCCGTTCTGCAGCCCGTGCTTGAGGATGCGGCGGATGTCCCCCCGGCTCTGCTCCGTGCGGTTGAGCTCCAGCACACCCTGCTCATCCGACGCGATGACCTGGAGCAGCTCCACGCCGCCGCGCACCACGCGCGTGAGCAGCAGGCCGTACTGCCCCGCCGACGACACCAGGGTCACCAGCGTGGGCAGCGTCTCCGGGGCTGGAGCCGGAGGCGCTGGCTTGGGGGCCTCCGGCGGGGTGACGCCGCGCGAGCGCAGCCGGTAGAGCGCCTTCTTCGCGGCCTTGGCCAGCGGCTTCACCGGCGATGCGGACAGGGTCTCCGGCAGCGCCACATGGCCCGCCAGCACGGCGGCCTCCAGCACCGCGCCCGCCAGGGCCTCGGGCAGCGCCTCCACGCTCGCGGCGGACGCGGAGCCCACGTCGCCCGCCAGCTTCCGGGCCTGCTCGACGTCCGCCTCCGGGAAGGCGGGCAGGGGCGTGCCGGCGCGCAGCGCATCCAGCAGGGGACGGGGCTCGGTGGAGGCAGGGCTCATGCGCCGTGTTTCTACTTCACGCGCTACCGCCGCCGCACCAGCCAGCTCCCCCCGGCCTGTCCCACGATGACCAGTTCCGACTGCAACCGTCCGCCGAAGACACGCGACGGATGCACCCCGCGCACGAGGAAGTGGTCGTACCAGCTCCCCTGCGTCGCCTGGTCCAGCTCCTGGGGCCGCCACTCGGACGGGAAGGTGGGCGGCACCTCCCCCCGGTAGCGCAGCGGCGAGTGCGGCGTCGTGGCGAAGGTGAAGTTGGGCACCCCGCCGCGCTCGCGCGCCACCACCGCCGCCGCGTGGATGAAGACCGGGAAGCGCACCACGCTGGAGCGCGGGTCGAACACCAGCCCCATCACCTTCGGCCGGTTCGCGGCGAAGCCGGACAGCACCTCCAGCTCATGGGCCTCCCCGGAGAAGCGCTGGAAGCCGCGCCCCATCACGAAGGCCAGCAGCAACGCGCTCGCCGCCGCCGCCATCCCCAACGGCCGCCGCCATTCCGCGCGCGCGGCCGGCATGCTCGCCACCAGCAGCGCCGCGGCCAGGTGCGCGTAGCGCGTGTTGAGGTAGTAGACGTAGCCCCGGATGTCGAAGGGCAGGAGGAAGTAGAGCGCCAGCGCCAGCACCCCCAGCCCCAAGAGCCGCCAGCGCGCCACCGGACCCTCGCGCCGCGTCCCCGGCCCCATGACGCCCAGCACCCAGCCCGCCACCGCGACCGCGCCCACCGCGTACAGCGGCCACCGGTCCGAACCGTCATGGAACGTGTTGGCGAGCACCTGGAAGAACTCGGCGCGGTTCTGCTCGAAGCCCTTCCACGCCAGGTTCTGCGGCGAGAACGTGGGCCCCCACGCCTTCCACGGCGCGCCCGGCTGGATGTCCGGCGGGTTGCCGAACCGGAGCACCACCCAGGACAGGAACAGCGCCACACCCGGCACCACGCCCAGCAGCGCCGGCACGCGCGGCCGCAGCCGGGCCGCGACCCCCTTCGCCGCCGCGTCCTCCGGCACCGGCGTGGTGAGGAGCAGCCACGGCAGCCCGAACGCCAGGAACCCGAAGGCCTGCACGTGGAAGAGCAGCACCGCCACCAGGCACACCGCCAGCCCCACGCCCCAGCGCGGGCGGCGCGGCGCGTCCGTCAGCGTCCGCACGAAGAGGCCGCAGCACAGCAGCGTCAGCGGCAGGGCCGCCAGGTAGTTGATGAAGCCCCAGCCGAAGCTGTCCCCGTACGCGAGCGGCAGCGTGAGCAGCGCGGGCCACGACGGCCGCCCCAGGCTGCGCAGGAGGAACGCCATGCCCAGCGGCATCCCCACCACGTACGCGGTGAGGAAGACGCGGTTGGCCAGCTCCAGCGGCAACAGCCAGTTGAGCGCGCTGACGAGGTAGTAGTAGCCCAGGTAGGGCGTCAGCTCGTGCCGCGCCGCGAACAGCGTGGGGTACAGCGTCGTCGGGTCGTCCAGCCGGTGCAGCACCGAGATGAGGTACAGGTGCTGCGGCAGGTCCACCATGGGCAGCAGGCGCGACACCCAGAGCGGGAGCGCCCCCAGGACGAGCGCGGCGGCGAAGGCGATGCGAGCGGTTCGGTTCGTCACGGGCAGGAGGGCGCGGACTGTACGCGCGCGCCCCCGCGCCGGGCGAGCGCACCGTGCGCTCTGTTGATGGGTAGGCAAAGGTGCGTGCGAATGCCTTGGCAGGGGGAATGCCCTGCGCTATAGGCCGGACCGGCGGGTGCCTCCCCCAGTCTTCATGGGCCTCGCCAGGGAGAGCGACATGGCACGCAGCGCGACGTTGATGACCGCGGGATTGCTGCTGGGAGGCCTCTGGCTGGTCCCCGTCAGCGCCCACGCCTGCGAGGCCCACGCGAAGGCGGCCGCCTCCAAGGGTGACGCGCAGCAGGCCCCGGAGGCGAAGAAGGACGACGCCCCGCGCCCGCTGGAGGAGCTGGATCAGCTGCTGACGGCGAAGTGCTCCTGCGGCAGCAAGGCGGACTGCACCTGCAAGCGCGGCAAGTGCGAGTGCTCCAAGTGCTCGGGCCGCCATGCGCCGCGCCAGGTGATGGATGCGCTGCGCGGCCGTCCGGCGACGCAGGAGCTCCAGGAGGCGCGCAACGACGCCTCCGCCGGCATCTTCATCTGAAGCGGGAAGGGGGCCTGGGAAGGCCCCCGCTGCGACTCCCGGCCGTGGCTCAGGCCTGCGGGCTGGACTGACGCGCGCGCGGGGCAGGGTTGCCGCCCTCGGACACGAGCACGGGCCAGCCGCGCGCCATGGCTTCCCGGAAGAAGACCGCCAGCTCATGCCGGCTGGTGTTCACCGCGCCCTGGAACGGGTCGATGAGGGCCTCCTCGCCCAGGCTCTGCTGCGAGGACAGCTGCACCGGGTGGCCGCAGCGCTCGCAGCGGATGGACACCTGGCGCACCAGGGCCACCGGCACCGCGTAGCGGGCACTGCACTCGCCGCACTTCCACACCAGCGCGCGCTCGCCCGCCTCCCGGCGCGCCAGCTGCTCCAGCTCATCCGCCATGCGCAGGAGCGCCGGCAGGTCCTGGGGCGGCTGGGCGAAGATGGCGCTGGGGCCAAAGCCCTTGCCCGGCGAACCCAGGGCCGGGGGACGGTCCCCCTGGAGCAGGGCCCGCAGGCGGTCCCGGGCTTTCAGGTCGCGGAACTCGGCGCCAGCGAGGGCGCGCTCCACGGCCTCCATCACCGGAGGCAGGTCCGGCTCGAGGCGCTCGTCGTCCGGCAGGGTCTTGGGGAAGTCCACCAGCCGGTGGGCGGGAAGTGCGAGAAATCGGAAGGCCACGTCTCTTCCATGGCACTTGGGCCCGCCATCCGCAAGACGCGAGTTGGCATTCGTAGGACGCGAGCGACAGTCCGCTTCCCCCCTTCTTCAGGCGGACCACTCCAGCATCCGCTGCAGCGGTGCCAGCGCCGCGTGCTGCAGGTCCGGGGGCAGCACCAGCTCCGGGGTCCGGTCCCTCATGCACCGGTAGAGCTTCTCCAGCGTGTTGAGCCGCATGTACGGGCACTCGTTGCACGCGCACCCGTTGTCCGGCGGCGCCGGGATGTACGTCTTGTCCGGCGCGGACTTCTTCATCTGGTGGAGGATGCCCGCCTCCGTCACCACGATGAACTTCCGCTTCGGGCTCTTCACCACGTAATCCAAAATGGCCTTGGTGGAGCCGATGAAGTCCGCGTGCCGCAAGACCTGCTGCTCGCACTCCGGGTGGGCCACCACCTCCGCGTCCGGGTGCTCCACCTTCAGCCCCACGAGCTTCTTCTCACTGAAGATTTCGTGGACGATGCAGCTGCCCGGCCACAGCACCATGTCGCGGCCCGTCTCCTTCATCACGTGCCGGCCCAGGTGCTGATCCGGCGCGAAGAGGATGGGGCGGTCCTTCGGAATCTGGTTCACGATGCGCACGGCGTTGGACGACGTGCAGATGACGTCGCTCATCGCCTTCACCGCGGCGGAGCTGTTCACGTAGGACACCACGAAGGCGTCCGGGTGCTTGTCCTTGAAGGCCTTGAAGGCCGCGGGCGGGCAGCGGTCCGACAGTGAGCACCCGGCCTTGAGGTCCGGAAGCAACACCTGTCGGCTGGGATTCAAAATCTTGGCGGTCTCCGCCATGAAGTGCACACCGCAGAAAACAATCACATCCGCTTCGGTCCGCGCCGCGGCCTGCGCCAGGGCCAGGCTGTCACCGACGAAGTCGGCCACGTCCTGCACTTCGCTCTCCTGGTAGTAGTGCGCCAGGATGACCGCGTTCATGGAGCGCTTCAGCTCCCGGATTCCGGCCTCGTAATCCACCGTCTCGCCCATGGGGGGCCTCCTCGTCGCCCGCGCATTCTGTAACGGCGTCCGGAGCCCGGGGCCAGCGCGCTCCACCATGCCCCGCCCGTGCGGTCCTACCCACCAAGGGGTCCTGCCAGACCGCGCGCCTTTAACCTATTCCGAAAAGTCCTCTCACCCCCGCGTACATCACCTAATCCGTGGGAGCAGGTAAAGTACGCGCTGGTTGTTCGCCGGCGGCTCACCGGGGTGGCGTCACAGCGAGAGCCCCGCTGGCACCAAGAGAGAGCACCAGGCTCGGACACTCAAGGCGTGTGGATGGCGGGAACGGGGCGCGTGCGAGCCCCGCGTCGACGGGAATGGCGCCATGCACGGGCGCCGGGTGTGGCTCTTGCGCGTCGGGAAAAATCCATGAGCGTGCCGACTCACGAAGTCCTCATCGTCCACCCCAACGAGATGCGCCGCAACGCGCTCCGGGTCGCGTTGGGCGCGCACCGGGTCTCGGTGGTGGGCTCACAGCTGGAGGCCACACGGCGCATGGAGGCGTCCGTGCCCACGCTGATCATCGCGCCCGCGGACAACGCGCGCCGCTTCCTGCGCCACGTGGACCGCGCGGCGCCAGAGGCCGTCTGCGTGTTCGTCTGCGCGCGGTCGGATCAGCACGGGCTGGAGGAGCTGGTGGAGACGGCCGCGGAGGGGCACGTCTTCAGCACGGTGGACGACGCGCTGACGGAAGGGGAGCTGCGCACGCGCCTGCGCGACATCCTCCAGCTGCGCGCCTCCACGCGCGTGTCGCTGGACGCGGGCATGCGCGTGGACTTCATGCTGCGCGGCCAGCCCTTCACCGCCGAGTGCCAGGACCTGGGCCACTTCGGCGCCGCGCTCCAGGTGCCCATGGACGCGTCGCTGGCGGCCTTCCTGCCGGGCACGCCCCTGGACTCGCTGTCCATGGTGCGCGACGGCCGGCCCGTGCTCCACGTGGGCCGCGCCTACGTGCGCCACGCCACCCCCATCCAGCAGGGGACGCGCGCGTTCCTGCGCGTGGGCATCTCCTGGCGGCCCGCCTCCGACGAGGCCACGGCCGCCCCGCCTCGCACGCTGCGCGACGCGGTGGCGGTGCAGGCCGCGCTGCGCAAGGCGCTGCGGCGCGAGCTGCCCGTGTGGCTGCATCCGCCCGACAGCCAGACGGTGCACTTCCGGCTGGAGTCCGCCACGGTGGAGGCGAGCGACGAGCGGGGCCTCCTGCGCGGGCAGGTGTCCCAGGGGCTGCCCGCGAGCGTGGGGGAGGTGGTCCACCTCTCCTTCGAGATGGGCGGCCAGCGCTACCGGGGCGTCACCAGCATGCTCCACGTGGGGCATGACGGCGTGGTGCTGGGCATGCCCCGGTCGCTGGCGGTGGAGAACCGGCGCGGGCAGCAGCGCTTCCGCCCCAGCGCGCAGCACCGCTTCCTCGTGCGCTTCACGTCTCCGTTCAGCGGCCAGCGCATCACCCGCGCGGTGCTGGACCTGGGCGCGCGCGGGTTCGCCTTCCCCATCGACGCGTCGTGCGAGGTGCTGCCGGTGGGCTCGCACCTGGACACCACGCTGCTGCTGCCAGACGGCTCGGAGGTGGCGTGCCGGGTGGAGGTGCGCTCGGTGGACGTCGTCCCCTTCGAGTCCCGGCAGGATCAGCGCCTCAGGCCCTACCGCTGCGGCGTGCGCATCCTGGACATGCCGCGCGCGGTGCGCGACGCCATCGTGGACGCGTTCGTGTCCGCCAGGGCGCCCCAGGTGCGCGACGGCGCGGTGTTCCGCTTCCCGGACCTCTGGCGGATGATGGAGGACGCCCGCTACACCTTCCACCCGGATCATCCCTTCGGAGAAGAGTCGCGCGTCCTGCCCGTGCTGGAGGTGACGCACGAGCTCCTGGGCCGCGCGCGGGAGCTGGGACGCTCGCTCGTCTTCTCGGACGCGCACCGGCTCCTGGGGCACGTCAACGGCCTGCGCATGTACTCCAGCACGTGGCTGGTGCAGCACCTGGCCGTGATGCCGGGCTTCCGCCGCAGCGAGCAGATCTCCAGCGAGCTCACGTCGCTCGCGGTGGAGGTGGGCGAGGCGATGGAGGACGTGGAGTTCATCCGCTACATGTGGCGCACCGACAACCGCTGGCCACACCGGCTGGGCACGTGGCTGGCGCGCGTGCTGGAGGGCCAGGGGCTGTGCCACCTGCGCCAGTTCCACTACCTGCGCGCGGACCTGGCACTGATGCCCGCCGTGGACGCCAGGACGCTGCCCGCCGTGCGCGACGCGGGCCCGGAGGACCGCCAGTGGCTGGAGTCGTACCTGCGCCGCCGGGGGGAACTGGTGCGCCTGCTCAGCGAGGACCTGCGCGCGGACCCCGGCCCGGAAGGGGCCCTGGGCGAGCGCTTCCGTGCGGCGGGGCTGCACCGCGAGCGGCGGATGTTCGTGGTGGACGGGGACGCAGGCCCGCTGGCGCTGGCGCTCCAGGATGAGGCCACGCCGGGCCTGAGCCTCATCGAGGTCACCAACGGCTTCAACCTGGTGGTGGCGGACCGGGAGCACCCGCGCGTGAAGGACGCGGTGGCGGCGCTGACGCTGCGGTGCATGGCCCACGCGGGCGAGCGGGGCCGGCGCTCGGCGCTGGGCATGGTGGATGCGCTGGACGTGCCGACCCTGTGCGAGCGGGGCTTCGTGGACCAGGGCCGCTTCTCCGAGTGGACCTTCCACCGCTCCATGGTGCGCCGCTGGTGCGAGGCCTGGCGCTCGCTCTTCGAACGGCAGCTGCCCATGCGGCGCACGAAGCTCCGGGCCGCATCGGCTCCGGCCCAGAACCAGGAGGCGCGGTGATGTACCTCATGGAATCCGAGGGTGAGTCCCGCCGGCTCTGGGAGCAGGAGCAGTCCCAGGACACGCGCGCCGTCCTCCGCCGCACGGGCCTCAAGCCGGGGGACCGCGTGCTCGACGCGGGTTGCGGCCCCGGCGGCATCGCCGAGTTGATGGCGGAGCTGGTGGGGGAGGGCGGCCACGTCACCGGCGTGGACCTGCACGAGGGCCGCGTCGCGGAGGCGAAGGCGCGCAACGCCCACCGCCCGCACCTGACGTTCTTCCAGGGGGACGTGCGCACCACGGGGCTGCCCCCGGACGCGTTCGACTACGCCTGGAGCCAGTACGTCTTCGAGTACCTGCCGGACCGGCATGCCGCGCTCGCGGAGCTCATCCGCGTGACGCGGCCCGGGGGGCGGGTGGTGGTGTCCGACATCGACGGGCTGGGCTTCCAGAACTGGCCCTTCCCGGAGCGCCTGCACGCGGGCATGCAGCGCATGGTGGAAGCCCTGGCGTCGCGCGGGTTCGACCTGCACGTCGGCCGCAAGGTGTTCTCCGACTTCCGCCGCGCGGGGCTCGCCAACGTGCGCGTGCACCTGGTGCCCTTCTACCTCGCCGCGGGCGCCGCGGAGGACCGGCTCGTGCGGGATTGGAAGACGCGCTTCGAGGCGCTGGCCCCCGTGGGCGCGGCCGTCTTCGGCTCGCAGGAGGCCTACCAGTCGCACTGCGACGACTTCCTGGCGATGCTCGCGGACCCGGAGGGACTGAAGTACGCGGTGACACTGGTCACCGAAGGAACGAAACCGTGACCCAACGCCTTCCGGCGGTGAAGGTGCAGGACGTGTCACCGGACAACGCCCCCGAGGTGAGCGTCCGCGCCACGTCCACGCTGCTGCTCTACTTCGAGCACCGCTACGGCGCGGAGCGGCTGGCCAAGGTGTGGCGCGAGCACGGGTTCACCCTGGGGCTGGACTACATGCGCCAGCCCACGAACTACGTCTCGCTGCGCTTCCTGGAGCGCGCGGCGGCGGCGCTGCGACAGGAGTCCGGCGACTCGCGCTTCATGCGCGAGGCGGGCCTGTTCACCGCGTCGCCGCAGGCGCTGGGCTTCGTCTTCTACATGCTGCGTGCCTTTGGTTCGCCCAAGGCCTGCTACAAGCAGACCATCGACTTCTCCCCCAGCTACAACCGGGTGGGGACGTTCATGGTGGACCTGCTGGAGCACAAGCGGCTGAAGCTGTCCTACCGCAGCAGCATCCCGGAGCAGAACCGCAACGTCTGCGAGCTGCGCATGGGCCAGTTCGCGTCCTTCCCCACCATCTGGGGCCTGGCGCCCGCGGAGGTGCGGGAGACGGAGTGCCAGGTGCTGGGCGGCGAGGCGTGCCGCTACCACCTCACGTGGACGGATCCGCCCACGATGTGGGGCCACTACCTGGGCCTGCTGCTGGGCATGGTGTGCGGCCTCCTGGCCACGCACGTGGGGTGGGGGGACGCGCTCTTCTCCGTGATGTCGCTGGGCGTGGGCGGCTTCGCGCTGGGCGGCTGGCTGGACCGGCGGCGCGAAATCAAGCGCAAGGACGAACTGCTCGCGGCGCAGGCCCAGGCGAACATGGGCTCCTTGCGCGAATTGCAGCAGCGCTACGACGAGGTGTTTGGCAGCAACGTGGCCCTGGAGGACCGCGTCACGGCGCGCACGCGAGAGCTGTCGGAGGCCAACGCGAAGCTGGAGGCGGCGCTCGTCAAGCAGCGGGAGCAGGACCGGTTGAAGACGGAGTTCTTCGACAACGTGAGCCACGAGCTGCGCACGCCGCTCACGCTCATCCTGCTGTCGCTGGACGCGCTCCAGAAGGAGCCGGAGTCGCTGCCCACGGTGGTGCGGCAGCACCTGGTGACGCTGGACCGGAGCACGCAGCGGCTTCTGCGGCTCATCGACAACCTGCTCAACCTGGCCCAGCTGGAGGCGGGCAAGGTGCGCCTGCGCTACCAGCCGCTGGAGCTGCACGCGTTCCTGTCCTCGCAGCTGTTGCCCTTCCGCACCGTGGCGGAGAAGCAGGGGCTCACCCTCACGCTGGAGGGCGGCCCGGTGTCTCCGGTGCACGTGGACGCGGAGCGCATCGAGGGCGTGTTCCACAACCTGGTGTCCAACGCGCTCAAGTTCACCCCGGCGGGCGGCAGCATCGCGGTGCGCCTGCGCGAGGACGCCACGGACGTGCACGTGGAGGTGGTGGACACGGGGCAGGGCATGGCGCCCGCGGACCTGGCCGTCATCTTCGACCGGTTCGCCCAGGCGGACACGTCCGGCACGCGGCGCTTCGGCGGCAGTGGCATTGGTCTGGCGCTGGTGAAGGAGACGCTGGAGCTGCACTCGGGCGACATCGAGGTGTCGAGCACGCCGGGGCAGGGCTCCAGCTTCCGCGTGCGTCTGCCCAAGGGCACCCAGCACCTGCGCGAGGACCTGCGCGAGCGCCGCGCCACGGACCTGCCCACGCGCCGCGAGCGCCGCAGCTCCGGACGCTTCGCCACCGTGCTGGCCGCCACCGTCGCCGGGGCGCAGCGCCCCACGGAGCCGCAGGACCACACGCGCGCGGACGCGAAGGCCCCGCGCATCCTGGTGGTGGAGGACGACGCGGAGATCCGCGCCTTCATCGCGGACATCCTCGCGCCGGGCTACCGCGTGCTGGAGGCCACCAACGGCGAGGAGGGCGTGCGCCGAGCGCTGGAGGAGCGGCCGGACCTGGTGGTGTCCGACGTGATGATGCCGGTGCTGTCCGGCCTGAACCTCCTGGTGCAGCTGCGCGCCCACGCGCAGACGGTGGACCTGCCCGTCATCCTGCTCACCGCACGGCAGGAGGTCTCCGCCAAGGTGGAGGCCCTGGGCGCGGGCGCCAACGACTACCTGGGCAAGCCCTTCAGCCCGCGCGAGCTCCTGGCGCGCGTGGAGACGCAGCTGCGCCTGCGCGAGGCGGCCGTGCGCGCGGCGGAGAACGAGCGGCTGGCGGCCATCGGCCTGCTCACCTCCGGCTTCGCGCACGAGGTGCGAAACCCCCTCAACGGGCTGATGAACGCGCTCATCCCGCTGAAGGAGGTGGTCCAGGGCAAGCAGACCGGCGGCGACCCCAACCTGGGCCCCGCCATGCTGGAGGTGATGGAGGAGTGCGGCCAGCGCATCCGCCACCTGGCGGAGTCACTCCTGTCCTTCGTGCGCACGGCGGAGAAGCCCGTGGCGGTGCGGTTGGACACGGCGCTCGACTCCACGCTCAACGTGCTGGGCTGGCGCATCCCGTCCGGCGTCGTGGTGGAGCGCACCTACCAGTGCGCGGACCCCATCTGGGGAGACCCCGGCACCCTCAACCAGGTGTGGCTGAACCTCCTGGACAATGCCTTGCGCGCGGTGGGCGACACCGGCCGCGTGCAGGTGGAGACGGCGCAGCAGGGCGATGAGGCCATCGTCACCATCAAGGACACCGGCGTGGGCATCCGCCCGGAGGACCTGGAGCGGCTCTTCCAGCCGTTCTTCTCCACCCGCGCAGCGGGGGAGGGCACGGGGCTGGGGCTGGCGCTCAGCCGCCGCATCGTCCTGCAGCACGGCGGCCGCATCGGCATCACCAGCCAGATGGGGAAGGGCACCCGGGTAGAGGTCCGGCTGCCCCTGCGCCCGGCGCACGCGGAGCCCCTGGCCTCCACCCCCACCACGGGTGCGAGTCGGGGCCGCTGGTCGCGGCGCATGGGCTGACGCGGCCGGCCACGAACGGAAGGGGCGCGGGGGCTCAACGGGCCGCTCGCGCAGGGAGCGGGAATTCCCAAGGACGCGCGGTGTCCTCTGTCCTCGCTGATCGCGTGACTCCTGTTACAGTCGCGCGACTTTTTCGTTCCCCCTCACAGACATCCGTTCGAGGAACTCACGGCATGCAAAGCACCGTCGCCGCGGGCGAGGCCCGCAAGGGGCATCCCCCGGGCCTGTATTTGTTGTTCGCCACCGAGATGTGGGAGCGCATGTCCTATTACGGCATGCGCGGCCTGCTGGTGCTCTTCCTCACCGACAAGATTCGGGGTGGCTTTGGCTGGTCCACGGCGGATGCGCTGGGCCTTTACGGCACGTACACCGGCCTCGTGTACCTGACGCCCATCCTGGGCGGCTACATCGCGGACCGCTTCATCGGCCAGCGCAAGGCGGTGCTGCTGGGCGGTGTGCTGATGATCATCGGCCACCTGCTCCTGGCGCTACCCGGCATCTCCATCTTCTACGCGGGCCTGGGCTTCCTCATCATCGGCAACGGCTTCTTCAAGCCGAACATCTCCACCATGGTGGGCGGGCTGTACCCCGCGGGTGACGGCCGGCGCGACGGTGCCTTCACCATCTTCTACATGGGCATCAACCTGGGCGCGGTGCTGGGCAACTTCATCTGCGGCACGCTGGGTGAGCGCGTGGGCTGGCACTGGGGCTTCGGCTCCGCCGGCGTGGGCATGCCCCTGGGCGTCATCATCTTCGTGGCCCTGTCCGGGCGGCTGCTGGGCAACGTGGGCCTGGCGCCCGCGCCGCGCCCCACCGTGGCGCAGACGACGACGGCGGACGGCAAGCGCCACGCCTTCAGCCGCCAGGAGTGGGACCGCATCATCGTCATCTTCATCATCGCGCTGTTCGTGGTCGCGTTCTGGACGGGCTTCGAGCAGGCGGGCGGCCTGATGAACCTCTACACGGACCAGAAGGTGGACCGCTCCATGTTCGGCTGGACGGTGCCCACGACGTGGTTCCAGAACTTCAACTCCGTGTTCATCGTGGCGCTGGCGCCGGTGTTCGCGATGGTGTGGAGCTCGCTGGCGGCGAAGGGCAAGGACCTGAGCATCCCGGTGAAGATGTCCCTGGGGCTCATCTTCCTGTCGGTCGGCTTCGCCTTCATGCTGGGCGCCTCCAAGGAGAGCGCGGCGGACGGCAAGGCGGCGGCGTGGTGGGTCATCATGGCGTACCTCTTCCACACCATGGGCGAGCTGTGCCTGTCCCCGGTGGGCCTCTCCATGGTCAGCAAGGTGGCGCCCCAGCGCGTCGTCTCCGCGATGATGGGCGTGTGGTTCCTGGCGAACGCGGTGGCCAACAAGCTGTCCGGCGTGCTGGGCGGCTACTCGGAGAAGATGGGTGAGTTCAGCGTGTTCCTCACCATCGTCGTCGGCGCGGCCCTGGCGGGCGTCATCCTGCTGTTCCTCGCCCCCATGCTGAAGCGGATGATGCACGGCACGGACGAAGTGACGCCGGCTCCGGCGCCCACGGCCCAGCAGGGCAGCATCCACCCGGCCACCTGAGCCAGGGGCGGTCTCCCTGAAACACCCACGCCGGAGCGCCCCTGGGTGCTCCGGCGTTTTCTTTGGGCCTGGAATGAACACCTCCGAAGGCAGACAGGCGCTGGATGAGATCGCGGAGCATTGGGCCCTCCACGACGGGACGCTTCGTGCGTTCGCGGTCCAGACGCGGGAGGGGGCAGGGGTTGTCATCGACATCACCTGTGTCCCGCGACCGGAGAGCCCCGTGGCGGAACTCCACCTGCGACTCAGCGGCGTGACCCGGTTCGACCTGGCCTGGGACGAGGGCTCCGCGTTCTATTTCGTCCCGGGCTACACGGCCTTCATCCTGGAGTCGGGTTCGGCCTACCTCTCGCTCGACCCGTATGACGACAGGGCGGCAGCGCCCGATTCAAGGGATGGCGGTGTCATCGAGGCACGGCACATCCACGCCGGGTTCGTCATGAAACGGCCCTGATGAGCGTCGCAATCGCATCCGAACATCAGGCTTCCGTAGGTGATCGCCATGCAGCTCGGGAACATCGGATGGGACCGTCTCCACGATGCAACGCTGGTTGCCGTGACCACGGAGTGGGCGTCGGGTGAGACCCGCGTCCGGGTGCGGCTGAGCGAGGAGGCCGCGCGCGGTGCCGGAGTCCATGTCACGGGAACGAAGCTGCTTCGCTGTCCCCGCGAACAACCCTGGGGCCCCAGCGTGTCGATCAATGAAGTCCGCCTCCTCTCCCTACGGGATGGACGGAAGCGACTGGAGATCGAGGTTCAGAGCGGAGACGTGATCGAGATCGAGGGTGACGCTGTTGAACTCAACGTCGAGGCCTGACCCCAGGTGGATGCAGGGACAATGGCCCGGGTGCCGTGCCCACCGCCTGGCAGGGCCTGGTCCACCGGCCACCTGAGCCAGGAGCGGCCTGCTGAAGCACGAACGCCGGAGCGCCCCCTGGGTGCTCCGGCGTTTTTCATGGGCCCTGGCGTCCCTGCACGCCCGCTCTCGCGTGAGTATCGATTCAAGGAGCCCATGTGGATTCACATTGGAAAGAGCCGCTCGCCGGACTGCACAGCGGCCGCGCGGGAAGCGAGCCAGGAGGCGCTGCGCGGAGCGGACGCCGCCACCTTCGCGCTGGTCCTGTGCACGGACCAGTACGACGCGGTGGCGTTGGCGTCCGCGGTCCGTGAACAGCTGGGGGACATTCCCTGGGCCGGGTGCAGCGCGGCGGGGGTCTTCGCGGGAACCGAGCTGCTGCTCCAGGGGCTGGTCATCGCGCTCTTCCTCGGCGACGACTTCCGCGTCGGCGTGGGAATGGGCGGGCCGGTCAGTGAGCGCCCCAGAGCGGCCGGACGCGCGGCGGTGGCAGAGGCCGTCAGCCAGCTGCCTCCCAAGCCGCCGGGACACCGGCGTGCGCTGCTCATCCTGCCGGACGCGCTGAGCGGCAATCCGACGGAGGTCGTGCGCGGGGCCCAGCAGGAAGCGGGCGCGGGCATCCGTTGGGCAGGAGGCGGAGCGGGCAACAACCTCCGGTTCGTGAAGACGGCCCAGTTCACGCAAGGGCGTGCCTACCAGGACCAGGTGGTGGTGATTGCCTTCGATGCCCGGGAGCCGTTCGGCGTCGGCATCCAGCACGGCTGGTCGCCGTATGGCCCCCCCTCCCAGGTCACGAAGGCCCGGGGCGCGACCGCCGTCGAGCTCGACTACGAGAGCGCCTTTGATGTCTACCAGCGCACGGCCGCGAGCCGGGGGGACGCCCTGGATGCGCAGAGCTTCGCCCGCTTCGCGATGACCCATCCGCTGGGGATTCCCCAGGCCAACGGCGAGTTCGTGATCCGCGACCCCCTGTCCGTCGACCCCGATGGTTCGGTCCGCTTCGTCGCCGAGATTCCGGACGGCTCCCTGGTCCGCGTGATGGAGGGCAAGCGCACGGACCTGCTCGACGCCGCGGCGGGCGCCGCCACCCTGGCCCGGCAAGCCACCCCTGGCGCGCTGGGTGGCGCGGTGGTGTTCGATTGCGTCTCCCGGTACCTCCTCCTGGAAGAGGGCGTCCAGGACGAGCTGTCGAGGTTCCAGAACGCGCTCGGAGCGGGCGTCCCGGTCGTGGGCTGCCTGACCCTTGGCGAGGTGGGGGCCATGGGCGGTGGGGTCCCCCAGTTCCACAACAAGACGGCGGTGGTGGTCGCCCTGCCTGGGTGAGGGGACGAGGTGGCGCATGGGGGAACACGGCGCGGACGCGGAGCACAAGCTCACCGAGGAGCGCCTCGCGCTGCTGAGCGTGCTCCAGGAGCTCACCGTCGCGGCGCTCGACCTCCTGGATCCAAACAAGCCCGCGGACGACTTCCTGGACCGCGTCGCGGAGCGGCTGGGGTGCGCGGTGGCCCTCTGGCTCCAGTCGGATGCGCGGGGCCAGGTCTGTCTCCAGGGGTCGAGCGGACTGTCCGCGGCCTCCCGCCAACTCCCGCTGGGGGGACTGACCCAGGACAGCCTGTCCTATCCGGAGCTGGCCTCGCCGGGGCTCGTGCGCTGGTCCGTGCCTATCGAGGCCGCCGGGCCTGCATCCAGCGTGCTGCTGCTGTACTTCGACCGCGAGCCGCACCTGCCACGGCAATACCGGGGCATGGTGGAGCGGCTCGGCGGCGTGCTCCGCACCGCGCTCATCCACCGGCAGCTCTTCGCGCGGACCCTGGAGAGCGAGCGCGCGCTCCAGCACGAGCGGGACTTCAGCTCGGCCGTCCTGGACACGGCCCGCGCCCTGGTCATCGTCCTGGATCCGGAAGGCCGCATCGTCCGCTTCAACCGGGCGTGCCAGGAGATGACGGGCTACTCCTTCGAGGAGCTGCGCGGCGCGTATTTCTGGACGCGGCTCCAGCCGCCGGAAGAGGCGGCGCGGGTGGCGCGGAACTTCGCCGTGCTCGCGGAGGGGCGGGGGTTCGAGCAGGCCGAGAATCACTGGCTGACCCGCGGGGGAGAGCGCCGCCTCATCTCCTGGTCCAGCAACGTCCTGCGAGGCGAGTCGGGAGCCATCGAGTACGTCATCGGCACCGGCATCGACATCACCGATCACCGCCGGGCCGAGCAGGAGCGCGACCAGACCTTCCAGCGGGAGCAGCAGGCGCGTGCCCGGGCCGAGGAGCAGGAGGGACGCTCCGCGCTCCTGGCGGAAGCCTCCGGGCTGCTCACGGGCTCGCTCGCGCCCGAGGACGCGCTGCGGAGCGTGGCCGCGCTGACCGTCCAGCGGTTCGCGGACTGGTGCGCGGTCGACCTGCTGGGCGGGAGTCATGCCTGTCAGCGGATCACCGAGGCCCGCTCCGAAGCGCTGCGCGCAACCTCGCCCGCGCGGATGCAGTGCGCGCTGCCGGACCTGAACGCCGCGCACGGCCCGGGGAGGGTGCTCCGCCTGGGCGAACCGGAGTTCTGCCCGGAGGGGTGCGCCGCCATGTCACTGGGGTGCGTCCGGAACGGACAGGCGCTGACCGAGGTCGTCGAGTTCCAGTCGTGGATTTCCGTGCCGCTGCTCGCGCGGGACCATGCGCTCGGCGCGCTCACGCTCGCCCGGCTGGAGGGCAGTGGCCCGTATGGCCCGGCGGATTTCGCGCTCGCGCAGGAGCTGGCCCGCCGCGCGGCGATGGCCCTGGACAACGCCCGCCTCTATCAGCAGGCCCAGCTGGCGGTGGGCCTCCGGGATGAGTTCCTCTCCATCGCCTCGCATGAGCTGAAGACCCCCGTCACCTCGCTCCAGTTGTCGGTGCAGGGGCTGATGCGCCTGGGCCGGACTGGCGCGCTGCGGACCGCGTCAGTGGAGGCCGTGACCCACTCCCTGGAGGTCATCGAGCGTCAGGCGAAGCGGATGGCGAAGCTCGTGAACACCCTGCTGGACGTCTCGCGCATCCATGCCGGGCGGCTGGAGCTGGAGTTCGAGGAGGTGGACCTCGCCGCGCTGGTGCGGGACGTCGCGGCGCGCTTCGCGCCCGAGCTGGCCACGTCGGGGACCCGGCTCCTGGTCCACGCGGACACGCCAGTCCCGGGCGTGTGGGACCGGTCGCGGTTGGATCAGATCGTCACCAACCTGCTCTCCAATGCCATCAAGTATGGCGAAGGAAGGCCCATCGAGCTTCGCGTGGAGGGGGACGCCGTGATGGCCCGCCTGGAGGTCCAGGATCAAGGCATTGGCATCCCGGCGGAGCGGCACGCGCGCATCTTCCGGGCCTTCGAGCGCGCGGTGTCCTCGCGCCACTACGGTGGGCTGGGACTGGGCCTCCACATCGTGAACCAGCTTGTTGAAAGGCTGGGGGGCTCGGTCCGCGTCGAAAGCGAGACGGGGCAGGGCGCCACCTTCACGGTGGAGCTTCCGCGCCGGGGGCCCACCGCGTCTCCCGCGGTGGACCCGGCCGTGCAAGAGGGGCCTTAAGCCGGCTTCGGCTCCACCGAGGGGTTGCGGCCGTCCATGGGGGCCTGCGCGTCCGTCTGGTAGTAGTCGCGCACGACGTATTTGCGGGCCACCAGCGCCATGCCCACGGCGGCCGCGGACGCCAGGGCCGCGTAGAAGAAGAACTGGGCGGCGCCCGTGAAGACGTTGAGCGCCGCGGCGATGGCCACCGCCACGTTCGCCAGCGTGTTCGTCACCAGCCACACGCTCTGCACGGTGCCCTTCATCTCGCGGGGCGCCTGCGTGTACGCGAACTCCAGGCCCGTGGTGGACATGAGGATCTCCCCCAGCGTCAGCACGATGTACGGCAGCAGCTGCCAGGCGATGTTCAGCGTCGTGCCGCCCTCCATCACCACCTGGAAGAAGCCGGCGATGACGAACGACACCGCGCCAAACACCAGCCCCATGGGCATGCGCCTGAGCGGCGTCAGCTCCCAGCCCAGGCGCTGGAAGGCCGGGTAGATGATGACGGTGAGGAACGGAATCAGCACCATCACCAGCGCCGGGTTGATGAACTGCATCTGGCTGGGCTGGAACACGACGCTGCCCACGTGCGGATCCATGGCGCGCGCCTGCACCACCCAGGTGGACGCCTTCTGGTCGAACAACATCCAGAAGAAGGGGACGAAGGGCAGCATCAGCCCGGCCACCCGGAACACGGCCTTCACGCCCTCCACCGCCTCGGGCGGGTGCGCGGCCTTGGCCTTGTCCAACCAGTGGGCGCCCTTCGGGGCGTCACCCTTGAACGCGCTGAACACCACCTTGAGGAACGAGTGCGGGTTGGGGCCCGTGGGCGGCACCATCACGTAGTGCTTGCGGCCGGCCCAGAAGATGACCGTCGCCAGGAACATCAGGATGCCCGGCACGCCGAAGGCCACCGCCGGCCCGAACTTCGTCATCAACAGCGGCACGAACAGCGACGCGAAGAACGAACCGAAGTTGATGGTCCAGTAGAAGATGGCGTAGACCTTCTTCACCAGGTGGCGGTTGCTGTGGGTGAACTGGTCGCCCACCATCGCGGAGACGCACGGCTTGATGCCGCCGCTGCCTATCGCGATGAGCGTCAGGCCCGTGTAGAAGCCCGTCGCGTTGTCCTCGAAGAGCGCCAGACACGCGTGCCCGCCGCAGTACACGAGGCTCAGCACGAAGATGGTGTGGAACTTCCCGAAGAAGCGGTCCGCCAGGTAACCGCCAATGAGCGGGAAGAAGTACACCCCCGCCATGAACAGGTGGAACAGGCCCTTCGCCTGCGCCTCCCGCAGCCCTGTCTCCGGCACCTGCGTGCGCAAGAGGTAGTCGATGAAGAACACCGTGAGGATGTTCCGCATCCCGTAGAAGCTGAAGCGCTCACAGGCCTCGTTCCCGATGATGTAGGGAATCTGGGGCGGGAAGCGCTGGTCGGTGGGGGCGGTCGAGGTTTCGGCCATGCCCCCACCCTACCGGGGCCCCTCAGGCCGCGTCCACGCGCTTGCCAACCCGGGCCCGGCGCGCCTTGCCCAGCACGTGCTTGAGGTAGCGGCCGGTGTGGCTGGCCTCCACCTTCGCGACCTCTTCCGGAGTGCCGGTGGCCAATATCTGCCCGCCGCCCGAGCCGCCCTCGGGCCCCAGGTCGATGAGCCAGTCCGCGCTCTTGATGACGTCCAGGTTGTGCTCGATGACGAGCACGCTGTTGCCCGCCTCCACCAGCCGGTTGAGCACGGACAGGAGCTTGCGGATGTCCTCGAAGTGCAGGCCCGTGGTGGGCTCGTCCAGGATGTAGAGCGTGCGGCCGGTGGCCACGCGCGCCAGCTCTCGCGCCAGCTTGATGCGCTGCGCCTCCCCGCCGGACAGGGTGGGGGACGGCTGCCCCAGCCGCAGGTAGCCCAGGCCCACGTCGGTGAGCGTGGTGAGCACGCGCATGATGTCCTTGTGCGCGCCGAAGTGGTCCACCGCTTCGCGCACGCTCAGGTCCAGCGTCTCCGCGATGTTCTTGCCCTTGTAGCGCACGCGCAGCGTGGCTTCGTTGAAGCGCTTGCCGTTGCACACCTCGCAGGGGACGTAGACGTCCGCCAGGAAGTGCATCTCCACCAGCTTCACGCCGTCGCCCTCGCACGCCTCGCAGCGGCCGCCCTTGATGTTGAAGCTGAAGCGGCCCGGGCCGTAGCCGAACGTGCGCGCCTCCGCCGTCATCGCGAACACTTCCCGGATGGCGTCGAACACCTTGGTGTACGTGGCCGGGTTGCTGCGCGGCGTGCGGCCAATGGGCCGCTGGTCGATGTCGATGACCTTGTCCAGGTGCTCCAGGCCCTTGATGGACTTGTGCTTCCCCATGGGCTCGCGGCTGTCGTAGAGCGCGCGCGCCAGGGCCGGGTACAGGATTTCGTTGATCAGCGTGGACTTGCCCGCGCCGGACACGCCCGTCACCGCCGTGAAGATGCCCAGCGGGATGTCCGCGTCCACGTTGCGCAGGTTATTCTCCGTCGCGCCCACGATGGAGATCTGATGCTTGGGATTGGGCTTGCGGCGCGTCTCCGGGATTTCAATCTCCTGGCGTCCGGACAGGTACGCGCCGGTGATGCTGCCCTCGTCCGCCATCACCTGCTTGGGCGTGCCCTGGGACACCACCTGCCCGCCCAGCTCGCCCGCGCCGGGGCCGAAGTCCACCAGGTAGTCCGCCTCCTCCATCGTCTCCTCGTCGTGCTCCACGACGATGACGGAGTTGCCCAGGTCGCGCAGCCGCTTGAGCGTGGTCAGCAGCTTGCCGTTGTCGCGCTGGTGCAGGCCGATGGAGGGCTCGTCCAGGATGTAGATGACGCCCGTCAGCTCGCTGCCCATCTGCGACGCCAGCCGGATGCGCTGGCTCTCACCGCCGGACAGCGTGGACGCGGTGCGGTCCAGCGTGAGGTAGCCCAGGCCCACGTCCACCAGGAAGGACAGGCGGCTGCGGATCTCCTTGAGCAGCTCCTGGGCAATCTTCTCCTCCTGCGCGCTCAGGCCCATCTGCGTGAGGAAGGTGCGCGCCTCCGTGATGGTCATCTGGCTCAGGTTCACGAGCGTGCGCTCATGCACCTTCACCGCGCGGCTCTCCGGGCGCAGGCGCTCGCCCTTGCAGGACGGGCAGGGCTTGTCGCTGAAGTACTTCTGGAGCTCCGCCTTGCGCGCCTCCGACGTCGTGGTCTTGAAGTTGCGCATGGTGCGGGCGAGCAGGCCCTCCCACTCCATGTTGTACTGGCCGTTGTCGCCCCACTGCACGGTGAAGGACTTGCCCTTCACCCCGTTCATCAGGACGTCCTTCTCCCGCTTGGACAGCTTCGCGTACGGCACGTCCAGATCAATCTTGAACGCGGACGCCAGGCTCTCCACGAAGTCCGCCGTCCAGCCCTCGCCGCGGTTCATGCCGCTGGCCCACGGTTCAATCGCGCCGTCGCGGATGCTGCGGCTCTGGTCCGGCACCAGCAGGTCCGCGTCCATCTCCGGACGGGTGCCCAGGCCGTTGCAGTCCGTGCACATGCCCAGCGGGTTGTTGAAGGAGAACGACGCGGGCGTGAGGTCCCCGAAGGACAGACCGCACGCGGGGCACGCGTTCAGTTCGCTCATCACGCGGTCGGACGCGAGCGTTCCCTTCTCATCCGTGATGATGAGCGTGCCCTTGCCCTCGCGCAGCGCGGTCTCCACGGAGTCCGTCAGGCGCGTGCGCAGGTCCGGCTTCAACACCAGACGGTCGATGATGAGCGCGATGTCGTGCTTGGACTTCTTGTCCAGCTCGATGCGCTCCTCCAGTTCGCGCACCTTCCCGTCCACGCGCGCGCGGGAGAAGCCGCGCTTCTGCGCCTCCGCCAGCAGGTCCTTGTGCTCACCCTTGCGGTTGGTGACGATGGGCGCCAGCACCTGGAGCTTGGTGCCCGCGGGCAGCTTCATGATCTCATCCACGATCTGCTGCGCGCTCTGCTTGCCCACCTTGCGGCCGCATTGGGGGCAGTGCTGCACACCAATGGAGGCGTAGAGCACGCGCAGGTAGTCGTGCACCTCCGTGACGGTGCCCACCGTGGAGCGCGGGTTGTTGCTGGCCGCCTTCTGCTCGATGGAGATGGTGGGCGACAGGCCGCGCAGCGTGTCGTAGCGGGGCTTCTCCATCTGCCCCAGGAACTGGCGCGCATAGGAGGAGAGGCTTTCGACGTAGCGGCGCTGGCCCTCCGCGTAGAGCGTGTCGAACGCGAGCGAGCTCTTGCCGGAGCCCGACACGCCGGTGAACACCACGAGCTTCTTCTTCGGGATGTCCAGGGAGACGGTCTTGAGGTTGTGTTCCCTGGCACCACGGATGGAGATGACGTCGGGCTCGGACATGGGGGCGCGCTTTATCACTGAAAGGGTGTTCCGGTGCATGCAAAGACGCACGCCCGGAGCGGTTCTTGAGAAACACGCGGGACGCCCGCCCGCATCCCCCAACCAGACGGACATCCGGCCGTCCTGCGCGCTCCACTCATACCGGCTGGAAGTCTCACGGCCTCCGAGGGCAGGGAGTCGGTGTGCCACCGACCGTTTTTGAAGCTTTTGCAGCCGCTTCCACGAAACGTGGAATCTCCTGCTTTCCCGGTTAACCGCCGCGCCCCTGTGTGGGTGCCCGTTTGCCGTGTTGGCAGCGCGACGGCGCCTCGTTGGGACGTCCAGGCACCAGGGTTGCACCTTTCCATGACGACCGGATCCACGAGCAGGGCTGTGTGGGGGGACACCGGTGCCGCGTGTAGGAAGGACGGGACTCTGTATGCGTGGACTCCGATGGCTGGTGTTGGCGGTGGTGGTGGCGGCGGTGACGGCGTGTGAGCGGCCCACTTCACAGCAAGCACGCACGGGCTTCGCCGCGCGGCCGGAGCTCCTGGAGTTCGGCCCCGCCGCGGTGGGCCGCACCAAGACCATGAAGCTGCGGCTGGCGAACCAGGGGCGCGCGCCGTACCGCGTGGAGGGGGCGCGCTCGTCGCTGCCCAACGTCAGCATCCCCGCGTTCGAGGCCTTCACGCTGACGGCCGGCGCGGAGCACGAGATTGAGGTGCGCTTCGCGCCCGACGTGGAGGGCGCGGTGCAGGGACAGCTGGAGGTGTTCACGGACGCCTCCGGCGGCGCGGCGACGCAGGTGCCCGTCAGCGGGCGCGGCGTGAAGGCGCTGGTGGAGGTGCCGGAGTCGGCGCTCGACTTCGGCAACGTGAACCTGGGGCTGGTGGAGATGCGCGAGGTGACGGTGCGCAACCCCTCCGACGTGGAGAGCCCGCTGATGCTGTCGGTGGAGGGCGCGGACGCGGATCAGTTCTCCGCCGGCGCGGGCCTGCCGTCCACGCTGGCGCCGCATGAGACGCGCAAGGTGCCGGTGGCCTTCAGCCCCGTGCGGCTGGGCAACGCGGAGGCGGCCCTGCACGTGGCCGTCTGTGACGGCTGCGAGCCCGCGGTGGTGGTGCTGACGGGGATGGGCGTCGCCGGCGCGCTGGAGGTGACGCCGCTGCGCGTGGACTTCGGCCGGGTGGCGGTGGGCGCCACCGCCGAGGAGCGCATCACCGTGCGCAACCTGGGCAACGAGCCGCTCAGCTACAAGGGCGCGTCGCTGCTGGAGGATCCGTCCGGCGTGTTCAAGGTGGTGAGCGCGCCCGCGCTCCCCAACGACGTGCTGGCGCCGGGCGCGGTGGTGGAGCTGCGCGTGGCCTTCACCCCGCTGGCCAACGGCCGGGTGCGCAACGGCCGCGTGGAGGTGGCCGTGCGCAAGCCCAAGACGACGTCGCCCGGCCCCAAGGTGACGCTGACGGGCGAGGGCGGCGCGTCGTGCGTGGAGGTGACGCCCGCGCACCTGGACTTCGGGCCGGTGGCCTTCGGCATGACGGCCACGCGCGACGTCACCGTGAACAACCACTGCCGCGAGGAGACGTCCGTCGCCGGGCTCCACCTCACCACGCAGGCGGGCGGCTACTTCACGCTCGCGCAGCCGCCGTCGAGCCAGCCGGTGGCGCCCGGCGGCACCCTGAAGGTGGGCGTCACCTTCAGCCCTCGCGCGGGCGTGGGCAGCGCGAGCAGCGGGCAACTGGCCGTCACCTCCACCCAGCGAGGCTCCAGCGCCACGGACGGCGTGACGCTGTCGGGCGAGGGCCGCGCCTTCGCGCCGTGCGAGTACGCGCTGCCCTCGGTGCTGGACTTCGGCCAGGTGCCGGTGGGCTCGGAGGTGGCGCTGGGGGTGACGCTGCGCAACACCGGCACGGAGGCGTGCTTCCTGTCGGCGCTCCAGCTGGCGTCGGGGTCGGACCCCGCCTTCCGCGCCGCGACGGTGCCCAACAGCGTGCTGGCGCCCGGCAAGAAGGCGACGCTCATCGTGCGCTTCCAGCCGTCCACGGAAGGGGAGTTCCAGGGGCTCGCGGAGGGCTGGGTGAGCCACCCCACGCGCGGCCACCCGCTGGTGAACCTGGTGGGCCGGGGCGTGCAGGGGTGCTTCTCCGTGCAGCCCACCACGGTGGACTTCGGCGTCAGCCGGCTGGCGTGCGGCGCGCGCACCCGCGAGTTCATGGCCTACAACGACTGCCCCGGGGACGTGAAGGTGACGGGCATGAAGCTGGAGCAGACCGGCCAGGAGTTCGCGGTGTCCGGAGCGCTGCCGGCCACGATTCCGGCGGGCGGGCGCGTGAAGCTCACCGCGAAGTACGCGCCCGGCGAGGAGAGGGAGGACGCGGCGACGGTGCGCTTCACGCTGAAGGACGGCGCCGTCTACAACGCGGGGCTCGTGGGGCGGGGGATGGACAAGACGGACCAGACGGACCGCTTCGTCCAGCAGGCGGAGGCGCGCGTGGACGTGCTCTTCGTCATCGACAACTCGGGCTCCATGATGGAGGAGCAGCAGAGCCTGGGGGAGAACTTCGCGGCCTTCCTGTCGCAGGCCACCGCCGCGCAGGTGGACTACCGCATCGGCGTCACCACCACCGGCCTGGACCCGTCCCCCGGCGGCTGGGCCGAGTGCCCCGGCGGCGCGCTGGGCGGTGAGAACGGGCGCCTGTTCCCCGTGGACGGCTCCAGCCCGCGCATCATCACGCCGGAGACGCCCAACGCGGCGGACGTCTTCGCCACCAACACGCACGTGGGCGTGTGCCACTGGAACGAGCAGGGCCTGGATGCCACGCACCGCGCCCTGTCGGATCCGCTGCTCTACGACTTGGACGACCCGCGCACGCCCGAGTCCGCCGACGGCAACGGCGGCTTCCTGCGCGAGGACGCGAAGCTGGCCGTCATCGTGCTGTCGGACGAGGAGGACTTCAGCGCGCAGCCCGTGTCCTTCTACGAAACCTACCTCCTGGCGCTGAAGGGCAACGACGCCGCCAAGGTGAGCTTCAACGCCGTGGTGGGCCCGGAGGACCTGTCCACCTGCACCACGTCCAGCAGCTCCGGCAGCCGCTACATGGAGCTGGCCCGGAAGCTCAACGGGGTGGTGGACAGCATCTGCACGCCCAACTGGGCCACGTCGCTGGAGAAGCTGTCGGAGAGCGCCTTCGGCCCCAACCGCACCTTCCCCCTGACGGAGCTGCCCGAGGACCCGGGCGCCATCACCGTCCGGGTGGACGGCGTGCCCGTGACGGACGGCTGGACGTATGACGCGCGCGCCAACGCCATCGTCTTCGAGCGGATGCGCGCCCCGGCCGCGGGCGCCGTGGTGGAGGTGACCTACCCGCTGGGCTGCCCGTAGCCCGGGCGGCCATTCGTCCGTCACCGGAAAGTGGCGAGGGGGGACGACTCGACAGGGCGGGGCGGGAGGCTTTGAGTAAAGGGCATGCCGCAGGACTCCCTCCTTGTCGCCGCGCTGGGTGACATCCATGGCCGCTTCCACCGGGTGGAGGCGTGGCTGGACGCGCTGGAGCAGGCGCGCGGCCGGCGGGTGGACTTCGTGGTGGCGGTGGGCGACGTGGAGGCCTTCCGCCACGCGGACGACCACCGGCGCAAGGCCGCCAAGCGCTCCATGCCCGCGGAGTTCGCCGAGTACGCGGACGGCATCCGCAAGCTGAAGCGGCCGCTGTACTTCATTGGCGGCAACAACGAGGACTTCGTGGCGCTGCACGACCTGCCCGAAGGCGGGGAGCTGGCCCCGGACGTCCACTACCTGGGCCGCGCGGGCCTGCGCACCCTGGGTGGCTTGCGCGTGGCGTACCTGTCCGGCATCCACGCGCCGCGCTTCATCGGCCAGCCGCTGAAGCGGCCCACGTCGTTGGACACCGCGAAGCAGGCGGGCTACTTCCGCGCGCAGGAGGTGGATCAGGTGTCCGCCCTGCGCGACGTGGACCTGCTGCTGGTGCACGAGTGGCCCCGGGGCATCGTGCAGCGGGCCCGCGAGGAGCGGCTGGCCCCCACGCGGCCGCTGCCCTCGCCGTGGATTGGCAACCCGGTGACTCGCAAGCTGGTGGACACGGTGCACCCGAAGTGGGTGCTCTGCGGCCACTCGCACAAGCCCTTCGCCGTGGCGCTGGAGTCGCACGGGCGCACGCTGTCGCGCGTGGCGTGCCTGGACCAGGCGGCCCGGCCGGACACGGCTGTCTTCTGGCTGGAGTTCGAGGGTCGCGAGGCCCAGCGCGCCGGCTGGGGCGTATCCGGTGTCCCCGCGTGGCAGGCGGGACAGCGCTGGGGGCTGCACACGCTGCCGCCGCTGGAGCCGGACGGGCCGCCGGGCAGCGTGCCCGCGGACAACGGCGCTACAGCTTGACGACCTCCACGCCCTTGCGCGGCAGCTCCACGCGGAACTCCGTGTAGGGCCCACTTCCGGAGAGCACCTCCACGCCGCCCTGATGCGCGTGGATGATCTGCTGGACGATGTAGAGCCCCAGGCCCAGACCCTCGCCCCGGCCCCGGCGCTGATTGCCGCCGCGGAACGGGTCGAAGAGGAAGGGCAGGAGGTGGGGCGGGATGACGCCCACGTTGGTGATGGTGAAGCGCAGGGCGTCGTCGTGCGTGCCGTCCACGCGGATGCGCACCGGCTCCGAGTCGGCGCCGTGCTGGAGCGCGTTGCCGATGAGGTTGGAGGCCACCTGCGCCAGCCGGTCCGCGTCCCAGTCCCCCACGAGGTCGCCGTCCTGCTGCACCTCGATGCGGTGGCGCGGCCACGCCGCCTGGTGCTCCTGCACCATGCGCTGGAGCAGCTGCCCGAAGTCCGTCTCTCCCCGGCGCAGCGGGATGCCACCCGCCAGCCGCGCGCGCGCCAGGTCCAGCACGTCCTCAATCATCCGGCCCATGCGCTTGCCGGCGGCCGTCATCCGCAGGGCCGTCCTCTTCACGGCCTCGTCGTCCGAGCGGCGCTGGAGCAGCTCCGCCGCGGTGAGGATGGCGGAGAGGGGGTTTCTCAGGTCGTGGCCCAGCACCGCGGTGAACATCTCGTTGAGGCGCAGGGTCTCCGCGAGCGTGTCCAGATGCTGCGCCAGCTGCTGCTTCTGGCGGTGCATCTGGAAGAAGACCTCCGCCTTGCTGCGCAGCGCGCGCGCCTCCACCGGCTTGTAGAGGAAGTCCACCGCGCCCGCCTCGTAGCCCTTGAAGGTGTGCCGGGGGTCACCCGTGCCCGCGGTGACGAACATGATGGGCACGTCGCGGGTGCGCTCGGAGCCGCGCATCAGCTCCGCCAGTTCGAAGCCGTCCATCTCCGGCATCTGCACGTCCACGAGCGCGAGCGCGAACTCGTGTTGCAACAGCAACTCCAGGGCCTCCGCGCCGGAGTGGGCACAGTGCACCTCCACGTCGTCGCGCCGCAGCACGGCGGACAGCGCCAGGAGGTTCTCCTCCAGGTCATCGACGAGCAGGCACTTCACCCGGAGGGCCACGGACTGGGGCTCCTTGCTGAGAACAGACAGGTCAGATAGCACCGCCTTCTCCCCACGCCCGCAGGACGGCGGGCATCTGTTCAAGAGGAAGCACGAAGTCCACGGGCCCCGCCGCGAGCGCCGCCCGGGGCATGGTGGACGCCTTCGCGGAAGCGGGTGTCTGCACCAGCGTGACGCCGCCCCGCCGTCGCACCGCCTGGAGCCCCAGGGCCCCGTCCGCGTTGGCGCCCGTCAGGAGGACGCCGCCCAGGCGCGCGCCGTAGACGGCCGCCGCGGACTCGAAGAGCACGTCGATGGAGGGCCGGGAGAAGTGCACGGGGGCGTCCGCGGACAGGGCGAGCGAGGGGCCGTGCGCATCCCGGTCCACCACGAGCAGGTGGGAGTCCGGGGGCGCGAAGTAGAGCGTCCCGGGCTGGATGGGCTGCTTGTCCGCCGCTTCATGCACGGACAGTGCGCATCGGGGGGAGAACACGTCCACCAGCAGGCTGGGCCGGTCGCGCGGGATGTGAACGACGACGAGCAGCGCGGGCCGGAAGTCGCGGGGCAGGGTGGGCAGGAGGTGCGACAGCGCGTCCACTCCGCCCGCGGACGTCCCCACGACGATGGCGTCGACGCGGTTCGCGGGCGGTGACGCGGAAGGCTGGCGCGAAGTGGGCATGAGCGGCGGAGGCCTCTGGCGCTAACGCGGCCTCGTCTGCGGAGAAGCGTAGGGACTCGCGGGTCCCCATGCCCAGGAACCCCTTGTGACAAAGCGACGCCGTGAACAATCCCAGCGCGGCGCTGAAGTGTCGTCTGGTGCGCGCCCGGCGGCGGGCGTGCCTAGAAGGCGCCCGACAGGCCCACCATCTGCGTCCCGAGCATCGGGTTGACCGACACCGTGGACGCTCGCGTGGTGGGGGAGGGCGTGTCGTCCACGCGGCCGTGCAGGAGCAGGGGCACGGCGACGCCGAACGCGGTGCCCAGCAGGGCGCCGGTGAGCACGTCGGAGAGGTAGTGCTTGTCCGCGCCCATGCGCAGCAGGCCCACGGACGCGGCGAGCGGCAGGCCCACGCCCCAGACGATGGCCTGGTGCTTGTAGCCGCGCATCGAGGCCACGGTGCCGGCGGACACGGCCAGGGAGAAGGCCAGGTTGGTGTGGCCGCTGTAGAAGGACAGGTTGTTGTCGGTGGGGTGCGCGGTGAGGCCCTTGTCCGCGTCCGGCAGGACATGGACGAAGGGGCGCTCGCGGCCCACGGCGAACTTCACCGCCTGGTTGGCGACGGAGGCGAGGACGGCGCTCTGCACCATGATGGTGGCGTCCTGTGCGAAGAACTCCGTGGGGGCGCCGCTGCTGTGCCCCACGGCGTACTGGGTGCCCATCAGCGCCAGCGGCAGGCCCGCGAAGCCCACGATGTTGCTCCAGGTGTCCGCGCGCTTGCGCGACGCTTCGGTGTTGCCCGCGATGCCGCGGCCCCAGCGGTCCAGGCGGTTGAGCCGGTCGGTGCCATCCGGAGCGCGGTCGCACCAGCGGCACTGCGCAGGGGCCAGGTTGTCCTTGAACACCGTCTCGCTGGAGATCCACAGCACGCCCGCCGTGCCGGTGATGATGCCGTCCCGGGTCCAGTTGAAGCGCAGCGCGCGCGGCGCGTCGGAGGCGTCCTGCGCGAGGGCAGGGGACAGCGGCGCCAGCAGGAGCAGGCAGAAGGTGACGAAGGTCCGGTAGGAGGCAGGCATGGGGCGGCAGAGCATAAGGGCGCTCCACGCTTTTGCCGCAATCCGTGACGTGGGGCCGGCACGCCCGGCTTCGGGTCCGGAGCCGTAAGCGCCTCCGGGTTGAACGTCGCTGTCCCGGGTCGGGTAGAAGGCGCGCGCCCTCGGACTTCCCGGGTTCCGAGGGCAGCAGGCGGGCGGACAACGGGCCAGGGTGTGGGAATGCGCTGAAAGGAGCATGAAAACGGCGCCCCTGGCCGTTCTAGAGTCCTCGCCCCGCATGCCCCGCCCTGGCCGCACACTCCACGTCTTCCCTGATGCCGCGCGCCGCCAGGCTGCCCTGCGGGCGGAGCGGCGTGCGCGGGGCATCGCCGTGGGGACCCACCTGCTCACGTGGGACGACTTCGTCCACGCGCTGGGTGGGGCGCGCGAGCTCAACCGTCGGCCCTGTCCCGCGATGACGGCGCGGGCCGTGGTGTCCGGCCTGGGCGGCACGCTGGGCACCACGCCGTTTGGCGACTACGTGCGCGAGCCTGCCTTCGCGCGCGCCGCGGCGGACGTGCTGCTGGACCTGAAGGCGGGCCGGCTCTCCCCGCGCGAGCTCCAGGACGCCGCGGAGGTGCTGCCGCCGGAGCGCCGCACCCGCGCGAGGGTCCTGGCGCGGCTCTATCACCTGTACGAACAGCGGCTCGCGGAGCTGGGGCTCGCGGACCGGGAGGACGTGCTCCGGGGCGCGCGCGAGGCGCTGGACCGTGGCGCGTGGCCCACGGGCTGGGACGGCGTGACGGGGCTGGTGCTCCACGGCGTCTACGACGTGCGCCCGTCGAAGCTGGAGCTGCTGATGGGCCTGGCTGCGGCGTGCGAGGCCCGGCGCGTGTCGCTGCGCGTGGAGACGCCGGTGGGTGGCTCGCCCGTGGCGGACGCGGCGCTCGCGGCGCTGTTCCGCGCCTTCGAGAACCGGGGCGAAACCATGCCCCACGTGGACCTCTTCAAGGCGGACGTCACCTTCGAGGGCCGTCCCTTCACGGACCTGGGCCGGCACCTGTTCTCGCCCCGCGCCGCGCGCGACGTGCTGAAGGACGCGGTGGACGGGCTGTCCGTGTGGAACGCGACGTCCGCGCGCGAGGAGGCCCGCGTGGTGGCCCGCGACGTGCGCCGCCTCATCGACGCGGGCAGCGCGCCGGGCGACATCGCCATCGCGTACCGCGACCTGGGCCCGGAGGCGGGCTGGCTCGCGGAGGCGCTGGGGGACCTGGGCGTGCCGGCGCGCCTGCCCTGGGGTGAGCCGCTGGCGCTCGCGGGGCCGGTGCGCCTGGCGCTGGAGCTGCCGGTGCTGACGGAGGACGGCTTCCCGGCGGAGCGCGTGGCGGAGCTCGTCTCCAGCCGCTACGTGCCCTCGCTGTCGCGCGGAGGACCGGATGCGCCCGCGACCCTCTTCGCGCTCGCCGCCGCGCGCGACGACCGCCTGGGCGCGACGCGAGGCAAGGGCGCCTACGACGTGCGCCTGGACGGGCTCGCGCGCCGGATGGCCGCGCAGGGCGGCAGGCGCAAGGAGGACGCGGTCAAGGTGATGGCCGTGCGCGCCCTGCGCGACCGCGTGATGCGGCTCATCGACGAATGCCGCCACATCCCGCAGGAGGCCCCGGCCGCGGAATCGGTCGCCGCGTGGTGGAAGGTGGTGGAGCGGCTGGGCCTGCTGGACTCGGCGGGGCCCAGGGAGTCCCACGAGGCCGGGGCGCTGGGCGCGCGCATCGAGGACGCGAGGGCCCGGGACGACGCGGCGCTCGCGGCGTTCCGCCAGCGGATGGAGGCGCTGCTGCGCTCGCTCCAGGCCGTGGGCGGAGGTCCCCGCATCACCCGGCGCGTGCTGGGCCGCTGGCTGACGGACGCGCTGCGCGACGTGCACCTGCCCGCGCGAGGCCCGTCCACGGGCGCGGTGGAGGTGCTGGACCTGGCGGAGGTGCCGGGCCGCACCTTCCGTCACCTCTTCGTCGCCGGGCTCACGGAGGGCCGCCTGCCCGGGCGCGATCCACCGTCGCCGCTGCTGGGGGACGCGGAGCGGGTGGCGCTCAACCAGCACCTGACCCGCGACGTGTTCCGCCTCACCGGAGGCGAGTTCGACGACCGCGCACCCTGGCGCCTCACGGAGGACCGGCTGCTCTTCGCCAGCGCGCTCGCGGCGGCGGAGGGCACGCTGAGCCTGTCGTTCGCGGTGAAGGCCGCGGGTGGACAGGAGCAGGTGCCGTCCGCGTTCCTGGAGGAGGTGCGCAGGCTCACCGGCCACAAGTGGGCCACGCGCACGCTGCCGCCGGTGTTGCCGCTGGACGAGGTGCTCACGCTGCCGGAGCTGCGGCGCACCGTGGCGCTGGAGGCACTGGCGGGCCTGTCGTTCCCGAACCTGCGCGTCACGGAGCCCGACCCCGCGGGGCAGCTGCTCAAGGACCGCTTCGGCACGGACGACTGGTTCCGCACCGCGCGCGAGCTGGCCCACATGGAGGCCGCGCGCCTGCGCTTCTTCGGCCGCGAGGACGAACTGCCCGGCGAGTTCACCGGCGGCGTGCAGGGCCCGGCGCTGGAGCAGAAGCTGCGCGAGACGTTCCACTTCGGCCTGGAGCGCCCGCTGTCCGCGAGCGCCCTGTCGAAGTTCGGCAACTGCGGCTTCCAGGGCTTCATCGCGTACGGCCTGAAGGTGGCCGAGCCCGTGGTGGCCAGCGAGGAGTTCGACGCCCGGGGCCGCGGCACCTTCTGGCACCGCGTGATGGAGGAGGTGTTCCAGGCGCTGAAGGAGAAGAAGCTCCTGGGCCAGGCGCCGGAGGACATCCCCGACGACGTGCTGGAGAAGGCGGTCAAGAAGGCCAGCCGGCACTTCGCGGAGCTCAACCACGTGGGCCACCACGAGCTGTGGAAGCTCGCGGGAGAGAAGGCCCACGCGATGGCCCGGCGCATCCTCGCGGATCCGCGGCGCGGCCTGCCCTTTGATCCGATGGTGCCCGAAGGCTTCGAGCTGCGCTTCGGCCCCGCGGCCGACGACAAGCGCTGGAGCGACGTGAAGCTGATGGTGGCGGAGGACGCCATCGTCTTCGAGGGGCAGATCGACCGGCTGGACACGGCCTCCGGGGAAGTGGGCGTCATCGACTACAAGACGGGCCGCCTGGACAAGCGCACGCTGAAGGAGAACCTGCTGCGCTCGGACTTCCAGCTCCCGCTGTACCTCTACGCCGCGCGCGTGGCGGGCCACGTGGGCGCGAAGAACGCGGCGTGGTTCTCGCTGCGCACCGGCGACGCCATCCACCTGTCCGCCGTGCTGCCGCCCGCGGAGCTGGAGGACCTGCTGTCCACGGATCCGGAGGTGCGCCAGCGCGTGGCGGACGCCGCCGGGCTCAACCTGCCCAACGCGGTGGAGGACCTGGTGCGCCGCTTGCGCAAGGGAGACTTCCCGGCGCGGCCCAATGACTGCGGCAAGTGCGGCTACCGCGCGGTGTGCCGCATCACCGAGCGCCGCATCTCGGACGAGGGGAGCGGATGAGCGACACCGCGCCCCACATGCTCGCGCTGGAGAAGAACCTGGCCCTGATGGCGGGTGCCGGCGCGGGCAAGACGTACAGCCTGGTGACGATGACGCTGCACCTGTTCGCGGGAGCGCGGCAGGCAGAGCCGCTGCGTCCCTCCCGGCTGTGCATGCTCACGTTCACGGACAAGGCCGCCGCGGAGATGCGCAAGCGCGTCCGTGAGCGGCTGGACGCGCTGGCCCAGGGGGACGTGCCGCAGGACGCGGAGAAGGACCTGCGCGCGTCACTCGCGAGGCTGGACCGTCCGTTCCCCACGCAGGACGCGTGGCGCAAGGTGCGTGAAGAGCTGGGCGCCGCGACGGTGGGCACGTTCCACTCGCTCTGCGGTCAGCTGCTGCGCCGCGCACCGCCCGCGGTGGGCATCGATCCCGCCTTCGAGGTGCTGGACGAACTGGAGGCCGCGGGCCTGCTGGAGGACGTCACCGAGCGCGTGGTCCTGGACGCGCTGGAGGGCGGCGACGCGCGCGTGCGCGAGCTGTGCGCGGAGCTGGGCTTCTCCGGCTCCGGGTTCTCCGACGGGCTCGTGGCCGCGCTGATGGACGTCTACGGCACGCTGCGCGAGGAGGGCCTCAAGGCCGCCACGGCGCGCGTGGGTGACGGCGTCGCGGACAAGGCACAGCTCGAAGCGCTCATCGAGGATTGCCGCCGCCTGTGCCTGGAGGCGCGAGCGCAGGACACGAAGGGCGAGTGGAGCGGCCTCCTGAACGCGTGCGAGCCCGCGTTGAAGGGGATGACGCCGGACACGTTCATGCAGCCGGGCCACTTCCCGCTGCTCCGGTCCGTGTTGCTGTCGGAGCCGCGCAACCTCGTCAACCTGCGCAAGGGCGCGGGCGCGTGCTTGAAGGAACTGCTCTGGAAGGTGAAGGGCAAGAGCGACGGCTCCGTGCGGCGGCTGGAGGATGCCTATGCCGCGTGGCGCACGGCCCCGTTCGAGGCGACCTTCCGCGACCTGCTGGGTCAGGTGGAGACGCGGCACGACGCGGAGCTGGCCCGGCGCAACGTGTTCGACTTCACCTCGCTGCTGGTGAAGGCGCGCGACCTCCTGCGCGACCATCCGGAGTTCCGGCAGCAGGTGCAGGAGCGGCAGGGCGCGCTGCTGGTGGACGAGTTCCAGGACACCAACCGGCTGCAATTGGAGCTGGTGCTGCTGTTGTCGGAGCAGCGCGAAGGGGGCCCGCGCGAGCTGGCGCCGGACGCGGACCTCGTGGCCTCGCTGCCGCTGGAGCCCGCGTTCCTGTGCGCGGTGGGTGACCGCAAGCAGTCCATCTACGAGTTCCGCGGCGCGGACGTGTCCGTCTTCAAGGTCCTGGCGGACAAGATCGAAGCCGAGGGCGGCATGCGCGGCTTCCTCCAGAACAACTACCGCTCGCTGCCGGGCGTCCTGTCCTTCTTCAACCGCGCGTTCGCCGGACTGCTCGTGGCGAAGGAGGAGACGCCCCGGCCCTTCGAGGTCGTCTACGAGCCCGAGACGGACGACCTGTCCCCCACGCGCCCGGAGCTGGCCGAGGGACCCGTGGTGGAGCGGCTCACGTTGCCGGAGGCCGACACGGCGCCGGAGCTTCGCGAGTACGAAGCGGACGCGGTGGCCCGCAGGCTGCGGGTGATGCTCGCGCCGGATGCTCCGCCGACGGTGATGGCGGAGGACAAGAAGGGCCTGCGTCCCGCGCGCGGCGGCGACGTGGCCATGCTCTTCCGGACCTTCACGCACCTGGAGGAGTACCGGCAGGCGTTGATCCGCCACGGCGTGCCGCACCGGGTGCTGCGCGGCCGGGGCTTCTACGGAGCGCAGGAGGTCCGCGACCTCGCCTCGTTGCTGGCGCTGCTCGCGGACGCGGACGACGCGCTGGCGTTCGCGGCGGTGTTGCGCTCGCCACTGGTGGGCTTGTCGGACGCGTCGCTGTTCCGGCTGGCGGGGGACCTGCCGCTGTCGCTCGGTTCGCCCCGGCTGGAGGACCCGGAGGTCCGCGCCGCCATGTCCGCGCGTGAGCAGTCGCGGCTGGCGCGCTTCCTTGAGCTCATCCCCGTGCTGCGCAAGGAGCGCGACCGGCTGGGCGTGCATGCCCTGCTGCAAGCCGCGCTGGAGGCGACGGGGTACCGCGAAGCGCTGGCGGGCTCGCCCTACGCGGAGCAGGCGAGCGCCAACGTGGAGAAGCTCCTGTCACTGGCGGCGCGGCGGGACGAACGCGGCACGGGAGGCTGCGTGGCCTTCGCGCGAGAGCTGCGCCAGCTGGCGGACTCCGACCCCAACGAGGCGCAGGCGGACCTGTTGGACGAGGGCGACCCTCGCGCCGTGCAACTGCTCACCATCCACCGCGCCAAGGGCCTGGAGTGGCCGGTGGTCGTGGTGCCCGGGATGGGCGGACGCCGCCGCACCACGTCCGCCCGCGCGTACTTCGAGCGGTCCTTCGGCCTGGCCCTGCGGCCCTGGATGCCGGACTCGCTGGACACCTTCACCTCCGAACGCTTCGAGTCCGTGCGCGCCGAGCTGAAGGCCCGCGAGGACGCCGAATACCTGCGCCTGCTCTACGTGGCCCTCACGCGCGCCAAGGACCTGCTGGTGCTGTCGGGCGGGGAGGAGAAGCGCGCGGGCACCGACACGTGGTGGCACCGCGTGGACCGCCGGTTGGACGTGGATCCGGACCTGCGTGCACTGGCCAACGACGTGGACGTGGAGCAGCTGCCTCCGCCCGCGGATCCGGAGCCGCCCACGGAGGCGCAGCGGGAACAGGCACGGATCCGCATCGAGTCCGCCCTGGAGCGGCTGTCCCTCGATGAAGCGTCTGAAGAGCGCTTCACCGACGCCCGGGCGGTCGCCTCCGTGCGCGCGGTCCAGGACTTCCTCTCGTGTCCGCGCCGCTACCACCAGCTCCACCGGCTGGGGCTCGCCGTCGGATCCGAACCCTGGGAGGCCCCCGCGCGGGCCGCGCCCCTCTTCGTTGAGTCCGAGGGCTGGCTGCCCGTGGAGCGGCCGGACCAGCTAGTGACGCGGTTGTTGCGGGAGGTGGACCTGTCGCTCGCGGGCCCGGACGCGGAGGCCTCCGAGCGGCGCGCGCACCTGGAGAACCTGCTGCGGAGCGCGGGCCGGGATCCGGAGGAGGACGACCTGGGCGGCGTGCTCGACACCGCGGAGCGTTTCCTGGGCACGGTCTTCGCCCGCCAGCTCGCGGCGGCGCCCGCATCCTCCATCCACCGGGGCCTGGACTTCGTGCTGGACCTGGACGACGGCGCCAGCGTGGAAGGGGCGGTGGACCTGCTCTGGGAATCGCCGGACGGCGAGGCCGTGGCGGTGCTCCTGCGCCCGGGCGCCCGTCCCCCCCGGGGCCCTGCCGCGTGTGTCCATGAGCTGACGGCCCTGTCCCTGGCGTCTTCGCGCATGGTTCGCGAAGGGGTGCCGGTGCGGGTGGGCGTGGCCTTCCTGGGGGACGCGTCCCCGGAACCGGAATTCCTCCCGGCCGGATCCGCTGACGCCGGGGCCGTGCGCCGGTTGGCCGAGGGCGTCCGGGCCCTGGTCCAGGCCGAATGTTCAGGATCATGGCCGGGGTGGGACAAGGCAGCCTGCCAGGCCCTTCACTGCGGCTTCGCGGAACACTGTCACCCGGCCCCTCCCGCGTGCTAAGCGGCGGGCACCATGCCGAATGTCGTCGTCATCGGAGCGCAGTGGGGAGATGAGGGGAAGGGCAAGGTCGTTGACCTTCTCACCGAGCACGCCCAGGTGGTCGTCCGTTTCCAGGGCGGCAACAACGCGGGCCACACGCTCGTGGTGGGGGGACAGAAGACCGTCCTGCACCTGATTCCGTCCGGCATCCTTCACCCGGGCAAGACGTGTGTCATTGGCAACGGAGTGGTGGTGGATCCCGCCGTCCTCGTCGGGGAGATCGACGCGCTCAAGCCGCGCGGCTTCCTCAAGGATGACGCGCAGCTGCTCATCTCCGACAACGCCCACGTCATCTTCCCGTGGCACAAGCTGCTGGACAGCTTCCGGGAGAAGGCCCGTGGCGGCAGCGCCATCGGCACCACGGGGCGGGGCATCGGTCCGGCGTACGAAGACAAGGTGGCCCGCCGGGGCATCCGCGTGCGCGACCTGCTCCACCCGGAGCGCCTGCGCCGTCGCATCGACGAGCGCCTCCCCGCCGCGCTGGAGGAGCTGAAGGACCTCTGCGCCCAGGCGGGCGTGGACGTGCCGCGCCTGGAGACGCCGCAGATCCTGGCGGAGTTCTCCGCCCTGGGCGAGCGGCTGCGCCCCTACGTGCACGACGTGTCCCTCTTCCTCTCCGAGCAGGTCCGCCGCGGCGCCCGCATCCTCTTCGAGGGCGCGCAGGGCACGCTGCTGGACGTGGACCACGGCACCTATCCGTTCGTCACCAGCTCCAACTGCGTGGCGGGTAACGCCGCGGTGGGCTCGGGCCTGGGGCCCACGGCCATCGACAAGGTGATGGGCATCAGCAAGGCGTACACCACGCGCGTCGGCGGAGGCCCGTTCCCCACGGAGCTGAGCGACGAGCTGGGGGACCGGCTGCGCAAGGTGGGCGACGAGTTCGGCGCCACCACGGGCCGCCCGCGCCGCTGCGGCTGGCTGGACGGCGTGGTGCTGCGCTACGCGGTGCGCGTCAACGGACTGTGGGGCCTGGCGCTCACCAAGCTGGACGTGCTCAGCGGCATCAAGACGCTCAGCATCTGCAACGCGTACGAACTGGACGGCCAGCGCGTCACGGAGCTGCCCGGCGACTACGAGGACCTGGCGCGCGTGAAGCCCATCTACGAGTCGCTGCCCGGCTGGGATGAGAAGATCGCCGGCGTGCGCACCTTCGACGAGCTGCCGGAAGCCGCCAAGCGCTACGTGCGCCGCGTGGAAGAGGTCAGCGGCGTGCCCGTGGTGTGCGTCTCCGTTGGCGCCGACCGCGGCGAGACGGTGCTCCTGCAGAACCCCTTCCGCAGCTAGGAAGGACGCAGGCCGAAGTGGTCCTGGCCCGCCGGGGGCCAGGACGGGAGAGGGACATGGTTCGCACGCGCAGCTTCCAGCTCGGCATCTCGGCGGTGGTGTGGCTCGGCACGATGGCGGTGCCGGCCTGGGCGCAGGGGACGAGTGCTCAGCCCCCGGCTTCGGCGGCGAAGCCCGCTGCTCCGGCCGCGCGCGCGCCGGCCCCTGCCACCGACACGAAGCCCGGCCCCGCGGAGGCTCCGGCCCAGCGCACGTCGCAGGCCGTGCTGGCGGCCACGCGGATCCGCGACGGGGACGCGCTGATGCGCGAGCGCCGCTACCGCGAGGCGGCCTTCGCCTTCCTCGACGCGGAGCACGCGGCTCCGGATCACGTGGAGGCCCGCTTCAAGCTGGGCAACGCGCTGGCGGTGCTCGGTTACTACGCGCGCGCCATCGACGAGTGGGAGGCCGCGTCGCGCCTCACCCAGGACGCGGCCATCCGCCAGAGCGCGCAGGACAACATCACCCGGGCGCGCACGAAGCAGGCGGAGGCCGGCGCGTCGCCGCAGGCCGTGGGGCAGCTGCCCGGTTCAGGGCCGGTGGCGGACACGACGCGGGCCCAGGCGCGCCGCGCCTACGAGCAGGGCGTCCAGCACATCAGCCAGCGCGCCTACGCGCCCGCGCTCCAGACGCTGACGCAGGCCCTGCAGCAGGAACCGCTCCTGACCGTGGCGTACATCGCGCGGGGCAGCGCCAACATCGGGCTCCGGCGCTACGCGGAGGCCGCGGCGGACTACCAGTTCGCGCTGAAGCTGGAGCCGGAGTCGGCCTCGCCGCTGTACGGCCTCGCGGAGGCGTACCGCGCGCTGGGCCGCAACCTGGAGGCCCGTGACCTCTACGAGCGCTACGCGCGCTCCACCGCCGCGGACGTGCGCCCCGAGCTGAAAGAGGAGTCCCGCCAGAAGGCCGAGCGCCTGCGCTGACCGCCTGCCTGGTGTGCAGACGGGCACCTCTGGAGGGGCTGTCCGGCCCACTATTTTAAAGGGCATGGACGGACGCGATCGGACGGTGGAGGGGAAGCAGCCGCACCAGGTCTTTCGCCCTCGCAAGGTGCTCGCCGCGTTGATGGCGGCGGCAGGCTTGCTCTGGCTGGGCGTCTTCGCCTGGCTGTTCCACTTCGACGGAGTGCCGTTGCAGACGTTCCTGTCCGCGGCCTTCTTCGTCGTCTTCTTCGCGGTGGCCCTCGCCTACTACGGCCGCACCCGCATCGAGGTGGACGCCCGGGGCATCACCTGCCGGGGCATGGTGCGCACCCGGCGCTTCTCCTTCGCGGACATCCGCAAGGTGGACATCCTCCCCGGGCCGGTGACGGTCTACGCCATCCGGGGCAGCCAGGGCTTCGTGCACTTCACCAGCTTCTTCCGGCACCACCAGTACCTGGCCCGGCTCCTGGTGGAACGCGCGGGCCTCTCGCCGCTGCCGGCGTAGGGCACTCGGGTCAGCCTGCCGCCGCCACCCAGGACGCGGCGAGCAGGGCTCCCAGGGCCAGCGCGACGGCCCCAGCGATGATCCACCCCTCCAGGCGCCGTGGCTTCCCTTCCGGAGGCCGCGGCATCTCCGTTTCAGCCAGCGCCTCCGTGGCGGCCACCGGCTGGGGCACGGGCAGGGCCTCTCCAGAACCCTCATCGAACGCCGCCTGGAAGCGGAGCAGCGAGCGCCCCAGCTCCACGACGTCCCCGTCCGCCAGCGGCCCTGGGGCCTCCAGCCGCACGCCATTGAGGAACACGCCGTTGGGCGTCCCCAGGTCCTCCAGCACGAAGCCAGTGCCTTCGCGGCGGATCCGCGCGTGCATCCGGGACACGGCCCGGTCGCGCAGCCGCAGGGCCATGGCATCGCCCCGGCCGATGTCCGTGCACGCCTCCGCGAGCGCGTGACAGCGGCCCACGTCCAGTCCGGTAAGGCAGGTGAGGGTGGCGGCGCGGGACGGAGGGGCTTCCGCATCCGTCAACAGGCCCTTGAGCACCGCGACGGTGCCCACGGCGCGCGGTGGGGCGCTCGGCTCGGCGAGCACGCGCAGGCACATCCCGTCCGGCAGGCCCAGCACCTCGCCGGGCACCACCAGGCGCGACACGCCGGGCAGCACGCGCACCGCGTTCACGGTGAAGCTGCGCACCGCCTCCACCATGAGGCGCCCGGAGCCGATGCGCAGCGTCAGCAGTCCCGGAGGCAGGCCCTCCAGGTGGACATGGTCATCGGGGCCGCCGCCCAGCAGGTGGTGGCCCTCGGTCAGCTCGAACGGGGTGGGGGTGCCCAGGTGCTCGAATTCGAAGCGCATGCGAACGTCCGGCAGCAAGCGTCACGCCTGCCACCGGACGTCGCGTTTTCGCGAGGTTGCCCCCCAGGCCCCATCCATCCCCGGCCTCCCATGTCCGGAGGCCGGGACGGCTGGGGCCATGGCCTTCCGTTTAGAAGGTGGCGCCCACGTTGATGGTGCCCATGTAGCGGCCGCCGCTGCTGAACGTCTCATCGCCGCCCAGGTCCACGTCGGACGGCGGCACGGTGAGGGCGAACTCCTGGTCGAACAGGAAGTTGTAGTTCACGCGCGCGTCCGCGGTGAACTTGCCCAGGTGCAGGCGCAGGCCCGCACCCACCGGCAGGTTGCCCACCGTGTCGTCCTGGAAGCCCGGAGCGAACGCGCGCACGTTGTAGCGGCTCAGGCCCACGCCGCCCATGATGTACGGCTGGATGGGCGTGGCTGACAGGCCCAGCGTCACCGCAGCCTGCGCGCCGTTGCGCACGATGTCCGGCCCGTTGGCGTTCGTCGCCAGCACGCTGCCGGTGTTGAACTCGCTCATGGCGCCCGTGTAGCCCAACTCCAGGCCCAGCACGTTCGTCGGCTTGATGGCGATGGTCACGCCGTAGGCCAGGCCTGGATCAATCTGGTCGCGGAGCCCGCTGGTGTAGCCTTCCACACCGCCGCCCACGAGGAACGTCAGGCCCCGCATGTCCGCGGACCTGCGCAGCTCCGTCGAAGCCGCCTGAGCGGAGCCCGCCGCCAACACCGCTACCGCCGCCGCACCGGCCAACAATCCCTTGCTCATGTGGTCCCCTCCCTGTGTTGGACCGAAAAGTGGGGTGCCCTTTCGTCCATGCCAACCGGGCCTCGAGGGGCCGCAGGCTCGGCTGCCCTCCCTTGCGGACGGGTAGCCCATGCATGGGAAGCGCGCTGCCCCACGTGAGGAAGAACGCTTCCCGGAGGACGGGGAGGGGTAGACTCCGCGACTTCGATGCGCCTCCGCTCCCTTGCCCTCGTCCCGCTGCTGTCGTCCTTCCTGTTCACCACCGGCGCATGCCGGGATGAGCAGGCGGGCCCTGCCCACCGCGCACCCAAGCTGCCCGCGCCCATGACGCTGCGCACGCTCGACGCGGCTCCGGAGGGGCTCACCTTCCGCAGCGGCGCCACGTTCGCGGGCGGCGCCGTCGTCTACCTGGGCTCACGCGTGACGCCGGAGCGGCCCGCGCCGGGGCAGCCGGTGCGCATGGCCCACTACTTCCAGGCCGTGCGCCCGCCGCCGCGAGGGTTCCACTTCTTCGCGCACGTGGTGGATCCGGAGAGCGGCCAGATGCTGGCCAACGCGGATCACGAGTTCCAGGACGGGGCCGCGCCGCTGGAGACCTGGCCCGTGGGCAAGGTGCTGGAGGACGTGCACACCGTCGCCATGCCGGCCGCTCCCGCCCGTGTGGTGCTGGGCTTCTGGAGCGACGACGAGCGGCTCACGGTGGATGATCCGCGCCAGCAACTGGGCGACAACCGCGTGCGCGGCCCGCTCCTGGGCGGCGAGCCCCCCGCGCTGCCCGAGTACACCGTCACGCGCGTGAAGAAGGCACCGGTCGTTGACGGCGCGCTGGACGACGAGGCGTGGAAGGGCGCGAAGCCGGTGACGCTCGTGGGCAGCTTCGATGGCCGGCCTTTGCGGCTGCGCACCCAGGCGCGCATGGTCTACGACGACGCGAACCTGTACGTGGCCTTCGACGTGGAGGACCCGGACATCTGGGGCACGCTGCGCAACCGCGACGACTCCATCTACGAGCAGGAGGTCGTGGAGGTCTTCCTGGACGCCAACGCGGACGGGCGCACGTACAACGAGCTGCAGGTGTCCCCGCACAACGTCATCTTCGACGCGTACTTCCCCGCGCGGCGCCAGGGCATGGACCTGTCGTGGGACTCAGGAATGAAGACGGCGGTGAAGGTGCGCGGCACGCTGGACGACGCGTCCGACCGCGACGAGGGCTGGACGGTGGAGATGGCCATCCCGTTCAACCGGCTCGCGGAGGTGCCGCACGTCCCGCCCCAGCCGGGCGAGCGCTGGCGCTTCAACCTCTACCGGTTGGAGCACCACGACCGCAGGCAGGTGGAAGGCCAGGCCTTCTCCCCCCTCTTCATTGGTGATTTCCACGCCCTGCCGCGCTTCGCGTGGCTCGTCTTCCAGTAGGAGGACGCGCTACGCGTGGGGCGTGATGTCCCACGGTGCGTCCGCGACGGAGCGCTCCGCCGGGTCGCCCAGGAAGCGCACGAAGCCCCGGGACTCCAGCGTGTCGACGAGCTCCTCGGCTTCCAGCTCGGAGAACCGGTTGGTCCGCATGTCGAGGAGCAGGTCGCGCATGAGGGACTTGCCGCGCAGATAGCCCACGGGCTCGCCCGGTCCAAGTCGGGCCTTCAGGTCAGCGGTGAGTTGCCGCAGATCAAGGTCATCGGAGATCATCACCTCTCAAGCTGGGCCCGCTCCTCGCTTCCGGCAACGGGGAGGGGACTGGCATTCACGCGCGGCAGGAAGGACACCAGGCGGACGTCCTGACCGTCGCTCTCCAGGGTGATGGCGCCGTCCTGGTCGGTGCGCCAGCACTCGGTGCCCAGGGCGCGGTAGCGCGCCTCCACCTCGGGATGGGGAAAGCCGTAGCGGTTGCGCCGGCCCACGCAGAACACCGCGTGACGCGGCCGCGTGCGCTCCAGCAGCGACGCGGTGGACGACGTGCGCGAGCCATGGTGTGGCACCTTCAATACCGTCACCGGCCCCAGCGCCTCCTCGAGCGCGGCCTCGCCGTCCGCCTCCACGTCGCCCGCCAGCAGGACGGTGACGTCACCATGGCGCACGCGCAGCACCACGCTCCGGTCGTTCGCGCCCTCCATCAGTTCCCGGTCCACGGGCGGCCCCAGCACCTCCAGGGTCGCCTCGCCCAGGACGAACGCGGGATGCCCCACCTGCACCTCCTCTACCTGGGCTCCCTTCGCGGCCGCGACGATGCGCCGGGACAGCGGGCCGTCCGTGCTTCCCGCTGAAAGCCACAGGCGTTCGGTGGGCACCTGGCCCAGTGTCGACACCAGCCCGAGCGCATGGTCCGGATGCGGATGGGAGAGCACCGCGAGGTCCAGCCGTGACACGCCCTGCGCCTTGAGGAAGGGCAGGACGAAACGCTCCCCGGTGTCCGCGCCTTCTGGAACGCCACCCGCGTCCACCAGCGCATGGTGCCCCTGGGAGCGCAGCACCACCGCGTCTCCCTGGCCCACCGAAAGGAAGGTGATGCGCAGCGCGGGCTCCGGAGCGAGCACGGGCAGCAGCAAGGCGCCCAGCACCGTGCCCGGAACGAGCACGCCCAGCCAACGCCAGCGTCCCACTCCCAGCGCCCAGCCTCCCAGCCCCACCGCGTACGCCCCGCCAAGCCACGGTCCCAGGCCAGGCACCTCTACCGCCGCGAAGGGCACGGCCGCGAAGCCCCGCGTCAGCATGAGCAGCAGCTCCGATGCCCAGGCCCCCGCCCACAGCACCGGGGTCGCCACCACGGGGACCCCGACGAAGAGCGCCGCACCGCCCGCCGCGAGCCCGGTGAGCACGCCGCACAGGGGCAGGGCCACGATGTTGGACACGAGCCCCGCCAGGCTCACCCGGCCGAAGGCCGCCGCCACCACGGGCAACCCCACGAGCGTCGCCGCCGCGCTGGCGCACAGGGTCTGCGCCACCGTCTCGCGCGCCTGGGCGGCCCACCGTTTGAGCCGGCGCGGTTCGGAGGGATCCGGCGGGGCGAGGGGCAGGGCCTCGCGCAGCGCGGGCGACAGCAGCACCAGCCCCAGCACCGCGAGGAATGACAGGCGCAGTGACAGGTCCACGACGCTGGAAGGCGCCCAGGCCACCAGCACCAGCGCCGCGAGCGACAGCCCATTGAGCCCATCCGCGCGCCGCCACAGCGCCAGGCCCAGCAGCACCGCCGTGGCCATCACCGCCGAGCGCACCGCGGGCGCCTGGTTGCCCGTGAAGACCACGTAGGCCCAGACGAAGGGCACCGCCGCCGGAGCCGCCCACCGCCGCGCCTCCCGCGTCCGCCATCTCCCGCCCAGCCGCACCAGGCCCCGCCGCAGCAACGCGAGCGTCATCAGCGCGAGCGCCGCCACATGCAGCCCGCTGACGCTGAGCACGTGCGCGAGCCCCGCCCGCGAGAACGCATCCTCCCAGGCCGCGTCCAGGTCCGCGCGCTGTCCGGCGGCCAGCGTGAGGAACAGCGCCGCCGCGTCGGGTGAAGGCGCCACCGCGTGCACCGCCGTCGTCAGCCGTCCCCGCACGTCCTCCAGCGCGAGCCGCCACGAAGGGGCAGGGGAGAGCACCAGCACGCGCCCCGGAACGAACCCGCCCGTGAAGGCCACGCCCTGCCGCCGCCGCGACGACGCGAAGTCCCGCTCGCCCGGATTCGAAGGCGGGGCATCCGGTGCGAGCCGCGCCTCCACCCGCACGCGCTGCCCGGGTTGCAATTCCAGACCTTCACCCCGCCCGGAAAGGCTGGCACGAAAGCGGGCCGCGACCAGGGAGTCTGGAATGGACCCTGCCCGGGCCACCGCGAGCCGCAGGCGGACGGCTCCGTCGAAGCGCTCCACGCGCTCCAACTCTCCCTCGAGCACCGCGCCGCCGCCCTCCCTCAGAGAGGGCGGCACGTCGACCCGCGCTTCAAGACCGGAAAGCCCCGCGCCCGTCAGGGCCAGCGCGCCCAGCACCGCCAGGTGCGCTCCAGGCAGCGGACCGAGCGCCATGCCCAGCCCTCCCAGACAAAGCGCGCAGAGGAGAAATACCCCGGCGAAGCTCTCTGTTCCGGTTGGCCAAAGGGCGCCGAGCAAGAGGCTCAGCGCTGGAAAGAACAACGGACGCGCACCCAGGTCGCGCCACCCATAACGAACCAACACCC
>NZ_RAWK01000259.1 GCF_003612165.1 Corallococcus aberystwythensis | reverse complement strand
ACACGCGCGACTGGACGCCGATGGGCCCTGTCCGTCTCGGCCCCTCTCCGAACCTCACCCCGGCAGTGCAGGAGATGAAGCGCATCGGCTGAACCCTCTCACGCGACAACTACCTTGACGCTCACCGGGGGCACCCTCCACCGCGCATCGCTCCAGGCCCCGGGCTACCCGCCGTCACGCATCGCGATGCGAGGCGCGGTCCGGGGACTTGCCATCCGCTTCACCGACCACCTGGTCGATGGCTCCGAAGATGCTGCGGCCAGCGTCGTCCCGCATCTCGATGCGCACCTGGTTGCCTCGCTTGAGGAAGGGCGTCTTCGGCGCGCCGTCCCGGAGCGTCTCCACCACGCGCACCTCCGCGATGCACGAGTAGCCCGCGCCGCCGTCCTTCACGGGCTTGCCGGGACCGCCGTCCGGGCCCCGGTTCGACACCGTGCCGGAGCCCACGATGGTGCCCGCACCGAGGGTTCGCGTCTTCGCCGCGTGCGCCACCAGCGTGCCGAAGTCGAACGTCATGTCCACGCCCGCGTCCGCGCGGCCGAAGGGCTCGCCGTCGAGGAAGACCTCCAGGCGGCGGTGCAGCTTGCCGTCCCGCCACGCTGTTCCCAACTCGTCCGGCGTGACGAACACCGGCGAGAACGCCGACGCGGGCTTGGACTGGAAGAAGCCGAAGCCCTTCGCCAGCTCCGCCGGAATCAGGTTGCGCAGCGACACGTCGTTGACCAGCCCCACCAGCACGACAGCGCCCAGGGCCTGTTCGCGCGTGGCGCCCAGCGGCACGTCGCGCGTCACCACCACGACCTCACCCTCCATGTCGCAGCCCCACGCCTCGTCGGCGAGCGGGATGGGCTGACACGGCCCCAGGAAGCCGTCGGAGCCGCCCTGGTACATCAAGGGGTCGGTCCAGAAGGACGGCGGCAGCTCCGCGCCGCGCGCCCTGCGCACCAGCTCCACGTGGTTCACGTACGCGGAGCCGTCCGCCCACTGGTAGGCGCGAGGCAGGGGCGCCGCGCACCAGATGGGGTTGAAGCGATCCGACTTGAGCTCCCCGCGCTCCAGCCGCTCCGACAGCGCGCGCAGGTCCGGCGCGTGGCGGTCCCAGTCATCCAGCGCGGCCTGGAGGGTGGGCGCGATGGCGGAGGCCTCCGCGTACCGGGAGAGGTCCTTCGTCACGACGACGAGCCGCCCGTCCCGTCCCACGTCCAGAGAGGCGAGCTTCATGGTTGGCCGCCTCCCGTGGACGGCAGCTTCGCCTTGGGCAGGTCCGCCCAGCAGGCGTCGTAGTCCGCCTGGAGGGCGGGGCTCTCCATCGCCTGCCGCGTGGGCGCGATGACCCAGCGGGTCTCGAACATGAACGCGAGCGTGTTGTCGATCTTCTTCGGCGTCAGCTCCGCGGCGACGGCCGCCTCGTACGTCTTGCGGTCCGGGCCGTGGGCGCTCATGCAGTTGTGGAGCGACGCGCCGCCGGGCAGGAACGCGTCCGCCTTGGCGTCGTAGACGCCGTGCACCAGGCCCATCAGCTCGCTCATCACGTTGCGGTGGAACCAGGGCGGCCGGAAGGTGTGCTCCGCCACCATCCACCGGGGCGGGAAGATGACGAAGTCGCAGTTCGCCGTTCCCGGCGTGTCACTGGGCGACGTGAGCACCGTGAAGATGGACGGATCCGGGTGGTCGAAGCTCACCGTGTTGATGGTGTTGAAGCGCGCCAGGTCGTACGTGTACGGCACGTAGTTGCCGTGCCACGCGACGACGTTGAACGGCGAGTGGTCCAGCGTCGTCTCCCAGAGGTTCCCCTGGAATTTCTGCACCACGCGGGTGGGGCGCTCCACGTCTTCATACGCCGCATGCGGCGCCACGAAGTCGCGCGGGTTCGCCAGGCCGTTGGAGCCGATGGGCCCCAGCTCCGGCAGCCGGAACGCCGCGCCGTAGTTCTCACAGATGTAGCCGCGCGCGGGACCGCCGGGCAGCTCCACCCGCATGCGCATGCCGCGCGGGATGAGCGCGACGTGACCGGGCGGAACCTCCAGCACCCCCAGCTCCGTGACGATGCGCAGCGTCCCCGACTGCGGGACGATGAGCAGCTCGCCGTCCGCGTTGAAGAACGCCGTGTCCGTCATGGACGCCGTCGCCGCGTAGAGGTGCACCGCCGCGCCCGCGCCCTCGGCCGGAGAACCGTTGCCGCCCAGGGTGAAGAGGCTCTCCAGGAAGGTGGTGGGCGCGGTGGGCATGGGCGCCGGGCTCCAGCGCAGCCGGTTGGGCGACGGGGGCACCTCCCGGAACGGTCCGCTGCGCAGCGTGCGCGCCTCCACGGGCCGGTACGCCGGGTGGCCCGCGCTGGGCCGCAGCCGGTAGAGCCACGTGCGCCGGTTCACGCCGCGCGGCGCGGTGAACGCGGTGCCGGAGAGCTGCTCGGCGTAGAGGCCGAAGGCGACGCGCTGGGGCGTGTTCTGGCCCACGGGGAGCGCACCGGCGACAGCTTCCGATGCGTGCTCATTCCCAAAGCCTGTCAGGTGGCGGACGTTTTCCATGGCACCTGAAATAGTAACAGATGTAACCAACGCGGCAAGGCTCAGGGGCCGGGCTTGAGGGCCCGGATGGCGGCGCGTTCCACACGCTCCAGGAGCGAGCGCAGCACCGCGCGTTCGGAGGATGACAGCTCCGCGAGCACCTCCGCCTCCGCTTCGAGCGCGGCGGGGGCCACCCGCTGGTAGAGCCTGCGGCCCGAGGCAGTCAGCGTCAGGCGCCGCGAACGGGCATCGCTCTGGCTCGTGGCGCGCCGCACCAACCCGCGCTCCTCCAGCGAGCGCGCGGCACGGCTCACGGGGACCTTGTCCATCCGCGTGCGCCGGACGAGCTCCAGCTGCGAGCGCTCGCCGTCCTCGCCCAGCACGGCGATGAGGCGCCACTCCTGCGTGGAGAGGCCGTCCTCGGCCGCGTACACACGGGCGATGCGTTGACTCACCACGTTGTCCGCGACCGACAGGCGATAGGGAAGGAAGTCATCGAGGGTGAGGTGCGCGGCGCGAGCTTTCTTCATCGGGCGTTGGACTATAGCCAGCGTGGAGTGCCGCCCGTCCGTCTACCCCTCAAGGCGGGCGGACGCGGCGGGCGCATTGCCGAAGGGGGCGGCGAGACGGACCTTCACGGCAACACCTGCGAGGAGGCTCTCCATGGCGACGAGCAAGCAACGCGCGGCCGGGCGCAAGAACATCAAGAAGGCCGCGACCGCGGCGAAGCGGAAGGGCACGCTGAAGAAGCTGCCCAAGAGCACCCGCACCGCCCTGGGCAAGCAGGCCAACAAGGTGAAGCGCGCCAAGGCCAAGACGCGCTGAGCCCTCAGGACGGGCGGGGCAGGGCGGACCTTCCGGGGAAGGCGTGGGTGCTAGTGTCGTGCGCCCAGCCGTCCTCGGAAGGAGTGCCCTCATGCTGTCGCTGCTCGCCGCCGTGCTGCTGTCCTCCGCGCCCGCGTCCTCCTCGTTGTCGCTGCTGACGCCGGATGAGGGACCCGCGCACTCCGCGCGGCTGCTGGTGGCGCAGGCTCCGGCGGCCGGTGCGGAGGAGGAGGTTCCCTCCCCCGCGACCGCCTTCCCGGACGGCGGCCTGGACGCGCGCATCCAGGAGCTGACGCAGCGGGTGGGCCTGCTCCAGGAGGAGATCGACGGCATCCGGCTGGGTCGTCCCCGCAGCTCGAAGGTCATGACGACCTTTGGCTTCATCATGGCCGCGGCACTGCTCCTCGGCGTTCCGCTGATCATTGACGGCTTGATGGAGACCGGGACGGACCGGGAACTGAGACTCCTCCTTGGCGTGCCCCTGACGGTCGTCGGTGTCGTGGGCGTGGTCATGATCGTCACGGGCTTCAGCCGGGGAGGGCGCATCGCGCGGGAGAACAAGGCCCGGCGCGACGCGCTCGTCCAGGAGAAGACCCAGCTGGAGACGGAACTGCGGGACCTCCAGGCCCGCCGCGACGGGATGCGCTCGCGGCAGTGGCAGCCCCGCCCTTCCATCCCCCTCATCGCGATGAGCTTCTAATAGGCACACGCGCGGTTGTTGCAATACCCCTGCGCGGTGCCGCAGACGCAATCCGAGTCGTCGATGCAGCGGGTGGACGGGCACGTCGGGCCACCCCCGCCGCCACCACCCGGGAGCTGGTAGGAGCAGACGGTGCGCGTACACGCCACGGAGCGCGCATTGGGACACGCGTTCCAGCAGTCGTCCTCGGAGGAGCACCGGACGGCGAAACAGACGAGGCCCGCGGCCTCTTCGGACGTGGGCTCGGAGGACAGGGCCTCGTCGGATTCCGTGGCCGCGCACACCGCCTGCCCGGCCATTTCCAGGGTCGGCGCGGACGGCTCCGCGAAGGACAGGGTGGCCGCGAAGGACAGCAGGACGGCGACGCTCCAGGACAGGCTTCGGCGGGGCGAGGACATGACGGCGGTGCTCTTTCCTCCCAGGGGGGGCCCCGCGGCAGTGCAGGGGGATTTCCTGGGAAACCCCATTCAACACCGCTGTCCCGACCCAGGCCGAGCCCCTGGTGACGGCAGACATCAGGCACCCGACGCCAGTCATCAGGAACAGGCCCAGGGCCCGGGCAACCTCCCGGAATCACGAGGGATGCATGTGTCCCCGGGACGGCACGACGGTTGCTCTAGGGAGGGGCACACGTCATCCGCATCCGAGGCCCTCCATGAAGCTGCGCTCCTCCTCCTTCTCCGCGCCGTCCCTGTCCTCTGGCTCCCGCACGCGCAGCCCCAGCGCGCCCCCGAAGCTGGAGACGGTGTCGAAGCCGAAGGCGCCCACGGCCACGGAGCTGCAGGCCGGCAAGAACAACCTCAAGCCCGCGGACCACGGCGTGGTGCACCCGGACCTGTCGGGCATCCGGACCCGCCGTGACAGCAAGCAGTCCGGCGCGGACTTCGCGGACTTCACGCAGGACGCGCGCAACTCCACGCACAAGCTGATGAGCCGTCCCGTGGGCAACCAGATGCTGACGGACCTCAACGGCCGCACGCCGCACTTGAACCCCGGCGCGACGGGCACCGCGCAGAAGCCGCTGACGGTGGCGGACATCTACTCCGGCCGCAATGAGTCCATGCCCATGTCGCACCGCCCGCGCCACGACGGCACGCTCCAGTCGCTGCGTCCGGCGTACCGCTACGACGGCCAGGCCAGCGCGGGCCAGGCCAGCCGCATCAACTACAACGAGCAGGACCCCGGCCAGCGCTTCAACAGCCTGGGCCACGAGTCCGTGCACGCCTGGCGCGCCGCCAATGGCGTGCAGGTGAGCCCCCTGGCCGCCAGCAAGCACGCGGACGCGGATGTCTTCAAGCGCTACCCCAGCCACTCGGGCGCGATGAAGGACACCGTGGAGACGCGCCTGCAGCTGCGGGAGGAGTTCGAGACCGTGGGCCTGCGCCCCACGCCGCGCATGCCCAATGCCCCCACGGAGAACGCCATCCGCGCCGAGCACGGGCTGCCCGCGCGCCAGGACTACTCCGGCTTCCGGCCCGGCGCGAACAGCAACCAGGCGAACTTCGAGAACTTCGACGCGGGCTCGGATGACCGCGGCCGGTTCCAGAAGCTCATGGGCACCCCGTCGCCGCTCGGGAAGATTGTCGGCGACCTGGAGAAGTAGGCGCTTCGGGGCAGGACGCGTCCCGGGCAGGGGGTTCATCGTTGGATTGACACCCCGCCCGGGCGGATTGCCGCGCGCACGAAGTCCCCCCACCGTTGCTGGGAGACCGCAGGCCGGGGGGGCCTCATGCGCGCGCAACTCCTGTTCATCCTCATTCCGTCCTTGATGGCGCCCGGCGTGTTCGCCAGGGCCCAGGACGCCAGCCCACCGGAAGCAGGCGCGGCTGCTCACGGGGCGCATGGCAACCCGTCCGCGCTTTCGAGCCTGACGTCGCTCGCCCAGGGGGCCGTCCTCTTCGACGACCTGGGGGACTACCAGCGCAAGGTGACGACGCGGTCGCCTGAAGCGCAGGCCTTCTTCGACCAGGGCCTGCGGCTGACGTATGCCTTCAACCATGACGAGGCCGCGCGCTCGTTCGCCCGCGCCGCGCAGTTGGATCCGTCCTGCGCCATGTGCTTCTGGGGCACCGCGCTGGTGCTGGGGCCCAACTACAACGTGCCCATGCTGCCGGACCGGGCCGCGACCGCATGGACGGCCCTGCAACGGGCCCAGGCGCTCGCCCCCACGGTGACTCCCAAGGAGCAGGCGCTCATCGGCGCGCTGTCCCGGCGCTACGGCGGGCCGGAGTCCCGCACGCCCGAGCAGATGAAGCCCTTCTCCCAGGCCTACGCCAACGCCATGCGCGACGTGGCGAAGCGCTTCCCGGACGACATGGACGTGCAGGTGCTCTTCGCCGAGTCCCTGATGAACCTGAACCCGTGGAAGCTGTGGACGCTGGAGGGCAAGCCGCAGCCGGGCACGGGAGAGATTGTCTCCCGGCTGGAGGCGGTGCTCGCGCGCGCGCCTGATCATCCCGGCGCCAATCACTATTACATCCACGCCATCGAGGCCTCGGAGCACCCCGAGCGCGCGCTGCCCTCCGCGGACCGGCTGCCGGGGCTGATGCCCGGAGCGGGCCATGTCGTGCACATGCCGGCGCACATCTATCAGCGGGTGGGCCGGTACGCGGACGCCTCGGAGAGCAACCGCCGCGCCGTCCAGGCGGACAATGCCTATCTGCGCAAGGTGGAGCCCATCGGGTACTACCCGATGTACCTCGCCCACAACTGGGGCTTCCTCTCGTTCTCCTCGTCCATGGAGGGCCGGCGCGAGGAGTCCATCCGCGCCGCGCGCGAGTCCTCGGGCGTGCTCCCGCCGGAGATGCTGTCGGCGATGCCCGGCATGGACTTCTTCGTTTCGGAGCCGCTGCTCGCGATGGTGCGCTTCGGCCGTTTCGATGACCTGCTCAAGGAGCCCCGGCCGGACGCGAAGTACCCGGTGCTGACGGGGATGTGGCTGCACGCGCACGGGCTCGCGCTCGCCGCGAAGGGTGAGTTCAAGCAGGCGCGCGAGGAGCACGAGGAGTTGGTGAAGCTGGCTGCGAGCGTTCCGGACACCCTGACCGCCGGAAACAACTCGGCGAAGGGCGTGCTGGACGTGGCGGCCCGTGTGCTCGACGCCTCCATCGCCGAGCGTCAGGGCTGCTCCGACACGCTGTCACGCTGGGACGACGCGGTGCGCGCCGCGGACGAGCTGGCGTACTCGGAGCCCAACGACTGGTTCTATCCCGTGCGTCACTACCAGGGCGCGGCGCTGCTGGACGCGAAGCAGTACCGGGCCGCGGAGGCCGTCTACCGGGAGGACCTGCGCCGCAACCCCGGCAACGGCTGGGCGCTCTTCGGGCTCACGCAGTCGCTGAAGGGGCAGGGCCGGACGGCCGAAGCCTCCGCCGCGCGTCAGCGCTTCGAGACGGCCTGGGCGAACGCGGACATCGCGCTCACCCGCACGGCCTTCTGAGGTCAGCCTTCAGCGTCGTCCAGGTCCTCCAGCGCTATCTCCGCCAGCTCGCGGTAGAGCGGCACGATCTCTACGGCGAGCAGGTCTTCCATCACCCGCCGGGCGCCAGCGATGTCTCCCGCCTGCCGAAGTTTTCGGGCTTCGGACCTCGCCGACATCATCCGCATCGAGCCGTCGCGGATCCGTCCGCGCTCCTCGCGGAGCAGGGCCGTCGCGGTGGTGATGTCCTGGAGGGCTGCCTGTGCGTCGGCGTCGGGAATGGCCACCTCGCGCGCCGTGCGCAGCAGCAACTCACGCACATCCGGAGTGAGCACCAATGCCTCGCCCGCCTCTACGCGGGCGGCGAGAGCGCGCACTTCATCCCAGTTGACGTCCTCGGACATGCTCAGCGCCTCTTCCTCTTCGGACGGCACCTGTCGTCCGGCCACTCGCCCCTCTGTCCCTCGCAGTACTACCTGAAGCAGTCGTAGCAGGACCCCGTCCAGTGGTCCTCCTGACATTGCACGTACGTCTCCAGGCAATTCCGCTTCCACTCCGGAAGGTCGCGCGAGAGCTCCTCGGCGGCCCTGGCGAAGAGGAGGATGTCTTCCGCCTCCAGCTCCGTAGCCCCACAGCGAGCAGGGTTGCCCGGGTGTGTCTTCACACAGCAGCTGATGGTGGAGTCCTGGGGGCCGCACTGCGCCTGGGCCAGGTACACCGCGGTGGTGCTGGGCTGGGCATTATTGGCACTGGTGTGCCCGCTACTGCTACAGCCCGCGCCTGCCAGCGCGAGCGTGGCTACCACCCGAAGGCTCAGGGTCCGGAGGCTCTTGGTCGCCACACGGCCTTCTGAGGTCAGCCTTCAGCGTCGTCCAGGTCTTCCAGCGCAATCTCCGCCAGCTCGCGGTAGAGCGGCACCGCCTCTACGGCGAGCAGGTCTTCCAGCAGCTTCCGCGCTCCGGCCTTGTCGCCTGCTCGCGCGAGGTCCCTCGCCCGCATCTCCGTGATGTTCAGCCTGATGGAACCGTCGCGGATCCGTCCTCGCGCCTCACGGAGCAGCGCGGTCGCGGTGGCTGCGTTCTGGACGGCGGCCTGCGCGTCGGGCTCAGGGATGGCCACCTGCCGGGCCGTGCGCAGCAGCAGGTCGCGCACGGCCGGGGTGAGCACCAGGGGCTCGCCCGCCTCCACGCGTGAGGCCAGCTGCCGCACCGGGTCCCAGTCGATGTCCTCGGACATGCTCAATGCCGGCCCTTTCTTTTCCGGCACTTGTCGCGGGGCCAGTCGCCCTGCTGTCCTTCGCAGTACCGGAAGCAGTCGTAGCAGGACCCCGTCCAGTGGTCCTCCTGACATTGCACGTACGTCTCCAGGCAGGCTCGCTTCCACTCCGGAAGATCCCGGGAGAGCTCCTCGGCGGCCCTGGCGAAGAGGAGGATGTCTTCCGCCTCCAGCTCCGTCGCCCCACAGCGAGCAGGGTTGCCCGGGTATGTCTTCACACAGCAGCTGATGGTGGAGTCCTGGGGGCCGCACTGCGCCTGGGCCAGGTACACCGCGGTGGTGCTGGGCTGGGCATTATTGGCACTGGTGTGCCCGCTACTGCTACAGCCCGCGCCTGCCAGCGCGAGGGTGGCTACCACCCGAAGGCTCAGGGTCCGGAGGCTCTTGGTCGCCACACGGCCTTCCGAGGTCAGCGCGCCCCGGCGCGGCGGAAGCCATACACCCATGCGCCGGCGGCGATGAGCGCGGGCAGCACCACGGACAGGGTGAGCGCGCCGAACACGGCGTCGTTCACGGGCTGCCCGATGAGGTCCACGCCGGACACGCGCAGCCACGCCTTCACGCAGGTGATGCCCCAGTTGGCCCAGTTGGCGACGATGACCGCCCAGGCCAGCCGCCGCTGCCCCACGGGGCCATAGCGCAGCATGGGCAGCGTCCACGCGACGCCCAGGAGGAAGAACGTGCCCATCAGCGCGTTCAGGTGCGCGGCGAGCGCCATGTGCGGATCCGCCGGCACCTTGCCCGTCATCGCCGCGGAGACGTAGCCGCCGGTGAGCAGGCCCACCAGCATCAGCCAGGCCGCGGCGTGGGCCATGAGCCGGGCCGCGGGCTGGACGAACGGGACGACAGGGGCCTCGGGAACGACGGCCTCGGGGAGGGGACGGGCGGTGGCGGTGCGCATGGTGGGCGGAGCGTCATCCTCGCACCCGGCCGCGCACGGACGCCAATCACCCCCCTCCTGACTCCCAGCGTCAGAAGCGGGCCTGGAGGTTGCCGCACTGCTCCTGGCTCCTCACCTTGATGCACATGGAACCGTCGCGCGAGGACCGTCCACCCACGCAGGAGCCCGTGCCCAGGCTGGGGCCCGAGCAGCAACGGCTGGAGGTCTTCGCTGGAGAATGGAGGGCGGAAGGCGTGCTGGGCGAGGCCTCCGGGCCCCATGTCGGCGCACAGGCCACGGCGGAGGAGCACTACGCCTGGCTGCCCGGTGGGTTCTTCCTGGGTCACCGCGGGGTAATGCGCTTCGGGAATGAGCGCCTGGAGAGCACGCGCATCCTCGGCTTCGACCCGGTGACGCAGCGCTACCGGATGCACCAGTTCGACAACATGGGCTACGCGCGCGTCTACGAGGGCGGCGAGCAGCAGGACGGCGTCTGGTTCTTCGCCGGCCCGCACGAGCGCGTGACAGTCACCTTCGGCGGCGGCAACCACGCCATGGACATCCACTGGGAGCAGTCGGATGACGGCCAGCGCTGGCGGCCCCTGTGCGACCTGAAGGCCACCCGCGTCCAGTGACTCAGAGCGCGGTGTCGGAGACGGCGTCGATGCGGCTGTGTCGCTGGGTGTCCGGCATCACGGTGTAGACGAGCAGCGAGCAGAAGATGCAGGCCGTGACGTACCAGAAGAACCACGCCTCATGCCCGGCCAGCTTCAGGCGCGTGCCCACGTACTCCGCGGTGCCACCGAAGAGGGACACCGTCAGCGCGTAGGGCAGCCCCACGCCCAGCGCCCGGATGCGCGCGGGGAACAGCTCCGCCTTCACTACCGCGTTGATGGACGTGTAGCCGGACAGGATGACCAGCGCGGCGAGCACCAGCATGAACGCGGTGAAGGCGTCCTTCGTCCGCGTCAGCGCGGTGAGCAGCGGCACGGTGCACAGCGTCCCCAGGATGCCGAACCCCATCAACACCGGCCTGCGCCCCACCTTGTCGGAGACGAAGCCCAACACCGGCTGGAACAGCATGTAGAGAAACAACGAGCCCGCGGAGATGAGCGTGGCCTGGTCCCGCGTCAGCCCCACGGAGTTCACCAGGAATCTCTGCATGTAGACGGTGTACGTGTAGAAGGCCAACGTCCCGCCCATGGTGAGCCCCACCACGACGGCGATCTCCTTCGGGTGGCGCAAGAGCTCCCGCATGGGGTGGTGCCCGGACGGCTTCGCGGCCTCGCGGGTGAAGGCCTCCGTCTCCACCATGTTGCGCCGCATGTAGAAGCCGAAGATGGCCAGCGCCGCGCCAATGCCAAACGGGATGCGCCAGCCCCAGGCCTCCAGCTGCGGGCCCGTCAACACCAGCCGCTGCAACACCAGCAGCGTCAGCGTGGCCAGCAGCTGGCCCATGATGAGCGTGACGTACTGGAAGGAGCTGTAGAAGCCCCGGTGGCGGGAGGTGGCCACCTCGCTCAAATAGGTGGCGCTGGTGCCGTACTCGCCGCCCAGGGAGAGGCCCTGGAGCAGCCGCGCGAGAATCAGCACGATGGGCGCCGTCACGCCGATGCGCGCGTACGTGGGGCACACGGCGATGACCAGCGAGCCCAGGCACATCAGGGTGACGGACAATGTCAGCGCGGACCTGCGGCCCTGGAGGTCCGCGTAGAGCCCCATCAGCCAGCCGCCCACCGGCCGGATGAGGAAGCCCAGCGCGAACACGCCGGCGGTGTTGAGCTGCTGGACCACCGGATCCGCGTCCGGGAAGAACGCCGGCGCGAAGTACAGCGAGAACGCCGAGTAGACGTAGAAGTCGTACCACTCGATGAGGTTGCCCACCGAGCCGCCGAAGATGGAGAGCAACCGCTGGCGCATCGCGGACATCGGGCTGGGGCTCAGGCCTTCAGCGTGCGGCTGAACAGGTCCTCGAGCCGGGTCCAGTGCGTCTCCGCGACCTCCGCGTTGAACTGGGGCGTGCCCGGCACCGAGTAGCCGTGCTGCGCGCCGGGGTAGAGCTCCGAGCGGTACTTCACGCCCGCGTCCTTCAGCGCCGCCTCCAGCGTGCGGATGGCGTCCGCGGGCATGGAGTTGTCCTGGTCCGCGTGGCCGAAGTACAGCTCCGCCTTCACCTGGTTCACCAGGCGGTGGGGGCTGTCCGGCGAGTCCGTGGCCAGGCGTCCGCCGTGGGACGACGCCACCGCGCCGATGCGGTCCGGGAAGTCCGCGCCCATGCGCACGGCGATGCCGCCGCTGAAGCAGTAGCCGGCCACGCCCGCCCTGGGGCCCTTCACGGAGGGCTGGCGGAAGAGGAAGTCCAGCTCCGCGCCCGCGTCCGCCTTCAGCCGGTCCGGCGTCAGCGTGCCGATGAGGGCGTAGATGCGCTTTCGGAACACCTCGTCATGGAAGGTGCCCTTAAGCTCCAGCTTCGACGCGGGGGCTTCCCGGTAGAACACGTTGGGCAGCAGCACGACGTAGCCGGACTTCGACAGGCGCCGGGCCATGTCCTCGAAGACGGGCCGGATGCCAAAGGCATCCGGAATCATGATGACCGCGGGCCACGGTCCCGAGCCTTCCGGCTGGAACAGCTTCGCGTCCATCACTCCATCCGCGGTCTTGATGTCAACGTCTTGCATGGCGTGCGTGACCTCCAGAGCAGGCGGTGCTTCGCGCCCGGGCCGGAAGTGACACCACACACGCTGGCGATGCGCCATCCGTTTCGCGACGGGCCCCCTCCACCCCGCGCGAAACGGACAGTTGCTTCGCAGGGCCGCGGGGCTACTTGACGCAGTTGCCCCAGCCGCGCTTGCTGTTGGAGACGGTCATCTCCCAGTAGCGGGTGCCGCTGTTGTAGTCGATGGACACGCCGTCGCTGTAGTTGCTGGTGCTGAAGTTGCCGCCGATGCCGGACAGCATGCAGGCCACGCCGCCAGGGTTGTAGGCCATGTTGTGCGTGAAGGTGCCCGGGTTGCCCGCGATCCACAGCCAGCCGCCCGCATCCGAGGGAACGTCCACGCAGATGGCGCGCGCGCCACCGGACGCGCCCAGGTTGCCGCCCAGGTACCAGTTGTAGCCGTCATTCCAGACGCGGGCGTAGTCGGCGTTGGCCGTGAAGCCGCCGGCCGCCTCCACCTGCGTGAGGAAGCAGCGGCGGTCCGCCGTCACCGCGCCCAGCAGCTTCGCCGCCTGGCCGTCGTACCAGGACATTTCCGGGGTCCGGTTGGTGGCGGTGTTGATGCACTGGACGCCCGTGCTCAGCGCCTTGCTGTTGGAGTGGTTGACGAAGATCTCCCAGTTGCCGGCGTACTGGAACACGCCCGCGCCGGCCCAACTGGTGCCCTTCAGGTTGCCCTGGATGCCGGACAGGAAGCAGGTCCGGTTCGTGGCCGTCCCGATGGCCGTGGACGTGAGGCCGTTGGCGGCGGTGCCCCACCAGTAGGTCCCACCCAGGCCGATGGCCTGCTCGCTCGTGCCCAGGGACGCGTCCTCCGGAACTGCCGGGGCGGCGGTCTCGGTGACGGCCTCGCCCGCCGCGGCCTCGCCGGCCATGGCCTCGTCCATCATCGGGTCGCCACCGCAGCCCACCGCGAAGAGGCACAGGGGCGCCGCCAGGAACAGCTTCCGCGCGAAGTGATTCGTGTGCATGTCGTTTCTCCGTTCGTCGTTCAAGGAATGCCAGCGGTGCGTCCTGCTGGCCGGGGTTCGTCCCGGCCGGGTCGCCAGCGGGGAACGTGACGGAGCATGAGCAACAGGGATGCCAACACCGCGTCCCAGGGGGCGTGCCGGAGGAGGCCCGCGAGGGACGGCAAGCCTTGCGTGTCCGGGGGGCCTGGGGCCCGGCAAGGCTTGCACGGACGGCAAGAGTTGCACGGGGAGGTGTGCCCGCGCGGGGCTCCTGGCAGGATCGCGCGCGGCGGACGGAAGAAGCGGGAGGGCAAGGTGGGCATGCAACGCGAAGGCGCGGCGGTGGTCCGGACCCTGGTGATGCTGGGCGCGTTGTTCGGGGCGGGCGCGCGGGCGGAGGTGACGCGCGCGGAGTTCCTGGTGCCGTCGGAGGAGGGCATCGAGGTGTCCGTCCGCGAGGTGAAGGACACCGGCATGCAGGTGGCGAACCTTCCGCCGCTCATCCTGTTGCACGGCGCGCGGGTGCCGGGGCGGGCCTCGTTCGACCTGCCCGTGGAGGGCGGCTCACTCGCGGCGGAGCTCGCTCGCGCGGGGCACGCGGTGTACCTGCTGGATGCTCGCGGCTATGGCGGCTCCACGCGGCCGTTGGCCATGAGCACGCCCGCGAAGGGCCGGCCGCTGGTGGGTTCGCACGAGGTCGTCCAGGACGTGCACGCGGTGGTCGGCTGGGTGAAGGCGCGCACGGGGCAGC
>NZ_RAWK01000258.1 GCF_003612165.1 Corallococcus aberystwythensis | reverse complement strand
GCTTCGAATCTCGTCGGCGCCGTCCAGTGACTTTCGCCGCTTCTTTTCGAAGGGGAGCGGCTTCTACTTCAGCGCCGCCTTCCCTGTCAACCGCTTGCTGTCAGCTTCTCTCACCGCTTGCCGTCCGCTTGTTGCCTGCCGGACTGCTGCTTCTTCGGTGGGGCGCGGCTTCTATCTCTTCGCCGCGTTCGCTGTCAACTCGCTCGTTGACTGCCCTATTTCCTTGTCGGTCCTGCGCTCCCCCCGAAGTGCCTTCCGCGCCAGTGCGCGGGCTTCGAGGTGAGAGGCGCGGCTTCTACCACCGCCGCGTCTTGTGTCAACCGCCTTACCGCTACTTCCAATTCCCCGCTGCCACCGCCATCAGCTCCGCCTCCCATGAGGCGGCAACCCGCTCCAGCACCTTCAACGCCCGCTGATCACTGTCCTGCTGCGGCAACCATCTAAGAATCGGATCGGAGAAAGTCAACTTCTCGTCACCACCACCTCGTCAGCCAGGTGCCACCGGAGTGACGCCTGCGTGTCGCCGCGAGGTGTGCGGCTTATCCATCAGGCGATCGGGCGGCGCAAGAAATTTGATGCAGGCCGCCAGCGCGATGCGACGTGGTGGAGGGGGAACCGACGGGGCCGTTCCAGCCATTCCCCGGCGGATTTCAGCTCCCGAACCGGAGCTTCGAGAGGTCCACCCTCCCCCGCCGGCACTTCTCCGCCACCACCACCGAGCGCAGCTCCTGATAGGCGCGCTCAATATCGTCGTTCACCACGATGTAGTCGTAGGACGCGATCCCCCGCTCGATCTCCGAGCGGGCGGCCAGCATCCGGCGGCGGATGGTCTCATCCGAATCCGTCTGGCGGTCCCGAAGGCGCCGCTCCAGCTCTTCCATGGAGGGAGGCAGCACGAAGATGAGGACCGCGTCGGGGTGCTTGCGCTTGATGGCCTGCCCGCCCTGGACGTCGATGTCGAAGATGGCCGTACCGCGCCGCTGGCGGGCCTGGTCCACCACCGACTGCGGGCTGCCGTAGAAGTGGCCGTGCACCTCGGCCCACTCCACGAACTCACCCTGTTCAATCTTCTGCTGGAAGGCGGCCACCCCCACGAAGTGGTAGTCCACGCCCTCCTGCTCCTTGCCGCGGGGGCGCCGGGTGGTGACGCTGGTGGAGAAGATGCCGTCCGGCATCTCCTTCAGCAGGCGGTGCGCGAGGGTGGTCTTCCCGGCCCCGGACGGGGCTGAGAGGACGAGGAGCACACCAGGCTGGAGTCCAGAGGGTTCGTTCATTCGACGTTCTGCACCTGTTCGCGGATGCGCTCGACCTCGGCCTTCATCGAGACCACGCGCGCGGAGATCTCCGCGTGCTGGCTCTTGGAGCCTGTCGTGTTCACCTCGCGGTGCATCTCCTGCACGAGGAAATCCATACGCCGGCCCACCGGCTCGGGGCTCGCCATCAGGAGCCGGAACTGCTCGAGATGCGTCGCGAGCCGGGTCACTTCTTCCGCGATGTCCGTGCGCTCGGCGAACAGGGCCACTTCCTGCGCCAGGCGCTGCGGGTCCACCGCGACGCCACGCGCGAGCTCCGCGACACGCTCGGTGAGCCGCTGCTGGTAGTCACTGACAGCCCGAGGCGCGAGCCGGGCGACCTCCTGGCTCCAACCCTCGATGAGCTTCATCCGGGCGTCCAGGTCCGTGTGGATGGATTCGCCTTCGGTGTTCCGCATCGTCTCGAGGGCCGTGAGCGCCTGCTGAAGGGCGGTCTGCGTGGCCTGGGTGGCGGACTCCACGTCCACGCCCTTCTCTTCCAGACGGATGACTCCCGGCTGGTTGGCCACGTGCGACCAGGCGACCTCGACGGACTGGCCCAGGGCCTCGGCGACTTCCCGGTAGGCGCGCGCGTATTCGCGGGCCAGGCCGACATCCACCGTGGGGACGTTGCCCGAAACCGTGGCGGCCTGCCGGCGCACCAGGATCTCCACCGAGCCTCGCGCGAGGCGGTCCTTCACCTGCTTCACGAGCGCGGGCTCAAGCGCGGACAGCTCGCGCGGCAGCCGGACCTTCACTTCACAGAACTTGTGGTTGAGCGAGCGTGCTTCCACGGAGACCTCTTCGTCCCCGACACGGGCGCGGCCCGAACCAAATCCGGTCATGCTCTTGAGCATCGGGCCGGGTGCTAGGGGCTTTCCGTCCCAAGGTCAAGCCAGCGTCTTGTGTCCGTCCCAATTCTGGTAGGGTCCGCCGCCGATGGCGTGGCACAAGCGGCTTGAAACGTGGGCGAAGCTGGCACTGGCGCTCCTGGCTTCCCTCCTGTTCTGGCGCCCCGGACGTCGCCGTTCTCCCGGAACGCCCCTCTCCCACCCGCGCAAGGTCCTGCTCGTCCGGCCCGACAACCGCGTGGGCGAAGCCCTCCTCACCACGCCCCTGATGCGGACCCTCAAGGCGCATGTCCACCCTCCTCCGGAGGTGCATGTGCTGGTGCATGCCAGGGTGGCTCGCGTCCTCCAGGGACACCCTGACGCGGATGCGGTGCTGGCGTTCGACCGGCGCTTGCTGTGGCTGGGACCCCTGGCGCCCGGGATCCGCGCACTCCGTCGTGCGGGCTACGACACCGTGGTGGATTGCGCCAATTGGAGCGCTCCTTCGGTGACGAGTGCGCTCATTGCACGGATGGCAGGACCGAAGGCGGTCGTCATTGGACCGGGCATCTGGCCCGTGTCGCTGCTGCAGTCCGTGTCCGTGCCCGCCCGTTCCGATACCCGGCATGAGGCCGTTCAGCGCACCCACCTGTTGACGCCCCTGACGAATGGGGCTGTCGCCAAGGGCCTTTCGTTCCGGGAGCCGACGCTGGGCGAGACGTTCCGCGGCTATCTGGCGACGTTCTCCGGGACACGTTCGCGGCGTGCGGTCATCAATCCCGGGGGGCGGCTGGGTGAGCGGCGCATTCCGGCAGAGGCGTTCGCGGCGGCGGCCCGAGAGCTGATTTCGCTGGGCTACTCGCCTGTCGTGACCTGGGGACCGGGAGAGGAAGCCCTCGCTCGGACCGTACTCTCCAGCGCTCCGGGGGCGGAGCTGGCTCCCGCGACGAGCATTGATGAGCTTGCCGCCCTCATGCGGACCGCGGGCCTCACCATCTGCAACAACACAGGACCCATGCACCTGTCGGTCGCAGTGGGTGCTCCCACGCTGGCGTTCTTCCTGCGCATCGACATGGAGCGCTGGGGCCATGCGGTGTCCCCTCACCGGATGGTGGACCTGACGCCCATCGTGGATGGGGCTTCCGGGGTAGGGGTGGAGCAGCGCGTGGCCGACGAGGTCCGAGCGTTCGTCGCGGAGCGGGCCTCGCTCACGGGGTGAGTGACCGCTCCTGTTCGAGCACCATCCGTGGGACGCCGTCTTCCACGGGCCAGGCCCGCTGGCACCTGCCGCAGCGGACTTCGGGCGGAGGGCCTTCGTGCTCTTCGAGTGGCCCCTTGCAGTGGGGACAGCCCAGGATGGACCGCAGCACCGGGTCCAGGGGCATGGGCTACTTCGCGCCTTCGCGCCCGAGCCTGCGGGCCAGCTCCGTGGTGCTGTGGTCCTTCGGGTCTCCCGCCACCGCCGTCCTGCCTCCGTAGGCCCGGACCTCATCACCCTCTGGAATGGAGTCCGGCGTGTAGTCCGTCCCCTTCACGTGCACGTCAGGCTTGAGGGCCCGGATGATGGTTCGCACGTTCGGTTCGTCGAAGACGACGACACGGTCCGTGCAGGCCAGCGCCGCGACCAACTCCGCGCGCTCCGCCTCCGGGATGTGGGGGCGACCGGGTCCTTTGTAGGCCCGGGTGGAGGCGTCCGAGTTCACCGCGACCACCAACACGTCCGCCAGCGCTTTCGCCCCTTCGAGGTACCGGACGTGTCCGACGTGCAGCAGGTCGAAGACGCCGTTGGCCAGGGCCACCGTGCGGCCCTGCTCGCGCCAGCGTTCCCGCTCCTCCGCGATGGCTGCGAGGGGGCGGAGCTTGTCCAGGGTGTTCATCGTGGGCTCCGCAATGCTTCGAGGAGTTCTTCACGGGAGACCGTTGCCGTGCCGGGCTTCTGCACCACCAGCGAGCCCGCTACGTTCGCGAGCCTCGCCGCTTCACCGAAGGATGCTCCGGCCGCGAGCGACAGCGCGAAGCTCGCGATGACCGTGTCACCCGCTCCCGTCACGTCTACCGCTGACTTCGCGCCGTGCACGGGGATCAGGTCCACTCCGCCCTTCGCGTCGAAGAGGGCCATGCCATGCCGGCCTCGCGTCACCAGGAGCGCCTGACAGCCCAGCTTTCGGACTGCTTCGTGGCCGGCCTCCAGGAGATCTTCCTTCGTGCGCACTGGACGGCCCGTGAGCGCTTCCAACTCTGGTTCGTTGGGCTTGCACACAGTGAGGCCCTCGAAGGCCGTGAGCGCATAGCGGCTGTCCACGCAGACCGGAAGGCCGTCGGCCGCGAGCTTTCGCAGCACGACCCGGACCTCGTCGCTGACGACTCCCGCGCCGTAGTCCGAGACCACCACCGCGTCCGCGTCCTTCGCCGCGGCCTCCACCTGACGGGCGAGCGCCTTGCGCATCCGGGGTGGAAGGGGGCCTCGTTGGCCCCGGTCGACCCGGAGCATCTGCTGCCTCGTGGTGCTGATGCCGCCGGCGAGGATGCGCGTCTTCGTCTCCGTCTGGATGCTCCTGCTGCTGACCGCGTGCAGCCGGATGTCCGCTGTTTCGAAGAGCTTGCGCAGCTCGCTGCCCATGGCATCCACACCCAGGGCGCCCACCGCCGTCACCTGGCCTGACAGCGCACGGACGTTGGCGGCCACGTTGGCCCCGCCACCGAGCTTCACCTCCGAGGACTCGTACCGGACGATGAGCACCGGGGCTTCGCGGCTCACGCGGTCCGTCTGGCCGTAGAGGTAGTGGTCGGCGACCAGGTCTCCCACCAGCAACACCCGGCGGCGCGCGAAGGCGAGTGGCAGGCGCGAGGACGAAGCTGCCGGACGTGAAGACGGGGCCGCGGGCATGGGCGCGGGTTGTCCCACAGCGGTCCAGCCCTCACAAGTCGCGCGTCTCTCCCGCCAGCCCGAGCGCCCGCCTCAGGTGTGCTTCGCCCTCCAGGACCTCCACTCCCAGGCGCACCACCCAGGCCTCGAAGCCGGCGGGCAGGCGCACCGCGTCCTTCTCCGTCGTCACCACGAGCGCTCCTTGCTGACGGGCTCGGGCTTCGACCTGGCGCAGTTCTTCTCCGCTGAAGCGATGGTGATCCGGGAAGAGGGCCGCGTCCCGGACCTCTGTCCCGAGCGCGGTCACGGTCTTCAGGAAGCCTCCGGGCCGGGCCAGCCCCGCCAGCGCCAGGACCGGCCTTCCTTCGAGCGCGTTCGTCGCGTGCTCGGTGCCCGAAGGGTCCCACCACGCCGTGGGTCCGTAGCGCGTCCGGATCCGGGGGGCACTCACGGTTTCGAGCCATGGATTGGGGGCGGCATCCCCCGAGGCTGCCCTCAGCCAGAGGAGCGTGGCCCGTCGCAGTGCAGACGGTGGTTCTCGCAGGGGGCCTCTTGGGAGCAGCTGTCCGTTGCCCAGGCCCACGGCTTCGTCCACGACCACCAGGTCTTCGTCACGGTGCAGACGGCGGTGCTGAAAGCCGTCATCCAGCAGGACCGTATCCAGGCCGAACTCATCCCGGGCCCGAAGTGCCGCCGCGACCCGGTCCGCTCCCACGAAGAGCCGGGCTCCGGGACACCTGCGCGCGAGCAGCAGGGGCTCGTCTCCGGCTTCTGTCACGTCGGGCAGGGGCCCGGTGCCCGTGAAGGTGAGCGGCTCCTGGGACTCCCGGCCGTAGCCTCTGGTGAGGATGCCGACCTTGCGCCCTTCGCGGATCAGCAACTCCGCGAGATGGAGGACCGCGGGTGTCTTGCCTGTACCTCCGACGTTGATGTTGCCGATGGAGATGACCCGCAAGCCTTCGATGTGTTCGGCTCGCAGCAGGCGTGAGTCGTAGAGGGCTCCCCGCAGGCGGACCGCTCCGCTGTAGGTCCAGGACAGCAACGCGAGCGGCGACAGGAGGGCACGACGGGTCCAGGGCTCTGGTGCCTGCGGATAGAAGATCCGCTCCAGGGCCGTGGGTGAGCCGGTCATCGCCGGGGCTCCGCAGCCTGCTGGTAGAGGGCCAGGATGTCCCTGGCGATGTGCTCGTTCGTCGGGTGCCGGGTCCCCGCTGTTGCTCCGGACAGTGCGGCGGTGACGACGGCTTCCACCGTGGGTGCTTCCACCCTCGCGTCCGCCAGCTCCGGGAGCGCTCCTTCGTTCACCGCGACGACTCGGACGCCACAGGCCCTGGCTTGGGCCGCGGCCCTTGCGCTCCAGTCGTTTCCCAGGCCGAGGATCCAGACCTCGTCCAGGGCCTGCAGCCACTTCGCGAAGTCCTGGCCCTGCTGGTAGCCCGCGAACGTCACCTGCTCCGTGAGGCCCCGCGCCGTCACCTGCGTCCGGGTCGCTTCAAGCAGGGCCCCATCGCCCACCAGCACGAAGCGGGCTTTGGGGCGCTGCTGGTGGAACGCGGCGAAGGCTTCGACTCCCAGCGCGTGACGGCGGCTCTGCTGGAACGTGGAGATCATTCCCACCAGGTGCGTGTCCTTCAGGCCCAGGGTCCGGCGGAGGGCATTGCGGTCCTCTGGCGGCTTGAACATCGGATCCACCAGCGCGGGCAGGACCTGGACGGGACGGTGCCGGCCTTCGAGCTTCTCCACCAGGTGGCTCGCGGGCACCGTGTAGGCGGCGGCTTCGGGCAGGGACGACCGCAGCGAGCGCGGCGCGTGGATGGAGCGGATCCGCACTGCTCCCTTTGGCGTTCCCCAGCGGGCCACGAGATGATCATGGGTGAAGTGGGTGTGGACCACGTCCACCGTCCTGCGGCGGAGGGCTCGCAGGTCACTCCAGATTTCCCAGGGCGGAGACTTCACGGACAACGTCAGGCCTCCCTCGTCCAGCAGGCCCAGTTGCTGGAACCGGGGGACGGCGGGTTCCTCGGCGGCGATGTCCCGGCGCTTGCGGTCCACCGCCACCGTGACCTCGTGGCCCTGGGCGCGCTGGGCCTGGGCCAGCAGCGCGACGTTCTCCGCCGGGCCGCTCCAGAAGGGACTCGCGAGCAGGTGCAGGATGCGCATCAGCGATTCACCAGCGAGTGGTAGAGGTCGCTGAGCGCGCGGGCTTCGTGCTCGACACCGCAGCGGCGACGCGCTTCCTCTTCCGCGTTGCGGCCGACCTGGCGGGCCCGCTCTGGTTCGCGGGTCAGTTCGTCCAACAGGTCGCGCAGTCCCTTCACGTCTCCGGGCTCGAAGAAGAAGCCCGTGCGGCCGTGCTCGATGAGGGTGTCCAGGTACGGCAGCTTCGAGGCCACCACGCAGCAGCCTGACGCCATCGCCTCCACGTGCACCAGCGAGTAGCCCTCCGCGTAGGAGGGATGCACCAGGATGCTCAGGCCCTGGTACCAGGGCTCGATGGGGGACTGCTCTCCCGCGAGCAGCACCCGGTCCTCGATGCCCTCACGCAGCCCGTTCACCCACGTCAGGTCCGGCCCCTTCGCGAGCCCCACCAGCACCGCCTGCCAGTCCGGCCGCTTCGGCAACAGGGGCCTCATGGCTTCGATGAAGTCACCCTGCCCCTTCTCCTTGCGGATGCGGCCGATGACTCCGATGCCGTAACGGCCGCCCTGCTTGAGCCGGGCCCAGGCCTCGTCGCGGTCCTCCGGCGGACGGAAACGAGTGAGGTCGATGCCGTGAGAAATCACCGTGGACGGGAGCGCGATGACGTCGGAGATCTGCTTCGTGAGCGACACCAGCGCGTCCGCGCCCCTGGCGAGCCAACGCGTGAAGCGCGTGGGGGCCACCGACGTGTGCCTCGTGAAGACGAGCTGGACCCTTCCTCCCAACGCCTTCAGGAACATCCCCGCCAGCAGCTCGTTGTTCCGATGCGCGTGCCAGACGATGGGCTCACGGTGTGAGCGGCGGATCAGCTCGCCCCAGGTGATTCGCGGCAGGGCTTCCGTCAGGCCGGAGCCGATGACCCGCGTCTCGTCGCCCGTGGCCAGCGCTGGCACCACGGACTCCACGTGGCGGGTCACCCCTGTGTAGCGCTTGTGGAAGTGGGGATGGACGATGAGGGTCATCGAGGAGCCCTCCTTAGCGCGGCCATGGCCTCCGCGTTGCGCTCGCTGGCTCCCGAGATGCGGCGCACCGTGGCTTCGGCCTGGGCCCCCAGGCGATGCCGCTGCTCGGGGTGGGCGAGGAGGTCCTCCAGCGCGGTGTAGAGCGCTTCTCCATCCGCCACCTGGATGCCTCCGTTGCCCTGGAGCACCGCGACGCTGTCACGGAAGTTGTCCATGTGCGGGCCGAACAGGACCGGCTTGCCCTGCCCCGCCGGCTCCAGGATGTTCTGGCCGCCTCGCTTCGTGAACGAGCCTCCCACGAAGACCACCGTTGCAAGGCGGTAGGCCCTCGACAGTTCGCCCATCGAGTCCATCACCACCACCGGCGCACGCTCCGGGTTGCCCTGCGAGCGAAGGCCCACGGTCAGGTTCCGCTCCTTCGCGAGGGTCTGGATCCGTTCCGCCCGGTTCAGGTAGCGCGGCGCGATGACCAGGCTCAGCGTGGGCCAGCGCTCCCGTAGACGCTGATACACCTGCAACAGGATTTCCTCTTCGCCCTCGTGTGTGCTTCCCGCGAGCCAGACCGGCTCCGTCGGCGGCAGTCCGAGCGCGGCTCGCAGGGCTTCGTCCTCGGGGGCAGGACCCGCCGCCAGAGCGTCGAACTTGGTGTTTCCGGTGGTGAGGACACGCTCGGTGGGGGCTCCCAGGGCTCGCGCCCTTTCGGATTCCTCGTCCTGCCGCATCAGCAGCAGGTCCATGTCCTTCAGCGGGTTTTCAATGAGGCCGAAGAGCGTCCGGTACTTCCCCACGTTCGCTGGCGAGAAACGCCCGTTGGTCATCACCACGCTCGCTCCGGACTGCTTCGCGGCGCGGATGAGGTTGGGCCACACCTCCGTGTACTCGAGAACCAGGAGGTCCGGTTGGAGGGCTCGGACTGCCCTTCGCGTCGCGCCCCAGAGGTCGTAGGGCGCGTAGACGACTCCGTCGATCTGCTTCGCCAGGCGGTCGCGTGCCATCGCGTGGCCGCTGTCCGTCATCGTCGAGAGCACGATGCGGCAGCCGGGGAAGCGCTGGCGCAGGGGGCCGAACATGGGCGCGAGGGCCAGCAGGTCTCCGGCGCTGGCTCCGTGCAACCACAGCAGCGGGCCCTCCCCCTTCGGCAGGTCTCCCGGTCCGTAGAAGCCCAGCCGCTGCTTCAGCCCGTGGCGCGTCTTCCGGTGCACGCAGAGCACCGGGAACAACAGCGCGAAGAGGACGTAGGTGGCGACGACGTAGAGCAGGCGCATGGGCGACGTCCCGCGCTCTATCAGATGCCCGGCGGTCTCGGCACCACTCGCACCGGACTGGGGACCAGCCAGGGCCGCCATTCGTGGCCGAAGAAACGTCCGGGCGCGTGGGCCCAGACCTCCACCTGGACGACTCCAGGCCCCGTCAGTTCGACGTGCCTTCCGTCGGGTTGGAGGCGGCCGTCGCCCCATACCCGGACCTCGAGGTTCCCTGGCGTGTGCTCCGGGAGGCGCACCGTCAGCACCGTGCCCACGGGGGCTTCCCTGGTGTTCACGTCGAAGCCTTCCAGGGCAAAGCCTTCCGGGGCTCCGAGTGCCCGGAAGACGCAGAGTGCCTGGCCGCTCGACAGGGCCTGCGTGACCTGGTTCGCGGCTTCGCGCGCGTCCTGGGACAGCGGGCCTGACAGCACGTCCGGCGGAAACTCCATGTCGAGCGCGTTGAAGATGTCCTCGTACGCGGGCACGCCGTGCGCGTCGTTGCCACACAAGACGAGCCGCTTGCGCTCTCGCGCCAGTTCCAGGAAGCGCTCCGTGGGGCCTGACTCAGGAACGGCGAGCAGCATCACGCCGTGCACCGGGTTCACCATCGAGGCCCCCAGCGCGGGCAGGAGCCGGCTCACCGGGCTCCGCAGCGCCTGCCGGAAGAAGGTGTCCGCCGAGTACAGCTCGAAGCCCGGGACCTGGTGTGCCGTCGCTTCGTCCTTCCATGGGTTCTTCGTCTGGACCGGATGCGCGAGGACCGCCGTGCCTCCGGCTGCCTCGACCGCGGCCACGGCCTGCTCCGGAGGGCCCCAGGGCTTCACGCCTTCAATGTGCCGTTGCATGCCGAACGCGGCCAGATGGCCGACGCTGGTGGAGAGCTCCACTCCGGGGATGAGCAACACGCCGTCCACCCAGGTCGCGGCGGGTGGCTTGAAGTCGTTGTGATCCGTGAGCACCACGAAGTCCAGCCCCGCTGCCTTCGCCGCCTGGGCGACCTTCGCGGGCGTCCCGTTCCCGTCCGAGCGCGTGGTGTGCACGTGGTACGCGCCGCGGATCCACGGTTTCGCGTTCGGTACGGGCTCGACGACGGGGTAGTTCGCGAAGCCCGCCGCGAAGGCGAAGAAGCCCGCGACGCCCATCAGCATGACCAACACACCGAACACGGCGCGGATCGCCAGGGAGAGCGGCCGCTTCGCAGTGCCGGCCTTGCTCACGCCGCTCCCCGCTCGATGGGGCCTGACGTCTGCAGGCGCCACATGGCGGCGTAACGGCCTTCCTTCTGGAGCAGCTCCGCGTGGCTTCCGCTCTCCACGACGCGGCCTGCCTCCACCACGTGGATGACGTCCGCGTTCGTCACCGTCGACAGCCGGTGGGCGATGACCAGCGCCGTCCGGCCGGGGAGCACCTTCGCCAGCGCGGCCTGCACCTCGCGCTCGTTCTCCGGGTCCAGGCTGCTCGTCGCTTCGTCCAGCACCAGCACCGGGGCCTTCGACAACACAGCCCTCGCGATGCACAGGCGCTGGCGCTGGCCTCCGCTCAGGGTGACGCCCCGCTCGCCGATGCGCGTGTCGTAGCCCTGTGGCAGGCCCTGGATGAAGGCGTCCGCGTTCGCCACCTTCGCCGCGGACTCCACTTCCTCCCGCGTCGCTTCCGGCCTCGCGTGCCGGAGGTTCTCCAGCACGCTTCCGTGGAAGAGCAGCGGTTCCTGCGTCACCAGCGCGAACTGACTCCGGACGCTCGCCGCCGTGTACGTGTCCGCGTCCACTCCATCCAGGAGGATGCGGCCCTGCTGGGGACGCTCGAAGCGCAGCAGCAGCGACGTCACCGTGCTCTTGCCGCCTCCACTGCCTCCCACCAGCGCAGCCACCTGCCCCACCTTCAGGTCCAGCGTCAGCCCGTCCAGCGCCCGGCGCTCGCCGTAGAAGAAGCGCACGTCCTCCATCCGGAGCGCTTCACGCAGCGCTGGCGCGGGCACGGCGTTGGCTGCGTCCTCCACGGGGTGCTTCAGGTCGAGCAGCGCGAAGAGGCGCTCTCCCGCCGCTCCCGCCTGCACCGCGAACTGCGTCACCCGGCCCAGGTCCTTCACCGGCTGGTACACGAGGATGACCGCCGTGAGCAGCGACAGGAGCGCTTCCGGTTCCAGGGCCCGCGTCGCCGCCGCGTACCCCAGCGCTCCCGCGAGCGCCGCCGCCGCGAGCACCTCCATCACCCCCGGCACGCCTCCACGCGCCCAGGCCGCGCCCACCACCGCTTCCTCGTGCGCCTTCGCGTAGGACTCGAAGCGCGCCAGCTCCGCCTGCTGACCGTTGAAGGCCTGGATGGTTCGCAGCCCTCCCAGCCCTTCGTGCAGCTGGCCCGCGAGCTGCCCCAGGTGGGCCTGCCCTTCCCGCGTTCCCTTCAGCACCTTGCGGGTGAGCTTCGACGCGGGCAGCGCCGCCAGTGGAATCACCGCCAGCATCAGCCCTCCGAGCATCGGGCTCATCGCCAGCGCCACGCCCGCGAGCACCAGCACCTGGATGGTGTCGCGCAGGTACGAGCCCACCGTGTACATGGCGGCCAGCTCCACCGCCATCACGTCCGAGGAGAAGCGGCTGAGCAGGTCTCCCGTCCGCTCCTTCGACAGCTGCGACGGCGACAACGCCGTGAGCCGCAGGAACAGGTCGCGCCGCAGGTCCTTCACCACGCGCTGCGCGAACAGGCCCATGAAGTAGAACTGGCCCAGGTACCCCACGCCCTTCACCGCGCCCACCACCAGCACGAACACCGGGAAGCCCCAGAGCGCGGCCTCTCGCGGCAGGTTCGCGAGCCACGGCACCCGGTGCGCGCTCGCGAAGCCCTCTTCACCTCCCGACAGCAGGAAGCGCAGCGCCGGGCCCAGCAGGTACGCGTACGCACCCGTGGCGAGCCCCAGCAACGCCATGCACACGAAGGCCAGGACGAGGATTCCCGCGTGCGGCTTCGCATAGCGGAGCAGCCGCCAGAGCGCGTGATGCATGACTACTTCACCACCTTCTGCAACGCCGCCCTCGCGAGCACCGAATACGGGTTCAGCTCCAGCACCTTCATCAGCTTCTTGCGTGCGAGCGGCGCGTCGTCCAGGTCGATTTCGATGATGGCCGCGATGACCTGCGCCCGCTCCAGGTACGGGTCCAACGTCAACGCCTGCTTGAGCACCTTGCGCGCCGCGAGCGCCCGCTGCATCAGCGGCCCCGGCGAACCCCGGTACTTCGCCCAGGCGAGGTACGAGTAGTACTCGGGCTCGCTGCCGTTGAGCGACAGCGCTTCCTCGAAGCCCTGGATGGCCGCCTTGTAGTCGCCCCGCTTCATCGCGGACTCGCCCCGGCGCAGCGCGAGCTCCGCGTCCACGTTGATGGCGGTCGCCCGGCCCACCACCTCCTGCCGGCTGAAGAAGTACTGGAGGTAGGCGCGGCGCTTTTCGTCCACGCTCAGCACGCGGTACGCCGCGGACAGCTTCTCCTGCACCTGCTCCAGCAGGTCGCGCAGGTCGGAGATGTCGAACTCCGCGTAGGTGTCCGGGTGAAAGCGCATCGCCGTCTCGTGGTACGCGCGCTCCACCGCTTCTTTATCCGCCGCGAGGTCCAACCCCAGCCCGCCGAAGTAGCTGCGCGTGATGATCCGCACCGCTTCCTCGCGCAGTGACGCCGCCGTCTCCGGAGGCAGGCTCTTGCGCTTGCGCGGCGCGATGACGTCCGGCGCCGCCGCCGCGCTCAGCAAGTCCGTGCCCGTCGCCACCGGCGTCGCGGAGAAGGTCACCCCGCCCGTCAGCTTGAGGAACCACAAGAGCGTGTACGCTGCCCGCAGCTCCGCGCGCCCGTGCGCCAGCAGGTCCTTGAGCACGATGCGGCCGTTCACCTGCATCGCCAGCTTGATGTCCTCCGTGTCCAGCGCCATCGCCTGGAGGTCCCGGCCGAAGTCCGCCGAGCGCACCGGGTACTCATTCAGGTGCGCCTTGAGCGCGCCCGCCACCACCCGCAGGGGCATCCGCTTGCGCGCGGCCTCCAGCAGCGGTGCCAGGGCGGGCTGATCCACGGAGGCCACTTCGGAGGAGAACTCGTCGCCCGCGTAGAACGCGTACCGGCCCTCGCGCATGGCCAGCACGCGCCCGAGCCGGTCCCGGGTGAAGTCGCGCAAGAGCGACAGGAGGTCCTCGCCCACCGCCTCCACGCCCGCGTCCGCGAGCGCCGCGCCGATGCGCAGCCCGGAGGCGAGCGCCTCCACCACCGGCTGCTCCTGCGCCTCCGTGAGGACCTGCCGCTCGCGGAGGAAGCGTGGCAGCCCGTCCTGCTTGGCGTTGGAGTCGAAGTTCACCGGCCCGCCGCGCAGGAAGAACACCCGGCGCGTCAGGCCCTTGAGGGCCACCACCAGCACGCCGTCACGGCGCAGCCGGTAGAGCGAGTGCAGCAGCGCCGGCAAGGGGAAGGACTTCAGGTCCCCCGCCGCCACCGCGGGCCGCGACAGCGTGGCGGCCAGGCCCGTGGGCGTGACGGCCTGGGCGGCCTTCACCAGCGCCTCCAGGCGGGGCACCAGTTCCCCGGGCTTGAGCGGATCCGGGATGTACGCGTTGACCTTGAGGTCCAGCACCGAGCCCACGCCCTTCGCCCGGCCCAGGTGCCC
>NZ_RAWK01000257.1 GCF_003612165.1 Corallococcus aberystwythensis | reverse complement strand
CCCCCGTCTCCCCTGAACGCCACGCCGCCCTGCACGGTCCGCTGCTCTCCTGGTACGACCGGAACAAGCGCGACCTGCCCTGGCGCCGCACGCGCGACCCGTACGCCATCTGGCTCAGCGAGGTCATGCTCCAGCAGACCCAGGTGGCCACGGTCATCCCGTACTGGGAGCGTTTCCTCGCACGCTTTCCCACGGTGAAGGCCCTGGCCTCCGCGCCCCTGGACGACGTGCTCTCCGGGTGGAAGGGGCTGGGCTACTACTCGCGCGCGCGCAACCTGCACCGCGCGGCGCAGGAGGTGGTGGAGCGCTTTGGCGGGAAGCTCCCGTCCACGGCGGAGGCGCTGCTCACCCTGCCCGGCTTCGGGCGCTACACGGCCGGGGCCGTGGCCTCCATCGCCTTTGGCGAGGAAGCGCCCATCGTGGACGGCAACGTGGCCCGCGTGCTGTCGCGCCTCTTCGAGGTGGAGGGCCTGCCCGGGGACCGCGAGCGCGAGGCCACGCTGTGGGCGCTGGCCTCCGCGCTGGTGAAGGGCGAGCGGCCCGGGGACTTCAACCAGGCGCTGATGGAGCACGGCGCCACGGTGTGCCGGCCGGAGTCCCCGCTGTGCCTGCTGTGCCCCGTGCGCGACGGGTGCATCGCGTTCAAGAAGGGCCGCGTGGACGAGCTGCCTCCGGCCAAGGTGCGCGCCGCGCCTCGCAAGCTGTTCCTGGCGCTGGCCGTGTGGCCGCACGCGGGCACGCTCCTGTTCGCACGCCGCGCGGACAAGGGGCTCTTCGGCGGCCTGTGGGAGCTGCCCGCCGTGGAGGTGGAGGAGGACACGTCCGAAGCGGAGGCGACGGAGCGGCTGTCCACGACGCTGGGCGCGCCGCTCACGCTGCTAGGGACGCTGGACAGCGTGCGCCGGCAGCTCACCCACCGCGACCTCACGCTGCGGCTGCTGCGCGTGTCCGGAGACAAGCGCCCCACGAAGTCCGCCGCGTTCCAGGAGCTGCGCTGGTGCACGCCGCAAGAGGCGGAGGCGCTGGGCATGAGCACCGCGATGCAGCGCGCGCTCGATGCGGCGCTGGGGCACGGCGTGATGGGGGGTGATGCGCCCGTGAAGAAGACTCCGGGCCGCGTCGCCAGGAAGGCGACCGGGCGCTGAAGCGTCTGGCGGCTTTCAGTTCGCGGACCCGGTGTACGAGGCCCTTCCGCGGACGGATTTTCCGAGCGGGATGGCCCGTTGGTGTCTCAACACTTAGCGACCTGCGATGTCGCTCCGGCAACCCCGCTCGCCTTGGGTCTCTTCCGTGATGCAGGGGCGCGTCCGAAGCTTCAGGCCGCCTTTTCCAGGAGGAAGCCCCCATGGCCCGTCAGAACGCGCAGAAGTCGCAACCGAACCCGGCCTCCAAGGCCGCGCCGGAGCGGACCGAGGACAAGAAGCCGGTGGCCACGGCGAGCGCGCCCACGAACAAGACCGCCGCGCCCACGCAGGAGCAGATCTCCCGCCGCGCCTACGAAATCTTCCAGGCCCGCGGCGGCACGCACGGCAACCCCGAGCACGACTGGCATCAGGCCGAGCGCGAGCTGCGGCTCGGCCGTCAGTAGCCGGTTGCCATGGCCGCTCGCGCTTCAGTGCGCGGGCGGCAGTCCCTGGAGGGACGGACGTTCGGACTCCAGCGCCCGCTTCAGCCGGCGCTGGGCCTGCTTCAGCTCCTCCAGGATGCGCTCCGCGTCCATCACCGAGCGCATCGCCAGGCCGCACGCCGGCGTCAGCAGCACCGTGGACAGCGCGCGCGCGAAGCCGATGTCACCCGGCAGCGCCGCCTTCAACGACGCCTCCACCGAGTCCGACAGCTCCTCCACCGAATACGTGGACGCCAGGTCCGTGGGGATGACGCCCAGGCTCAGCGTGGCGCCGGAGTCGAGGAAGCGCTTGAGCGCGTCCGTCTCCTCCAGCATCGCGTCCAGCGACAGCCGCACGTCCAGCGAGACGAGATCCGCCTGCGCGTCCAGCAGCACGCCCCAGTCCGTGTTGCCGCAGCAGTGGATGCCCACGAGCGCCCCTTCACGCTGCAGCGCCACCACCAGGAGCCGCAGCTCCTGTTGCGCCAGCAGGTGCTGGGGGTTCATCCGCACGTAGGCGTAGAGGCCGGGCTCGTCCAGGTAGAACAGGGGCGTGGTGCCCGTGCGCTTGAGGGCGCGCACCATGGCCAGCGCGCGCACCATCACCAGCCGGTACAGCGCCGCGTCCAGGCCCGGCACCGCCAGCACCGGCTCGCCCGTCTCGGTGCGCACCACGGAGCGCACCGTGAAGGGGCCGGCCAGCTGCGCCTTCGCGAACGCCAGCTTGCGGTGCTCCACCTCCCAGAGGAACGGCTTCCACGCGCGGCACGCGTCCGCGGTGGGCTCGAAGGACTCCAGGTTTCCGGAGGCGAGCGCCGCGTCCAGCCGCGCCTCGAAGGCCGCGCGCCCGGCGTTCCACGCGTCCACGTCCACCGTGCAGACGCCGTCCTCGTCGAAGCGAAGGCCGGGCAGGCCCTCCAGGGCGGCGGGGATCATCAGCTCCGACGGATGCCCCACCGGCAGCTGCGGCAGGAACGGGATGTCCATGGCGAGCGCGGCTTGCAGACCCAGTTCCACCTGGGTGTGCGGCAGGCTGCCGATGCCCGTCGTGGCACACGCGGGCAGGAGCTGGACGGCGCGACGGATGGTGGGCGAAGGCATGGGGGGCAATCTAGCCCTTCCAGGGAAAGGCGGCCGGACTTGCACGGGGGATTGTTCCCCGGGGAGCCGTCCTGCGAGGCTCACGGGCACATGCCCCGCTTCGTCCTGATCGGCGCCGAGCCGTTCCCCTTCCTGCGCGAACTGCTCCGCGCCGAGGCCCGGCGCGCCAGCGTGCCGCTCACGGAGGTGTCCGCCGCCGCCTGGGGCACCACCACCACGCCCTGGCTGGAGCTGAGGGCCGGCCGGTTCCGGGGAGGGCTGCTGGACACGGAGGGGGCCAGCGACACGGAGCTGACCGGCGAGGACGTGCTCTGGTGCCTCACCGAGCGCCCTCCCCCCCCGGCCCCGAGCGAGTACATGCGCGCCGAGCACGAGGCGCTGCGCGACGGCTTCCATACCTGCTGCCCCGCGCGCAGCATCAATCGCCGCGGCCTGCTCGCGCCGCTGTGGACGCTGGCGCTCTGGCGGCTGCTGGCGCAGCGGCTGCCGGCACGGCGCGAGGCGTCCGTCCTCTTTCCCCCCTGCTTCCACCTGGGCCCCCGGCCCGAGGACGGGCGGCGCTGGAAGCCCTGGCCCCGCGAGGCGGAGGTCAGCCGCGCGCAGGTGTGGTGGACGGTCCCCACGCCCGGCCCTCTCCACCTGGCCCTGGTGGCGGGACAGCGGGTCACGCTGTGGCGCCTGGAGGACGACAAGCCCCGGCTGGCACCGCCCGCGGACCTGGAGGCGGACCTGCTCCAGTTGGCGCGGGCGTGCGACGCCGACTTCCTGGAGGTCCTGCTGGTGCCCCGCGAGCCCTCCGACGACGCCGCCGCCGCGCCCTGGACGGCGCTGCAGCTCTCCACCCTCCCGGAGGAGCTGGAGTCGATGCTCGCCGACGAGAGGCCAGAGGCGCGCGAGCACCTGGCGTCCTTCGCTCGCGAGCTGCTGACGGGCCAGGAGGACGCGCGATGATCCTCGTCATGGGGCCGGTGGACGAGCTGCTGACGGCGTTCTTCCTGTCGCATCTCACCGCCACCGGACGGGAGTATCTCTTCGTGGACGAGCGCCACCTGGGCGCCGAGGTCCGGCTGGAGCTGGACTGGCACCCCGGGCCTCCGGGCCCCGGACGCCTGACCGGCTCGGTGTGCTTCCCCACCTGGCGCGTGGGGCTGGAGTCCCTCTCCGGCATCTATTCGCGGCTGGGCACGGGCGGCCTGGAGCTGTCCCAGACGCCAGAGGCCCGGGCCGAGCGGGCCCACGCGGCGGCGCTGCTGGACCTGTTCCCCGGCCCGGTGGCCAACCGCATGACGGCGATGATGTCCAACGGCAGCAAGCCGTGTCAGTACGCCGCCATCCTCGCCGCGGGCCTGCGCGTGCCGGACACCCTGGCCGGCGCGGACTGGACGCGCTGGGAGGCCTTTGCCCGGGGCCTGGACGGAGACCCCATCATCAAGTCCGTGAGCGACGAGCGCTCCCTGGTGAAGCAGGTGTCATGGCAGGAGACCCGCGCCGCGGCCCGTCCCGGCCACCCGCTGCCCCCGCACCAGTTCCAGCAGCGCATCCCCGGCGCCAACGTCCGGGTCCACGTCGTGGGCGCCAGTGAGGTGCTGGCCTGCCGCGCGGAGACCCAGGCCCTGGACTACCGCCACCCGGACGCCACCGGCCACACCGTGAGCCTGCACGCAGTGACGCTGCCCCAGCCCGTGGCCGACGCCTGCCGGCGCCTGTCGCGCGCGCTCGGCCTCGACCTGTCCGGCATCGACCTCATCGAGCCCCCCGGCGGCTCCTCCGACCCCGGCGACTGGGTCTGCCTGGAGGTCAACACCAGCCCCGGCTTCATGTGGTTCGAACAGCACGCCGGCCTCCCCATCGCGGGGGCCCTTGCGGCTTTTCTTCACGCCCCATTAAGATAGCAACGCCGCAAAATTCCGGAACCACGGGAATTTCCGGAACCACCAGGGGGAAACACCATGGCGAAGCACGACATCGAAGTGGGGCTCATCACGTCGCAGGACCTGCCGAAGCTGGCGGAGGCGGGGCACGTCGAGGCGCCTGCGGTGGGCCAGGGCGCGCGGGAGCTGCGTCAGGCGGTGGAGACGGCGCTGGCCGAGACCTGGTCGCTGATGGGCGTCCTCGACACCGGGAAGAAGGCCGCTGACGGTGGCAAGAAGCTGGTCGACACCGGCCTCACCGACAAGGGCAAGGACATCGAGGACAAGGCCATCCACAAGGAGAAGGACGCGCGCGACGAGGCGCACAAGAAGATCAACGAGGACAAGGCGAAGAAGAAGGGCAAGGAGGCCAGCGCGGCCCTGGGCTCTTCCGCCCACGCCTTCGCCAGCGCCCTGTCCGACCTGCGCGCCTGACGTCCCCGTTGCACCCGGGAAGGGCGGCCCGTGCAGGCCCCTTCCCGGCGCTTCATCCCGCCGCCCCCACGTTTGCCTCCGTTACGTCACGGAGAAGTACGTCGCATTCGCGTGGTGGAAGACGATGGCGGACACGCTCGCCTCCGGCTCCATCATGCAGCCGTCGGTGAGCTGCACGCCGATCTCCTCCGGCTTGAGCGCGGCGAAGAGCTTCGTCTGGTCCTCCAGCCGCGGGCACGCCGGGTAGCCGAACGAGTAGCGCTTGCCGGTGTACTCCGCGCGGAAGCGCTCCAGCATCGTCATGTCCGCGCGGTCCGGGAAGCCCCACATGCTGCGCAGCTGCGTGTGCAAGAGCTCCGCGTAGCCCTCCGCCGTCTCCAGCGCCAGCGCCTGCACCGCGTGCATCTTGAGGAACTCACCCTTCGCCTTGAAGCCCTCGGACAGCTCGCGGATGCCCGAGCCCGCCGTGGTGACGAACAGCGAGAGCGCGTCCACCGGCTTGCCGTTCTCCAGCGGCTTCACGTAGTCGGCCAGGCACAGGCCGTTGTCCTTGTCCTGCCGGGGGAAGTCGAAGGACGTCACCGCTTCGCCCGTGGTGCCGTCGAAGAGCAGCACGCGGTCGCCGTCGCTGGCCGCCTTGAAGAACTGGAACACCGAGCGCGCCTGCATCACGCCGCCGCGCAGGAGCGTCTTCAGCTCCTCCACCGCCTCCTTCAGCGCCAGCGCCTTGCGGCCCTCCTCCGTCTTCGCCAGCTCCGCCTCCGCCGGGGTGCCCAGCGCGCGCGACGACGTGCGCAGGCCCAGGTGGCGGCCGTAGAGCATCACCGGGTTGATGAACTTCCAGATGTGGTCCAACGGCGTGTTGGTGAGCACGTGCCGCGCGAAGTCCGGCGCGGGCGGCACCGCGTCCAGCACCGGCACGTCCTTGCTGCGCGAGCGGCGCACCGGGGCGGCGGGCGCGGGGCGGTCCTTCACCTCCTGCGCCAGCTTCAGCCGGCGGGCGGCCAGGTCGTCGCGCAGCTTCGCGTGCGCGCCCGGCTCCACAATCTGCTTCGCCAGCTCCAGGCCGTTCATCGCGTCCTGCGCGTAGGCCACCGTGCCGCCGCCGTAGGCCGGGGCGATGTTGCGGTCCACGAAGTTGCGGCTGAGCGCGGCGCCGCCCACCAGGATGGGCGTCTCCACGCCCGCGCGCTTCAGGTCCTCCGCGGTGGCCACCATCTGGTGCGCGCTCTTCACCAGCAGGCCCGACAGGCCCAGGATGTCCGGGCGGTGTTCCTTCACCGCCTGCACCAGCTGCTCCGGCGGGACCTTGATGCCCAGGTTCACCACCTGGAAGCCGTTGTTGGCGAGGATGATCTCCACCAGGTTCTTGCCGATGTCGTGCACGTCCCCCTTCACCGTCGCGAGGACGATCTTCCCGCGCGACGCTGCCTGGGTCTGGCTCATGTGCGGCTCCAGGTGGCTCACCGCCGCCTTCATGGACTCCGCGCTCTGGAGCACCTCCGCGACGATGAGCTCGTTGGCGCCGAAGAGGCGGCCCACCTCGTCCATGCCCTTCATCAGCGGCCCGTTGATGATGTCCAGCGGCGCCATCTCCTTCATCGCCAGGTCCAGGTCCCCGGTGAGGCCGTCGCGCGTGCCCTCGATGATGTAGCGCTGGAGCCGCTCGAACAGCGGCAGGCTGCTCACCTGGGCGCGCGCGGGCTTGCGCTCGCGGAAGTGCGCCGCGAAGGGCGTCACGGGGTCCGTGCCCCGGTTGTAGATGAGGTCTTCCGACAGCTTCCGCTCCTCTTCGGGAAGCGACGGGTAGCGCTCCAGCTTCTCCGAGTTGACGAGCGCCATGTCCAGGCCCGCCTGCACGCAGTGGTACAGGAACACGGAGTTCAACACCTCGCGGCCCGCGGTGGGCAGGCCGAAGGACACGTTGCTGATGCCCAGCACCGTGCGGCACTGCGGGAAGCGCTGCTTGATGAGGCGCACGCCCTCAATCGTCTCCACGCCGCTGCCGGTGTACTGCGCGTCACCGGAGGCGCAGGGGAACACGAGCGGGTCGAAGTACAGGTCCTCCGCGCGCATGCCGTACTTCTGGGTGAGCAATTCGAAGCTGCGCTCGGCCACGGCGAGCTTGCGGTCGCGCGTGACGGCCATGCCCACCTCGTCGATGCAGCCCACCACCAGCGCCGCGCCGAACGCCTTCGCCAGGGGGACGACCTTCTCGAAGCGCTCCTCGCCGTCCTCCAGGTTGACGGAGTTGATGATGGCCTTGCCCTGGCAGTACGTGAGCGCCATGGCGATGACCTTCTCGTCCGTCGAGTCGATCATCAGCGGCACGCGCACCTTCTTGACCACCACCTCCAGGAAGTGGCGCATGTCCTCCAGCTCATCCCGGTCCGGGTTCGCCAGGCAGATGTCGATGACCTGCGCCGCGCGCCGCACCTGGGCGCGGGCAATCTCCGACGCGTCGTCGAACTGGCCCGCGACGATGAGCTCCTTGAACTTCTTGCTGCCGATGACGTTCGTGCGCTCGCCCACGATGATGGGGCGCTGCTCGTCCGTCACCTCCAGGTAGTCCACGCCGGACAGCGACGAGCGCGGCTTCGGCGTCTCCGTGCGCGGCTTGAGGCCCTTCACCATCGCGGCGAGCGACTCGATGTGGCCCGCGTGCGTGCCGCAACAGCCGCCCACCACATTGAGCCAGCCGCTGTCACAGAAGCGCTTGAGCGACCGGGAGATCATCTCCGGCGACTCCAGGTACTGGCCGTTCTCGTCCGGCAGGCCCGCGTTGGGCACGCACGACACCGGGAACGGGCACATGGAGGACAGCGACCGGATGTGGTCCGTCATGAAGTCCGGACCCGTGGCGCAGTTGAGCCCCAGGTACAGGAGGTCCGTGTGCTCCAGCGACGTGGCCAGGCTCTCCACGGACTGGCCCGCGAGCATCGTGCCCATGGGTTCAATCGTGCCGGACACCGCCACCGGCAGCTTCCAGCCCAGCTTCTGGAACGCGCGGTCGATGCCCAGGAGCGCCGCCTTCACGTTGCGCGTGTCCTGCGCCGTCTCCACCAGGAGGTAGTCGGAGCCGCCCACGGCGAGCGCCTCCGCCTGCACGGCGAAGTTGTCCACCAGCTCCTCGAAGGTGATGCCGCCCGTGACGCTGATGGCCTTGGTGGTGGGGCCAATGGAGCCCGCCACCCAGCGCATGCGCCCGTCCTTCGCCTCCGCGGCCTTCGCGGCCTTCAGCGCCAGGCGGGACGCGGCGACGTTGATGTCATGCGCCTTGTGGCCCAGCTCGAACTCCGCCAGCACCACCGGCGTGCCGCCGAAGCTGTCCGTCTCCGTCACGTCCGCGCCCGCGGCGAAGTACTTCGCGTGGATGCCCTCGATGATGTCCGGGCGGGTCAGGACCAGGTGCTCGTTGCAGCCCTCGTACTCCGCGCCGCCGAAGTCCGCCGCCACCAGGTGGTGGTTCTGAAGGAGCGTGCCCATGGCGCCATCCAGCACCAGGATGCGCTCGCGCATCGCGGCCTTGAGCGCCTCCACGCGCTGGCCGTGCTCCCCGGGGGGAAGCGGCAGGGGGTGGGCGATGTGGCTCGTCATGACGGTTTGACTCCGGTCAGCAGGAAGACGCGGAAGGGGCTGGCCCCGTCGCGCGCATGCGTCTCGCGGGTGAACGACGTGAAGCCGGCCTCGCGAAGGGCCGCTTCCAGGACTTCGGGCGAAAAGCCCAGGTGCCGGTGCCCCAACCGCTCCAGCACCCACTTCTCTTCGTGCGGCATCAGCTCCAGCACCACCAGCCGGCCGCCCGGCTTGAGCAGCCGCGCCGCCTCCCGCACCACCGCCGAGGGCGACTCGACGTGGTGCAGGCTCTGCGAAATCACCACCAGGTCCATGCGCCCGCCGCCGAGCGAAAGCCGGTGCAGGTCCTCGCGCAGGAACGTGATGTTGGTCAGTTCGTCACGGGAGGCCAGAGTTCGAGCCTGGGACAGCGCGTCCTCGCTCTGGTCGATGGCCCACACGTGCCGCGCCCACCGCGCCATGGCCCGGCTGAACACGCCCGTGCCGCAGCCGAAGTCCGCCACGTCCAGCGGCGGCAGCAGCGACGCCAGCGCCCCGGCCCAGAGGAACCACGACTGGCCGGGCTCCAGGAGCCGCTCATTGAGCGCCTGCCGGTCCTCCCGCGCGCGCAAGAGGTCGTTGAGCCGCGCGGAGTCCCCCGCCGCGTCCTCCGCCTCGCGCGCCAGCCGGACCAGCGGCCAGCGCGAGTCATCCGGCTCCAGCGCCAGCGAGTAGTACGTGAACCCCGCCTGCCGCTCCTCGCGGATGAGCCCCAGCCCCTTCAGCTTCGACAGGTGGTGCGACACCGACGACTGGGCCACGCCCACCAGCGACACCAGCTCCGTCACGTTCAGCGGCGCCTGGGCCACCAGCCGCAGGATGCGCAGCCGGGTCGTGTCCCCCAGGACACGGAAGGATTGGGAGAGGACGTCCATATCGAGCCATCAACATATATCGATACCCTGACCCGGCCACAATGGCCCCGCCAACGCATTGCGTTGCCTTGGGTTGCACCCATGCCGTAGAAATCCGCCATGGCGTCCTCCTCCACGCTGCACTCCCTGCTCGAAGGCAAGCGGTTCGGGCTGGTCCTCTCCGCGGGCTACTTCGGCTTCTACGGCCACGCGGGCTTCCTCAAGGGGCTGCATGGCTCCGGCCTCAAGCCCCACGCCTACGCGGGCACGTCCGCGGGCGGGATGGTGGCGGCGTACGCGGCGGCGGGCATGCCCATGCCGGCGCTGGAGGAGCTGGTGCTGAGCCAGACGCGGGCCAACTTCTGGGACCCGGACCCCATTGGCGCGGTGCTCAACGTGGCGTCGCAGGGGCACGGCTTCACAGGCCTGCTCAAGGGCGAGCGCTTCCGGCGCCTGCTGGAGTCCACGCTGCCGGTGTCCACCTTCGAGGACCTGCCGCACCCGCTGCTGCTCACCGCCGCGAACCTCACCCACGGCACGCATCAGGTGTTCACCACGGGGGACCTGGCCCCGCGCGTCCACGCCACCTGCGCGTACCCGGGCCTCTTCCGCGCGGTGCCCCTGGACGGCCAGCTGTTCTGGGACGGCGGTCTGGTGGACAAGGCGCCCGCGCTGTCGCTCCAGGAGAGCGCCATTGGCAAGGACCTGGACGCCATCCTCGTGCACTTCCTGCCCAGCCGGACGCGCAAGGTGGTGGGCGGCCCCATGGCCTATCCGCAGGGCCTGGCCGCGGGCTCCGCCGCGCTCCGGCGCGACCACTTCCGCCTCCAGCTCACCGTGCTCCAGACGCGCAACGTGCCCGTCTACGTCGTCGTCTCCAACCTGCCCCCGGTGACGCCCGCCACGCTGGAGCGCGGCTTCGACGCCCTGGACCAGGCCCGGCTGTCCGCCGAGCGCGCCCTCGCCCGGCCTCCGGTTCCGTTCGAGGGGACCACCTGAACCCCTTCGCACGCCCAACGGGTTCAACGAGGGCCGAATAAATCAACAGGACAGAAATAACAGAATAGCCAGATTTGAATGACAGACCGGCGTGGCATGGTGGGGATGTTGTCCATCCCGGAGGAAGTCCATGCTGAAGTCGACGCTGTCCCCGCTCCGCTTCCGTGGCGCGGTCATGGCTGTGTCCCTGCTGGCGTTGGCCCCCGCTGCTGGTGCCGCCCCCTCGCTGGCGCCGCGCACGCTCTTGGCGAAGCCCACGGGGCGCGAGCTGCCCGCGGGGACGTTCGTGGAGCGGCTGGTGGTGAAGTTCCATGAGGGCAGCCACGTGCGCCTGCGCGACAACGCGCTGCGCGCCCTGTCCTCCGAGCGGAGCGCCAGCGAGCGCGAGCTCCTGTCCGGCCTGCGCCTGGACTCCGCGCGCGTGGAGACGGACCTGGCGGAGGTGGTGGCGCTGCTGGACCGCGCGCCGCGCATCGGTTCGCTGGACCGCGTGTTCCAGGCCGAGGAGGCCACGCTGGACGCGAGCAAGGCGTCGGGTGAGAAGACGAGCGGCGAGCAGCTGGCGGACCTGAACCTGTACTTCGAAGTTCCGCTCCTGCCCGGCACCACCGCGGACACCGTGGCGGACCTGGTGGCGGCGCTCAACCGCGTGGCCAGCGTGGAGACGGCCTACGCGGCGCCTCCCCCGGAGCCGGCGATGGTGAACTTCGCCATGGAGGCGGGCCTGCGCGCGCTCTTGTCCGCCGCGGACCTGCCGCCCACCACGCCGCTGTACCAGGCCAACCAGGGCTACCTCAACGCGGCGCCCTCCGGCGTCAACGCGACGTACGCGTGGACGCAGACGGGCGGCCGGGGCAGCAACGTGAAGTTCGTGGACATCGAGGGTGGCTGGCGCACCACGCACGAGGACTTCCCCACGTTCTTCCGCGTGGGCGGCACGCAGTACAACGACCTGGGCTGGCGCAACCACGGCACCGCGGTGCTGGGTGAAATCGTGGGCACGTCCAACGGTTACGGCGTGACGGGCATCGCCAACCTGGCGTCGCCGGGCGTGGAGGCCATTGGCGCGCAGAGCAGCGCGAGCGCCATCGCCAACGCCGCCACGGCCGTGGGCAGGGGCGGCGTCATCCTGATCGAGCTGCACGCGGGCGGCCCCGCGGACGGCACGGCCTGCACGTGCAACACGTCCCAGTGCAACTACATCGCGATGGAGTACTGGCAGGACAACTACGACGCCATCCGCAACGCCACCGCCAACGGCGTCATCGTGGTGGAGGCCGCGGGCAACGGCAGCGCGAACCTGGACGCGGCGGCGTACGGCGGCCGGTTCAACCCGGCCACGCGTGACTCGGGCGCCATCCTGGTGGGCGCCAGCACCGCCACCACGCGCGTGCCCATGTGCTGGACGAACTTCGGTCAGCGCGTGAACGTGCACGGCTGGGGCGAGTCCGTCGTCACCACCGGCTACGGTGACCGCTTCGGCAACGCGTACGGCGAGGACCAGTACTACACGTCCACGTTCAGCGGCACCTCCAGCGCGTCGCCCATCATCGTGGGCGCCGCGGTCAGCGCCCAGGGCGTGGCGAAGGCCAACGGCCGGCTGCTGACGTCCGTGCAGATGCGCGGCCTCTTGCGCAACAACGGCACGGCGCAGGCCGCGGACTCGCGGCAGATTGGCCCGCTGCCGGACCTGCAGAAGGCCCTGCCCAAGGTCATCTCCGGCAACTACTGAGCCAGGCCGCCTCGCTTCGGCACACGGCCCTCCGTGCCCTTCGGGTGCGGAGGGCCGTTGTTTTTTCTTCAGCGTCCGCTGTAGCGGCGGTGGTCCACCATCAGGCAGCGGTCCTGCACCACGCGGATGCCCGCCGCCGCCAGCTTCCTCGCCGCGTCGTCGTTGCGGATGCCGGACTGGAACCACACCGCCTTGGGCTTCTTCGCGATGATGTCGTCCACGTGCTGGTCGATGTCACCCGGCCTGCGGAACACGTCCACGAGGTCGATGTCGCCCGGGATGTCCACCAGCTTCCGGTACACGGGCTTGCCCAAAATCACCTTCGCGTCCGGGTAGTAGACGGGCACCGGCACCACGTCCACGCCCGCCTTCGCCAGGTACTCCGGCACGTAGTACGCGGGCTGCGCGGAGTGGTCCTCCGTCTTGATGCCCAGCACCGCCACGCGCCTGGCTTCCTGCACCACGCGCTTCACACCCGCGTCGTCCTCGATGAGGTACTCGTCGTGGCTCATGGCCCTTCCTCCTGAAGCGCTTCCGCCTGGGACTCGGTGGTGAGCGTCAGCGTCCCGCCCGCCCCCACTGCCTTCACCTTCAACAGGCGGCGCACCGGGATGAACCGGCCCCACGCCACCACCTGCTCGCCTTCACACGTCACACCCTTCGAAATTTCGGGCGAACCCGCCTCCACCCACGCGGCGCGCAGCTCCGCCGGGGCATCGGGGGGCAGCGCGTCCAGGCACTGGAGCGACAGCACCACCGCGTCGCCGAACGTCGTGGGCCGCGTGCCCTGCACCGTGCGCTCCAGCAGGTAGGCGCGCTCCTCGCCGTCCACGTCCACGAAGTCCACCGCCCACGTGCGCTGGCCCTCCACCAGGTTGCGCTGCAGGAGCCCGGCGTACTTCGCCTCCCACTCGCGGCGCGTGCGGCTCTCCAGCGCCTCCGGGGTGAAGAAGCGCTCCACCTCCGGCACACCGGTGCCCGTGGGCGCCACCTGCCGCAGCGCCTCCTGCGCGGCCTCCGGCCCCACCAGCTTCACGAAGGTGCCGTCCGCCGCCAGCTGCATGCGCAGCGTGAAGCGCTCCAGCACGGCGCCGGACAAGGACGGCACGTCCTGCCCGTCATGCACCTGGCGCGGCGTGCGCACGGTCTGGGCCACGCGCCAGCCGCCGTCGGACGGGGCGAAGCGCGTCTCGGTGGTGAACGCGGCCTCGTCGCGCGTCTCCGGCTGGCCCTCGCGCTGGAGGGTGCGGGTGGCTCGCACGGATTCGGTGAGGAGGCGGTCCACGGGGGGCTTGAAGTCCAGGCGCACCGGAGGCGGCAGCCCCGGCGCGGGGTTGAGCGGCGGATACCGGGACGTACACCCGGCGGCCAGCGACAGCAGGAGACAGCACCACGGAAGACCAGGACGCATGCGCTCGCGAACGCTGGCAGAAAGCCAGGGCGCCCGCGAGCGTCTTGCACCGTCCCGCTGAAGGTGTCACCGCGCGGGCGACACTACGGATGACGCGTCTGCCCGTCCGGGGCGCCTTCGATGCGGTCGCGCCCGATGTTGCGCCGGTCGCGGTCCACGCCGTCGTCGTCCTTCAGGCCGTTCATCGCGAAGCGGCGCTCGGCCTCCGCCAGGTCGCGCAGCACGTGCTCGCGCAACATGTACTCCGTCTGCGGCAGGGACTTGAGGATGTTGATGATGTCGACCGGGGCCTCGCTGTCCGCGGCGGCCTCGACGAGTTCCTCACGCGTCGCCGGGTACTCCACCCCATCCAGATGCGGGGTGACAGAGCGCGCCGGATCCTCCGCCTTTCCGTAAGCCATCGTGCCTTCCACCTTTCTTGCGCCCGGGCGTCCATGCCCAGGCGTCCATCCACGCAACAACGTGGGGATGACGCCCGGCCCAGGCCACCCTCGCCTCCGCCACCCCCTACGACGCCGGGCGAGCAGGGGACCGTCCGTCTTGCCAGCGTCCGCTTCGGGTTAGAGTCTTCCGCCGCGCCAATGCCCGCCGGAGTCTGTCCCTGATGGCCGCCGCCTCCCTGTTCGTCGCCTGGCTCACGC
>NZ_RAWK01000256.1 GCF_003612165.1 Corallococcus aberystwythensis | reverse complement strand
GCATAGCAGCGACAGGGCTTCCCCAGGCTTTCGGTGGGTCGCAAACAGGCCAGGGGGGCGGGGATGGGTTAGCCTGGGCCCCATGGTGCGAAGCCGAAGCCTCCTTTTCGCCGCAGTCCTCGTCGCCTTCACCGCCGGTTGCGCTTCCCAGCGCCTGTCCGGCGCGGACCTGGACCGGGTCCAGCGGCCCGCCTTCATCTCCCGCATCGAGGACGGCGCCGGGCCCAAGAGCCGCGTGTTCCAGGAGGACAGCGCGTACTCGGACAAGCTCAAGAAGCTGGAGCCCAAGGAGGCGGACCGCCGGCTCACGGTGAAGCTGCAGCAGGCGGTGACGCGCTTCGAGCTCTCCGAACGCCTGCGCGTCACCACCCTGTCGCGCCTGCCGGAAGAGGCCCCCTGGACGGACGCGGTGGATCCGGCCCGCGTGGCCTCCGCGCTGGAGAGCTTCCTGGTGGAGGAGGTGCCCGCCAACGCGCCGGACTACGACCTGATGGGCCCGCTGGGCGCGGACACCGTCGTGGAGTTCGTCATCCAGGACTACGGCATGCGCAGCGATGACGGCCGCGCGGGGGCCTACCTCAAGGGTTACGGGCGCATGTTCCGGGTGGACGGACGTTCGGAGCTGTGGCGCCGGCCGTTCGATTTGGACGCGGTGGAGCAGGGCGCTCCGCACCTGGATCCGTTCAAGGTCGGCAAGGAGCCGGAGCTGTTCCGCCTGGCCATGACGGACCTGCTGGACAAGGTCGCGGACATGTTCGTGAAGGACCTGACGCCCACGAACCGCAAGGGCTCGGCGCCCACGGGCAACACCGCGCCGGACACCGTGCCCTCCGCTGTCACCCCGGCGCCCGCGCCGGCGCTCACTCCGCCCGAGCGTCAGCTGCCCCCGGGTGAGCTGCCGGATCCGGACGCCTGAGCCGTCCTCCAGTGCCTAGAAGATCGCGTGCTCCGCGAGGAGCACGCCCAGGCCCACGGCGAAGCTGATCAGCGTCACGGGCACGCCCACGCGCAGGTAGTCCATGAAGCCCATGCGGACCTTGCCGCGCGCGGCTTCGAAGACGATGAGGTTCGCCACGCTGCCCACCAGCGTGAGGTTTCCCGCCAGCGTGGAGCCCAGCGCGAGCACGTGCCACGCCAGCTCCGGCTCCTGCATGGACGGCACCCACGCTCGCGCGAGCATCACGAACGGCACGTTGCTGAAGAGGTTGGACGCCACCAGCGTGAGGCCCGCGAAGCCCAGCGTCTCGCGCCACGGGGGGCCGGCCATCAGCGGGGAGAAGAGGTGGCGGATCTCCTCCGCCCAGCCCGCCTTGTGCACCCCGTGCACGACGATGAAGAGGCTGGCGAAGAAGAGCAGCAGCACCCAGTCCACACGCTCCAGGGCCTCGCGCGGCTCGTGCCCGGAGAGTGACATCACCAGCACTCCGCCCGCGAGCGCGCTCCAGCTCATGGGCAGTCCCGCGAAGAACGCCACCACCACGCCCAAGAGGCTCCCCAGTCCCAGCGCCAGCAGCCGGCGGTCCACCTCCAGCGGAGGCGGGTGCGTGTCGAAGCGCGCGGACGGCAGCTCCTTGCGGAAGAGGTAGAGCAGCGCCACGGCGACGATGGCGGTGGAGAGCACCGCGGGCAGGGCCATGTACGCGGCGAACCGCGCGTAGCCCAGGCCGGACGCGCCCTGGATCAGCATGTTCTGCGGGTTGCCGGTGAAGGTGGCCACGGAGCCGCTGTTGCTGCCCATGCACACCGCGAGCAGGTACGGCACGGGCGGCAGGCGCGCGTCCTCCACCACCACCAGCACCAGCGGCGTGAGGAACAGGCACACGGTGTCGTTGACGAGGAACGCGGACAGGAACGCGCTGACGAACGTCACGGCCACCAGCAGCAGCCGGGGCGTGTGCGCGACCTTGAGGGCCCTGGCCCCGGCGGCTCGGAAGAAGTTCGCCTGCGCCAGGTACACGGCCAGCAGCATCATCCCCAGCAAGAGGACGATGGTGTCCATGTCGATGGCCTGCTGGCCCCGGTCCGTGCTGTGGCCGAAGACCTCCGCGGGCGTGACGGCCCCGGCGACGACCATCAACGTGGCGCCCAGCAGCGCGCCTCCGGGACGGTCCAGCTTGATGAAGGGCAGCCTCGCCCCGGCAATGAAGATGTACGTGAAGAGGAAGATCGCGAGCGCCACGGGCGCGGGACACTAGGGTCCACACCGGAAGCCCGTCGAGGTCCCCCGGAGGCCGCCTGCCCAGGAGGGAATCGGGCCGGCTACTGCCCGGCGGGAATGTGGGTGATGGGCCCCCAAAAGACCGCCGTGGTGGGTCCTGACGCGCGTTGTCCTTCCGGGTACACGTCTGTACAGTGGCCGGCCCTATGAAGCCCGAGAAGGAAACCGAGGCCTTCTCCGGCCCGCGCCGCACGCCGTGGTCGGGGGCTCGCGGACTGGACGCCGTCCTCCAGGGTTGGCGGACGGACCGGCAGGTGTGGCCGAACATCGTCCACGACGCCGTGACGCCCGCTCGCTCCGGCGTGTTCGCGCCGCTGCCGGAGGACCTGTCCCCCCAGGTCCGGGATGCGCTGAAGCGCCGGGGCGTGGAGCAGCTCTTCTCCCACCAGGCGGAGGCCTTCGAACGGGCCCGCGACGGGGAGAGCCTGGTCATCGCCACGCCCACGGCCTCCGGCAAGAGCCTCTGCTACAACCTGCCGCTGCTGGATCGCTTCGCTCGCGAGCCGGATGCGCGCGCGCTCTACCTGTTCCCCACCAAGGCCCTGTCGCGCGACCAGGAAGAGTCGCTGCGCGCGTTCATGCGCGAGGCGGGCCTGGGCCACGGCGCCATCACCTTCGACGGTGACACGCCGGGGGACGCGCGCCGGGCAGCCCGGGAGCGCGCGGGCGTGGTGCTCACCAACCCGGACATGCTGCACACGGGCATCCTGCCGCACCACGCGAACTGGGCGCGGCTGTTCTCGAACCTGCGCTACGTCGTCATCGACGAGCTGCACACGTACCGGGGCGTCTTCGGCTCGCACCTGGCGAACGTGCTGCGCCGGTTGCAGCGGGTGGCGCGGTTCCATGGGGCTTCGCCCACGTTCATCCTGGCGTCGGCGACCATCGGCAACCCGAAGGCGCACGCGGAGCGGATGCTGGGGCGCGAGGTGGCGCTCGTGTCGGAGAGCGGCGCGCCGTCCGGCGAGCGCCGGGTGCTGGTCTACAACCCGCCGGTGGTGAACGCGGAGCTGGGCATCCGCGCCAGCTATCTCAAGAGCGCGGTGCGGCTCACCTCGGACCTGGTGCGCGCGGGGGTGTCCACGCTGCTGTTCGGCCAGTCGCGCAACAACGTGGAGGTGATGCTCAAGTACCTCCGCGACCGGTTCGTGGAGGAGAAGCTGGACCCGTCGCTCATCCAGGGCTACCGGGGCGGCTACCTGCCGGGCACCCGCCGCGCGACGGAGGCCGCGATGCGCGCGGGCGAGGTGCGCTGCGTGGTGGCCACGAACGCGCTGGAATTGGGCATCGACATCGGGTCGCTGGATGCCGTGGTCTGCGCGGGCTACCCGGGCTCCGTGGCGGCGCTGGCGCAGCGCTTCGGCCGCGCGGGCCGGCGGGGCATGGGGAGCCTGGCGCTGCTGGTGACGTCCAGTGCGCCGCTGGATCAATACTTCGCGGCGGATCCGCGCGCGCTCACGGGCGCTCCGGTGGAGCACGCGCGCATTGATCCGGACAACGTGGAGATCCTGGTCCAGCACCTGAAGTGCGCGGCGTTCGAGCTGCCCTTCGAGGAAGGGGACTCGTTCGGCGACGTGCCGGTGGAGAACACCACGGAGGCGCTGGACTTCCTCACGCAGCACCAGGTGGTGCACCCGTCGCAGGCGCCGGAGGGCGGGCGGCGGATGTTCCACTGGTCGTCGGACGCGTACCCGGCGCACCACGTGTCCCTGCGCAGCGTGGGCTGGGACAACGTGGTGGTCATCGAGCGCGGCACGGACAAGACGCTGGCGGAGATGGACTTCCGCTCCGCGCACACGCAGCTGCACGAGCAGGCCATCTACCAGCACGACTCCGAGCAGTACCAGGTGGAGATGCTGGACCTGGAGAACCACAAGGCGTTCGTTCGCAAGGTGGCGCCGGACTACTTCACGGACGCGATGACGAACGTGCGCGTGAGCGTCATCCAGGAGGACCAGGGCGCGCCGCTGGGGCCGTCGCTGCACGCGGGGCTGGGCGAGGTGTCCGTCATCGAGAAGGTGGTCGGCTACAAGAAGATCAAGTTCCACACGCATGAGAACGTGGGCTACGGCGACGTGCGGCTGCCGGAGATGCAGATGCACACGTCGGCGCTGTGGCTGACGGTGCCGGAGGCGGTGGTGCGCGCGATGGACGCTCCGAGGCCCGCGGTCATCGACGCGCTTCGAGGCCTGGGTTCCGCGCTGCGCACGGTGGCGTGCGTGGGGTTGATGAGCGACCCGCGCGACCTGGGCCGGACGCTGGGCAGCAAGGACGAGCCGGACGGTCCGCCGCGCAAGGAGGGAGGCGTGGGCTTCGATCCGACGCTGTTCCTCTACGACAACGTGCCCGGCGGCGTGGGGCTGGCGGCGCGGCTGTACGATCAGCGCGAGGAACTGCTGCTGCGAGGGCGCAAGTTGCTGGAGTCGTGCCCGTGCGAGGACGGGTGTCCGGCGTGCATCGGGCCGGCAGCGGGTGGTCAGCCGGGCAGCGCGCCGTCGGGGGCGCATCCGCGCAAGCGGCTGGCGTTGGACCTGCTGGCGGCGCTCGGCGTCGCCGGGGTGCAGTGAGGAGCACGGGCGCAGCATGGACCTGAAGCGCAAGCTGTCCCGACTCTCCAGCGCGGGCCCCGGCAGTCAGGCCCGGGGACCCGTGAACACCGTGGCGGTGGCTCCGGTGGTGGAGGCACCCGCGGTGGAGGCGCGCGCCGTGGCACCGGCCGCCGAGGCGATTCCGCCGGTGGAAGAGGCGGGCACGACCACCATCGCGGAGGTGCTGGTCCAGGCGCTGCGCAAGCGCTTGTCGATGGACGGGGAGGGTGAGCCCGCCCCCGGCGTGGAAGCCGGAGCACCAGCCACGCAGGCACCTGAAGAGGGGCACGCGGAGGAAGGTGCTCGGGCCCGCGCGGACGGGCTTGTGGACCTGCGCGAGGAGGCTCGGCGGCGCTTCGCGGCGAAGCAGGGCGGCGCGACGGGCGGGGCCGCGGATCCGCGGGTGGAATCACTGCGCCAGATGCTGTCGTTCTGGGCGGAGCGTCAGGGTACGGCATCCGCTCGGAAGGCGCTGGCGCCGGTCCCCGAGCCGCGTGCGCTGCCGGTGGAGGCACGGTCGACGCCGCATGGCACGGTGCACGTGGCCGAGCAGCTGTACCCGCCGGAGCACTGTCACGGCACGGCGCCGGTGGCGGCAGCGCTCGACGTGGAGGCGCGGCTGGTGGCGGGGCTGGCGCTGCATCCAGAGCTGGAGTCGGTGGACTTCACGCGGATGCTGATGCTGGACACGGAGACGACGGGGCTCGCGGGCGGCACGGGCACGGTACCGTTCCTCGTGGGCCTGGGCTGGTTCGAGGGCCGTTCCCTGCGCGTGCAGCAGCTCTTCCTGCGACGCATGGGAGAAGAGGCGCCCATGCTGCGCCTCCTGGCCGAGCGCATGGCGTCGTCGTCCTGCCTCGTCACGTACAACGGCAAGAGCTTCGACTGGCCGCTCCTGCGCACGCGCTTCGTGCTCAACCGGGTGCCGGTGCCGAAGGAGCTGCCGCACCTGGACCTGCTGCACTGCGCACGTCGCGTGTTCAAGCACCGGGGCGAGGGCGCGCGGCTGGTGCACCTGGAGTCGAAGGTGCTGGGGCATCACCGGGTGGGGGACGTCGACGGCTCGTTGATCCCGGAGCTGTACTTCCGCTTCCTGCGAGGCACGGACGGCTCGGAGCTGGTGCCGGTGCTGGAGCACAACCAGAAGGACCTGTTGCTCCTGGCGGCGCTGCTGGGTGACCTGGTGCGCCGCTTCCAGTCGGAAGGCACGGAGCAGCAGGACCCGAGGGACCTGCTCGGCTTCGCGCAGGTGGCGGAGCGGGCAGGGGATGCGCAGCGCGCGCTGACCTTCGCGAAGGTTGCGGCGGAGAGCGGCGGCCCGGTGGGAATCGAGGCGCTGGTGCTGGCCTCACGGCTCTGCCGCCGCTCGGGGGACTGCGAGACGGCGGCGGCGCACCTGCAGAGGGCGCTCACGTTCGCGAAGCCCGGCCAGGGCGCAGTGCTGCACCTGTCCCTGACGAAGCTCTACGAACACTCGCTCAAGGACCTGTCCCGGGCCCTGTACCACGCGAGGCTGGCGGCCCCCGTGGAGCTGCCCGAGGACCACCAGCTCCGCCTGGAACGGCTGTCGCGGCGGCTGTCGCGTCAGGGGGCCTGAGCGTCAGGCCCCCTCCGTCGAGCGCGGCTCCTGCATCCCGGGACGGTCCCAGGAAGGGCAGGGGACGCGGGCGCTCCGGGTCGAAGGATGGAGAGACGCCAGGGGCGGCCTTCTCCACGGCACCACCGTCCACGAGGGGGACGTACGGCTCCATCCCATCCAGGACCCGCCGAAGGATGCGGCCGTCACGGCTGATGGCGTACCGGACTCCGGAGTCGAGCCCTTGCTGGGTTCCACCGCACGCCGAAGGATCCACATCGATGCGGATGAAAAGGATGTCCTCGCGCTGGATGACCCTGAAGACATGAGATGCCCGCCGCTCCGCGCATGGCGTGTCGGACCGGTCCGGAGGCAGATGGTCATCGGCCGCCAGGGTCAGGGCCCGGAGCACGGCTCCATCCAGCACGACAGGCTGTTCGGATGCGCCGACCTGGACCGGCGCCTGCTCGAAGAACTGGGGGAAGACAATCGAACGGCCATCCTCCACCTCCACCGGGGCACCGGCTGCCACGAAGGCACGTGCGCAGCCGACGGCGGCTAGCCCCATCATCAACAACAAAGCCCGCTTCATGGCAGCGCGGCACGCAGGCCCGGGAACCACGCGACAATCAGCCGCTGCGTGCCCAGCTTCACCCAGGCCTGGCCCGGCTCTCCGGCCCGCTCGTCGATCCGGGACGACACGTGCGCCCGGACCAGCACCGCTCCCTCCCGGTACGCCGCGTCCGTCGGCTGCCGGACCTTCGCGAACTGGAGCGACGCCTCCGGACCTTCCACCTGCTCGATGACCGTTTCGAGCGGGGCGGGCATGTCCGGCAGCTGGTACTCCAGTGTCATCCCCGGAGCCAGCTCCGGCCGGTAGGACTCCGGGAACAGCACGTGGAGCGACGGGCCCACGTTCACCCACTCGCCCTGCTGGAGCCACGCCGGCCCTCGCGCCGACCGGTCCACCCGCACCGTCCCCGCGAACATCCCCAGCGTCACCACCGCTCCCACCACGCTCCAGGCCCATGCCCGCCGTGAAAAGCGGGATGCCACCTTGGGAGAGGAGGGGACAGGCGCCGGTTCCATGCACCCGCGAGGATGATCCATCCCCGCCTCGCCTTGCCAGGGCTGGATGGAACGAGGGATTCACCGTGAAGCCTTCAACCAGCCCCCTGGTACAGGCCCGTGGCGCCCGCCTGCTCCCTCTACAGGACTGTATCCCTGCATCGTCCCGGGGCGCCTTGTGCCATGCTGCGTGGCGCCTCGTGGATTCCTCCTTCCTTCACATCGGATCACTGGTCCTCGCGGGACTTCTTGCCCCGGGCGCGTTCGCGGCGGAACCGACGCGCGAGGAACAGGTGCGCGCGGAGCTGGAACGCCAGCTGCGCGACATGGTCCCGGAATCACCCTCCGAAGTGCAGGTGCTCTTCGCGGGCTTCAAGCCCGAGGACGGCTACCGGCTGGTGGAGACCGACTTCCTCCTGGATGGCGAACCGCTCGCCGTCCCGTCGCTGGAGGAGCTCAACGCGCCCGGCGTGCACCGGCTCGCGAACCTGAAGGTCGAACCCGGCGAGCACACCCTCGTCTCGCGCGTCACGTACACCAACGGCTCCTGGAGCCTGTTCAGCGAGACCAACGGCTTCCTCTGGAAGATCACCGCGTCCGTCGGCTTCCAGACCCAGCGCGGGCTGCGCGTCGTGGTGAAGGCGTCCCCCGCCGTCGTGCCCAACGCGCCGGATCCCCGCCTCAAGCTCAAGCTCACCCACGCCGTCACCGCGGAGATGATCCAGCCGCTGAAGGACGAGCCCGCCGTCGCCACCGCGCCGCCGCCCGTGAAGCCGTCCCCCGTGGATGCCGGCGCCCCCGTGAAGGTCGTCCAGCCCACGGCCGCGCCGGACGCGGGCGTGAAGCCCACGACCGCCGTCGTCTCCGTGACGCCGCCCGTGGAGCGCACGCCGGTGGCCCCCAGCCGCCTGCGCCTGGAGGTGACGTCCAAGAAGCCCACCAAAGCCACCGCCTTCGTGCGCGGCAACGGCGAGCCGCTGAAGCTCACGGTCGCCACTGCCAACAAGGGCCGCAAGCCGCAGGACGTGCCGCTGACCGCGGGCGCGTACACGGTGGACCTCATCGCGGACGGCTTCCTCGCGCAGACGCGCCAGGTGGAGCTGAGCGCCGGCGCCGAAGCGTCACTGGCCTTCGCGCTGGTGCCCGCGCCCAAGGCCGCCAAGGCCGCCAAGGTGCAGGAGGGCCGCATCGAGCTGCCCGAGCCCCTGAGCTTCGATGAGAAGAAGCCCGTGCCCGCCAAGGCCACGCTCACGGGCCTGGACCTGGCGGTCGACCTGCTCGTGCGCGACCCGAAGGCCCGCCTGCGCATCGAGGGCCACACCGACTCGAAGGAAGTCCCCGAGCCCGCGCGGCAGAGCCTCTCCGATGCCCGCGCCCGCGCCGTGGCGGACATGCTCGTCCGCGCCGGCGTGGCCCCGTCCCGCGTGGAGGCCGTGGGCCTGGGCGACCGCAGCCCCAAGGCCCCCAACCTGATTCCCCGCGGTCGTGAGCTCAACCGCCGCGTGGAGCTGGTGCTGTTGCGTCCCTGAGCCTTGAGGTTGCCGGAGGGCTCCTCTAGCGTCCCGGGCGTTGTTCGCCAAAGGGACGCGCGATGCCCCGCTACGAGTTCACCGAAGGCAGCTCCAGCAAGTTCTGGGAGATCACGCTGGAGGGCACCACGCTGACCAAGCGCTGGGGCCGCATCGGCACCGACGGTCAGGAGAAGGTCGAGGAGTTCGACTCCAAGGCCGAGGCGAAGAAGGCCTACGACGCGCAGGTCCGCGAGAAGGAGCGCAAGGGCTACACGCTCGCCGAGGGCTCCAAGGCGGGCGGTGACGACGACGGTGGAGAGGCCACCGCCGAGTCCGCCGTCAACCCGGACCTGGAGGCCGCCATCCTCGCGAAGCCCGACGACGTGAAGGGCTACCTCGCCTACGCCGAATGGCTCAAGGGCGAGGGCGACCCGCGCGCCGAGCTCATCCTGCTCCAGCACTCCGCGATGGACGTGCCCGCTGAGCAGGCCGCCAGGGTGCTCAAGCAGGCCGAGAAGTACATCGAGGCGCACGCGGCCGAACTCCTGGGCGACGACCTGCAAGAGGCCGTGTCCGAGGAGACGCTCAAGCTGGAGTGGCACCTGGGCTTCATCCGCGAGGCCCGCGTGGGGCAGGTGGACTACGACTCGACCGCGGACGTCCCGGAGGTCCTCCGCAAGCTGCTGGCCCATCCCTCCGCGTGCTTCCTGCGGAGCCTGACCATCGGCATGGCCAGCTTCGATGGCGAGAACGAGTACCACGACGTCCTGGCGGTGCTCGGGAAGGCGAAGCCATCCAAGGCGCTCCACGACCTGTTCATCGGCGACTTCGAGTACCCGGACGACACGGAGATCTCCTGGACGCACGTGGGCAACCTCCAGCCCCTGTACCGTCAGTTCCCGGAGCTGCGGGAGCTGCGCGTGCGCGGTGGGGAGATTGAACTGGGGCAGCTCGACCTGCCGGAGCTGCGCGTCTTCACGGTGGAGACGGGCGGCCTGCCGCTGGCGGCCGTGAAGTCCATCGTGAAGGCGAAGTGGCCAAAGCTGGCGGCGCTGGAAGTCTGGTTCGGGTCGGAGAACTACGGCGCGGCGGGCGGCGTGAACGACCTCCAGCCGCTGCTCGACGGTGAGGGCGTGCCGGAGCTCCGCGAGCTTCGCCTGCGCAACGCGGAGTTCACCGATGCGCTGTGCGAGGTGCTGCCCAGGGCGAAGGTGCTCGCGCAGCTCGACGAGCTGGACCTGTCCATGGGCACGATGACCGACGCGGGCGCCCAGCTGCTCGCCACGAACGCGAAGGCCTTCCAGCACCTCAAGCTGCTGGATGTCTCCGAGAACTTCCTCACGAAGGAGGGGCAGAAGCGGGTCGCGACCGCCGCCCCGTCGGTCGTCAGCGGCAACCAGCGCGAGCCCTACGACGAGGAGTCCCGCTACGCCGCCGTGGGCGAGTAGCCCGCCGCCATGCCGTCCGCCGCGCCGCCGTTCCTGATCATCGGCAACCCCGGGAACCGGCGCGTCACGCTCTTCCAGGAGGCCCTGGTCCGTGCCGGGCTTCTTCCCGCGCACGTGGTGGCGTGGGAGACGGTGGCCCGCGCCCCCGATGTCCTCCTGGAGCTGCCCGACACGGAGCGCATCGTCCGCATCGACGCGGCGGGGGAGGACGCTGCCGTGGAGCGACTCTTCCTCCAGCGCGGTTACGAAGATGCACTGGGCACCGGCTGCGACACCGTGACGCCCGAGGCACTGGACGCGCTGCCGGACGAACACGGCCGCGTGCTCTGTCCCCGGCAGCAGCACCTGGGCTTCCTGCGCGTGCTGGAGGACCTGTCCGCGCGGTTCGCGCTGCGTCCGCACTGGCGCTTGCTGTCCGCGCCGGACGCCATCGCGGACCTGTTCGACAAGCGGATCACCTCGCGCCGGTACGCGGGCCTGGGCATCCCCGTGCCGCCCTTTGTGGACCTGCCCTCGGGTGCCACGCCGGACGTCCTGCGGCAGGCCCTTCGCGAGGCCGACTTCCGTGAGGCGTACGTGAAGCTGTCGTGCGGCTCGTCCGCGTCGTGCCTCGCCGTGTACCGGCCGGGCCGGACGGAAGGCGCCGTGGGCTCGCTGCTCACCAGCCTGCACCGGGGCGCCACCGGCTGGTTCAACTCCCTCAAGGTGCGCCGCGTGACGGACGCCCGGGACGTGGACGCGGTGCTGGCCTTCCTCCTGCGTGAAGGCTCGCAGGTGGAAGAGTCCCGGCCCAAGGCGCGGCTGGGTGGGGACGTATTCGACTGCCGTGTCGTCGCCGTCAGCGGCGAGCCCGCCTTCACCGTCGTGCGCCAGAGCCGCCTGCCCATCACCAACCTGCACCTGGGCGGCTACCGGGGGGACCTGGACGCGTTCCACGCGGCGGTGCCTCCTCGTGAGCTGGAGGCCGCGATGGAGAGCTGCCGCGCCGTAGCCCGCGCGCACGACTGCCTCCACGTGGGCATCGACCTGATGTTCGAGGACTTCTTCCAGGGCCACCGCGTGCTGGAGGCGAACGCCTTCGGGGACCTGCTCCCCGGCCTCACGCGCGACGGCCTGTCCGTCTACGACTGGGAGATCCGCGAAGCGCTGCGCTGAGCCCCGCCCGTCCACAGCCGCGTCGCCGGCACGCGCTCCAGCAGCCCGGAGCCGAACACGCGGTCCAGCTCCAGGTACTCCAGATGCACGTAGCCGATGTGACACCCGCACGTGTCCTTCGAGCACGGGCGCGGCTTCAACGCGGCGTCGAAGTCCGGCGCGTAGACGTTGCCCAGCGGCTCCTTGATGAAGTGGCACCGGTACGCGGTGCCGTCACCGTCCACGGACAGCACGGACTCGCCGCCACGGCAGGCGCGGCCGCGGCTGGGGTGGCGGGTGTTGTTCACCGGGAAGAGCGGGTCGATGCGGGTGAAGCGCTCCACGTCCTCGGGCGTGTACGCGTCCAGGCCATCCTTCACCGCGTTGATCCACAGGTACGTGTCGTCGGGAAGCTCGCGGCGCAGGGCCTCCGCTTCATCCGCGAAGCGCCGGAAGCCCACCATGCCCGCGCTGTGCCGCACGCCGTGCTCCGACAGCTGCTGGCACTGCGCGAGGAAGCGCGAGCGCTTCATCCACTCCGGGTGGTACGTGGCCCAGATGCCCAGCTTGTCCGTGCGGCAGTCGCCCAGCCAGTCCAGCCGGCAGGAGAGGTTCGTCTGCACCGCCGCGCGCTCCACGTGGGGCAGGTGCGTGAGGCGCGCCAGGGCCTGCTGGTACCAGGGCCAGATGAGCGCCTCGCCCCACGGCGTGAAGAACACGGACACGGTGTCCTGCGTGCGCGACTCCACCCACTGGAGGAACCGCTCCAGGTCCGCGCGGTCCTTCGTCAGCTCCTCCTCGCTCTGCTTCCACTTGCCGAAGGGGCAGTACTCGCAGCCGTAGTTGCAGCCGGACAGCGGGCCCCGGTAGAGCACGGTGAGCTTCATCGCCAGGCGTACTCCTGCATGCGCGCGCGCACGGCCTCGGAGTCCAGCCACGGGCCAATCAAGTCCGAGCGCTCCACACCCGCTGGCGTGAGCTGGAAGACGCCGTCCACGTCGCGCGCCAGCCCGTGCGACTCCAGCTCCGCGAGCATCGGGAAGTCCGCCTTCGCCTCCGAGCCGAAGCGCTGGCGGTACACGCCCGCGTCCACGCCCTCCGCCAAGAGCGACAGCACCAGGTGCCGGTGACGCTGCTCGGCCGCGTCCAACACGAAGCCGTAGCGCACCTCACCGAACGACGCCGCGTCGCGCTCCACGTACGCCTGGATGATGCCGCGCACCTCGCGCGAAGCCACGGCGTACTCGGACGAGTAGTGCACCGCGCCCGCGTAGGAGCGCGCCCCCACGCCCAGGCCCACCATGCCGTCCTCCTGGCAGCGGTACACCGCGCCGCGAGCCGCTGGTGCGTGCGCCGCGCGGAACATCCGCATGGACACCTGCGTGTAGCCGCGCGACAGGAGGAAGTCCCGGCCGGTCCGGTAGAGCGACAGCCGCAGGTCGTCCCACGCGCGCGACTTCTTGCCCAGGAAGGTGAGGGGCCGCACGTAGAGCGGGTAGAGGTACAGCTCCTCCGGCGCGTACCGCAGCGCCGCCTCCAGCGAGTGGAGGAACGTCTCCACCGTCTGGCCCTCGATGCCGTAGATGAGGTCCAGGTTGAGGGTGGGAAAGCCCGCGCCGCGGAGCAGGTCCAGCGTGGCCTCCACCTGCGCCGTCTTCTGCGGCCGCTTCACCGCGGCGACCTCCGCCTCCAGGAAGCTCTGCACGCCCATGCTCACCCGGTCCACGCCCCGGGCCTTCAAGAGCGCCACCTTGTCCGCGTCCACCGTCTCCGGCGACACCTCCACGGACATGGGCACGTCGCGTGGGTTGACGCCCAGCTCCGCCGCCAGGTCGAACACCGTCTCCAGGCCCGCGACGTCCAGCAGGGTGGGGGTGCCTCCGCCAATGGCCGCGCGCGCGAACGTGGCCGGCCCCAGCGCGTCCTTCACCCGGCGGGCCTCCCGCTTCAGCGCGGCGAGCCACGCTTCAACGACGTCCTCCTTCGGCCCCGCGGCGGTGAAGAGGTTGCAGAACCCGCAGCGCATCTCGCAGAAGGGCACGTGCAGGTAGAGGAACAGCGCGTCCCGCCGCTCCTTCGCCCAGACGTCCTCCAGCGGCAGCGCGGGCGTGAGCGGGCGGTAGGCCGTCTTGTGCGGGTAGCCGTAGAGGTACGCCACATACGGCGTCCCCTCGAGCATCGACTCCAGGCGCGTCATGGCGCGGAGTCTACTGGCAGCACGAACTCCCCATAGGGCACCGTCCACACCACCGGGTGCCCCAGCCGGTGCCCGGAGTAACCATCCTCGCCGTACGCCGTCCCGTGGTCCGAGCACACGATGCAGAACGCCGGGCCACGCTGTCGCAGGGCCTGGAACAGGGGCCCCAGCTGGCTGTCCACGTACGCCAGGGCCGCCGCCTGCGTCGCCTTGGAGTCCTCCGTCGCCCCGGGCACGTAGTGCCGGTTGGGCTGGTGCAGCGCGGAGACGTTGATGAACAGGAACACCCGCTGCTCCCGGGGCAACGATCCCAGGATTTTCACTGCGAGTGATGCCTGATTTTCCGTGGATTGGGGGTCGGTGACGCCCAGCGAGGGGTCCCAGTGCGCCTCGGAGAAGAGGCCCGGGAGCACGCGGCCCAGGGGGTTCCGCTGGTTGAAGAACCCCGTCCCGCCAATACACACCGTGTGATAGCCGCGCCCGGCCAGGCCCGTGACGAGGTCCGGCGCGTCCAGCACGCAGGTGCCGGGGCCCGTCGTCTCGCTGCCTTCGAAGCGAAGGGCGAAGGGGCGCGGGTGGCGGCCCGGGG
>NZ_RAWK01000255.1 GCF_003612165.1 Corallococcus aberystwythensis | reverse complement strand
ACCGCCGCCAGGGCAATCCTGGACTCGCGGGGGGCTTCACGCCCGGTGTGGGGAAGGACCGGCGTCATGGAGGGGAGGGCTAAGCGTGTCGCACGGGATGCGACAGTCGGTGGACGACAAAAACCGTTTCAGCGGAAGGCCTTTATACGCAGCCGGTGGATCGGGCACCTCGGAAAATCGCGCCCTTGGCGCGGAAAAGGTCATGCGCGGACGCGCCGGGATGATTTCAGCGGTCCTCCACATTGACGTTGCCACCCTCCAGGGGATATCCCCTTTCGGCAACCGAAAATGCGAACCATTCTCAACTTCGACGACGGATTGGGTGCTGTCCCAACGCTGCCGCAAGCTGTGACCGCCCGTGCGGATGCGGCGCCGGCTCCGGCGGGGCTGTTCCAGTCCGCGACCGCGTCGGCGGATGCGGGATGGGGTCGCTGGAGCGGAGCCCTGCTGACCGCGACCGCGGCGCACCTGCTGGCGCTGGCGGTGGGGCTGACGATGGCGAACCGGCCGGCGCCCGTGGTGGTGAAGCCGGAGCCGGAGCTGGTGCTGATGGCGTACGCGCCGCCTCCGCCGCCGCTGGGTGGTGGCGCGCTGAAGCAGGCGTCCGTGGAGCCCGTGAAGCCGGTGGCGCACAAGCCGCGCCCGAAGCGGCAGGAGCTGGTGGTCCCCGCGAAGGTGCCGGAGCCGGTGAATGAGACGCCGGAGCCCGTGGTGGAGCAGGTGGAGACCCCGGCCGCCACGGAGGTGGCCGCGGTCGCGTCACAGGCGCCCGCGGGTCCGGGCGTGCCGGACGGCGCGGTGGGTGGCGTCGTCGGGGGCGTGGTGGGCGGCATCGTGGGCGGCAAGGTCGGTGGGCAGGGCAAGGCGCCCCCCATCTATTCGCCGCGCGAGGTGATGAAGCTGCCGGTGCTGCTGTCCGGCAAGCCGGAGTATCCGCGCCGCGCCCGCGAGGACGGCATCACCGGCGTGGTGATGGTGATGGTCGTGATCGGCACGGACGGCTCGGTGGAGCCGGGCTCGCCTCGCATCCAGCGCTCGGTGCCGGGGCTGGACGAGGCCGCGCTCGAGTCCGTGGCGGGCTGGCGCTTCTCGCCGGCGCTGGGACATGACGGCGCGCCGGTGCGCGTGAAGGTCGTGATCCCGGTGAAGTTCGCCCTGAGGTAGTTCCTTCGCAGTCCCGCGGCAGAAGCCTTCATGAATCCCAAGCTCCGCTCGATTCTCTTCTGGATCCACCTGGTGTCCGGCCTCGTCGTGGGCCTTGTCGTCGGGGTGATGTCGTTCACGGGCGCGGCGATCGCCTTCGAGTCGGAGATCGTCGACTGGGCGGACCGTGACGCCCGCCACGCGGCGCCCCCCGCGCAGGGCACGCCCCGCCTGACGCTGGAGGAGATGATCGCGAAGGTGAAGGAGGCGAAGCCCGCCACGCCGCCCTCCGGCGTGACGGTGTACCCGGAGGCGGACAGCATGGTGGCGGTGGCCCTGGGCCGCGGCGCCGCGGTCTACGTCCATCCCTATACGGGTGAAGTGCGCGAGCAGGGTGCGCAGGGCTGGCGCAAGTTCTTCCACACGATGGAGGACCTGCACCGGTGGCTCGCGGCGTCTGGCGACAACCGCGCCGTGGGCAAGGCCGTCACCGGCGTGAGCAACCTGGCGTTCCTCTTCCTGGGCATCACGGGCCTGTTCCTGTGGTGGCCGCGCAAGTGGTCGCTTCGCTCCATGCGGCCCATCCTGTGGTTCCGCCGGGGCCTCAAGGGCAAGGCGCGTGACTTCAACTGGCACAACGTCATCGGCTTCTGGTCGCTGCCCGTGCTGGTGGTGCTGACGGCGTCCGGCGCGGTGATTTCGTACCGCTGGGCGTCGAACCTCGCCTTCACGATCACCGGCAACGAACCGCCGGCGGCGCAGGGGCCCATGGCCGCGGCGCCGGTCCCCGTGCCCACGCCCGCGCCGGGGACGAAGCCCCAGCCGCTGGATGCGCAGCTCGCGGCGGTGATGGGTCAGTCCAAGGCCTGGGAGACCATCACCCTGCGGCTGGCCACGCCTCCTGGCGCGGGCGGCCCCGGTGGCCGTCCTGAAGGTGCTCCGCGAGGCGAAGGTGCTCCGCGTGGCGAAGGTGCTCCGCGTGGTGAAGGCGCCCCGCGCGGTGAAGGCGGTCCTCGCGGCGAAGGCCGTGCCGAGGGACGCGGCGGCCCGAAGGGCCCGCAGGCCAGCGCCTTCACCATCCGCGAGCAGGAGCGCTGGCCGCTCTTCGCCACCAACACGGTGTCGGTGGATCCGTTCACGACCCAGACCCTGAAGACGGAGACCTACGCGGACTTCAACAGCGGCCGGAAGCTGCGCACGTGGCTGCGCTTCCTGCACACCGGCGAGGCCTTCGGCTGGTTTGGCCAGCTCATCGCGGCGCTCGCGTCCTTTGGCGCCGTGTTCCTCGTCTACACGGGCTACTCGCTCTCCTGGCGGCGGTTCTTCCCCAGCCGCCGGGTCCAGCCCGCGGCCACCGCGGCTCCGGTGATACCGCCCGCCGAGTCCGAGACGCACGCCGCCTGAAACACGCCTCACCCATCGCAGCCATCCCCGGGGCCCGGACCGCGAGAGCGGATCCGGGCCTCGCCGTTTCACCCTCCGGCGTGTGGCATTTGTTTCGCTGATGCGAAGCAGTGCCGCGACACCCAGGCGCTCCGAAGGTTATTTCCCGGCCGGGGAAGAAATTTCTTGTAACGACAAGTGCTGTCCTGCATATGCAAATCATTCTCAATTAGGCAGTGCCTCCTCTTCGAGGGACCCGTGTCCACAGCCAAGCCCGGTCGTACTGGTATCCGCTCTTCAACTGGCAACCCTGGAGGCGTGCGCGGCGCGCTGTGGCCCTGGGGGCCCGCGGCCGTGGGGCTCGCCTCCGCGCTGGCGGCGGGTGGAGCGGTGGCGCAGGAGACGCCGGTGACGGGTGAGACGGCCGCGCCGGTGCAGGAGTCCCGCCCGGCGGAAGCCGCCCCCGTGGGCCAGGAGGCTCCGTCCCCCGAACGCACGCCGGAGTCCGCGCCGACGGGTGCCCCGGAGACGATGGCGGAGCAGGCCGGTCAGGATGACGCCTACGTGCTGCCGGAAGTGTCCGTGGAGGGCGAGACGGCGAAGTACAACGTGACCGAGCCCAGCCTGGCCCGGCTGCCCCGGCCGCTGGTGGACACGCCGCAGACCATCACGGTGGTCCCGGAACGCGTCATGGAGGAGCAGCAGGCGACGACGCTGCGCGACGCCCTGCGCAACGTGTCCGGCATCACGGTGACGGCGGGCGAGGGTGGCCGCCAGGGCGACTCCTTCTCGCTGCGCGGCTTCTCCGCCCAGACGGACACGCTGCGCGACGGCGTGCGTGACCTGGGCTGGTTCACCCGCGACACGTTCAACCTGGAGGGCGTGGAGGTCTACTTCGGCCCGTCGTCGGTGCTGTTCGGCCGCGGCTCCACGGGCGGCGCCATCAACCTGGTGACAAAGAAGGCGCGCAAGGGCTCCTTCCAGGACCTGCGCCTGTCGGGCGGCACGTCGCCGTCCGGCCGCATCGAGGCGGACATCAACCAGGAGATCTCCGACAGCGTCCAGTTCCGCGTGAGCGCCGCGGGGCAGCTGGCGGGCGTCGCGGGCCGTGACGTCGTCAAGGAGAACCGGGCGGGCATCGCGCCGTCCGCGCGCTTCCAGCTGGCCCCGAAGGTCGCCCTGGAAGTGGACTACTTCTACCAGCACGAGGACAGCGTGCCGGACTACGGCCAGCCGTACTTCAACGGCTACCCCGTGGGCGTCACGCTGGATGTCCCCCGCGAGAACTTCTACGGCGTGAAGGACAGCGACACGGAGCTCCTGAACGTGCACATCGGCTCCGCGCGCCTGCTGGCGGACCTGGGCGACACGTTCCGCCTGACGAACACGCTGCGCTACGGCGGCGTGAACCGCTTCGCCCGGCCCACCGCGCCGCGTGGCCTGACGCCGGCCGCGGCGCCCACCACCATTGGCCGCCAGCGCTTCGAGACGACCGCGGACAACACCTACTTCGCGGACCAGCTGGACGTGCGCGGCGCGTTCACCACGGGCTTCCTCAAGCACAACACCAACGTCGGCTTTGACATCTCCCGCGAGCAGCGTGAGCTGGGCCGCACCAACCTCACCGTGAACGGCGGCAACCTGCCGGCGGACCTGTTCGAGCCGGACAACAGCCCGGACCTGTCCGGCGTGGCGCGCGTCCCCGGTGCCACCACCTACAGCCGCCAGTGGAACCTGGGCGCGTACGCGTCGGATCAGATCCAGGTGAGCAAGTACGTGGAGGTGCTGGGCACCCTGCGCCTGGACAACCTGCACAGCGACTACGAGACCAAGGCCGCGAACGGTGACATCGCCGCCTTCGAGCAGGAGAACAGCCTGTTCAACTGGCGCCTGGGCCTGGTCCTCCACCCGGCGGAGAACACCAGCGTCTACGGCATGTACGGCACGTCCCAGAACCCGAGCGCGGAGCTGTCCACGCTGGCCAACGACACCGTCACGCTGGACCCGGAGAAGAACGAGACCTTCGAGATCGGCGCGAAGTCCGACCTCATCTCGGAGCGCCTGAGCGTCAACGCCGCTGTCTTCCGCACCAACAAGAAGAACGCGCGCGTGCCCAACTCGGATCCGGACGGCCCGCCCACCGTGCTGGAGGGCAAGCAGCGCGTGCAGGGCTACGCCGTCGGCGTCGCCGGTTCGCCGGTTCGCGGCTGGAACGTGTTCGCCAACTACACGTTCCTGGACGCGAGCATCCAGGAGCACACCAACGACTTCCTGGAGGGCCAGCGGCTGGTGAACACGCCCAAGCGCAGCCTGTCGCTGTGGACCACGTACGCCATCCTGGACGCCCTGACCGTGGGCGGCGGCGCCACCTACCAGGACGTGGCGGCGGTGAACAACCCGGCCAACGCGACGGTGCTGCTCAGCAAGGTCCCCAACTACTGGCGCTTCGACGCGTTCGCGTCCTACACCGTCCTCAAGAAGGTGGACCTGCAGCTCAACGTCTACAACCTGACCGACAAGCTCTACTACGACTCGTACTACGGCGGTCAGGCCGTGCCGGCGGAGGGCGTTTCCGCCCTGCTGTCCGCGCACGTGCGCTTCTAGTCGCGCGCATGACCTGCCGGGCGTAGGAGGACGTTCATCATGATGGTGCACATCCCGCAGGTCCTCACGCCCGAGCAGGTGGCTCACTGCCGCGCCGTCTTCCAGAAGGCGGCGTGGGAGGACGGACGCACCACCGCCGGCAAGCAGTCCGCGCAGGTGAAGAAGAACCTCCAGCTGCCCGAAGGCAGCCCCGCCGCGCGGGAGCTGGGGGACCTGGTGCTGGCCGGCCTGGAGAAGAGCCCGCTGTTCATCTCCGCCGTGCTGCCCCAGCGCGTCTTCCCGCCGCTGTTCAACCGCTACGAGCCGGGCATGGACTTCGGCTCGCACGTGGACAACGCCATCCGGCCCCTCCTGGGAACGAGCCAGCGCATCCGCACGGACGTGTCCGCCACGCTCTTCCTGAGCGACCCGGACAGCTACGACGGCGGCGAGCTGGTGGTGGAGGACACCTACGGCAACCACGCGGCGAAGCTGCCCGCGGGGGACCTCATCGTCTACCCGTCCACCAGCCTGCACCACGTCACGCCGGTGACGCGCGGCGTGCGGCTGGCGTCGTTCTTCTGGGTGCAGAGCATGGTGCGCGACGCGGGGCAGCGCTCGCTGCTCTTCGACATGGACACGTCCATCATGCAGCTCACCCGCGAGGTGCCCAAGAGCCCCGCCCTGGTGATGCTCACCGGCGTGTACCACAACCTCCTGCGCCAGTGGGCGGAGCCCTGAGCCGCTCCGGAGCCGCTACTCCGCGCTGACGTGCAGGGTGAGCACCGGACACGCCGCGCGGCCCACCACCTTCTGCGCCACGCTGCCCAGCAGCATGCGGGTGAGCCCCTTGCGCTGGTGGGTGCCCATCACGATGAGGTCGTACTTCCCGCGCTCGGCCTCCTCCAGCACCACGTTGCCCGCTTCGCCAATCACCACGCGGTGGGACAGCGCCACCGGCGCGGTGCCGTCCACGGAGCGCAAGAGCGTCTCCAGTTCCTTGCCCGCGGTGTCGCGCGCCATGCCCTCCAGGGAACCCGCGTCCCAGCCGGGCGAGGCCACCAGCAGATCCGGCGCCACGTACTGCGGCGGTTCCCAGGCGTGGATGACGTCCACCGTCGCGCCGAAGGGCCGGGCGAGTTGCAGCGCGTAGTCCACGACAGAGCGGGACCCATCCTTCAGGTCCACCGGCACGAGGATGCGTGAAGGGCCAGCCATGGGTGTCCTCCTCCTGTGGGAATACTGAAGGGGTAATACCCACTCGCCGTGGGGGCAAGCGGGCGTCCGGGGATCGCCGAGCAGCGGGGCGGGCACGCAGGGCCGGCCGCGCATGGACACCTTCTGGTCCAAGGTCCCGTCCCTATGCGCCCTCCTATCGACAACGGTACCGTGCTCATCATCGGCGCTGCCGGCGGCATTGGCCGCGAGCTTGCCCGGCTGCTCTCCCCCCGGGTCAGGACCCTGGTGCTCGTCGCTCGGGACGTGGACGACCTGGGGGCCCTGCGGGAGGAACTGCTCGCCCGCAACCCGACGCTGGGGGTGATGATCCGCGCCTGCCGCCTGGATGATCCGCGCGCCGTGGATGCGCTGTTCGAGCACCTGGAGCGCCACTACGTCCGCGTGGACGTGCTCATCAACAACGCGGACTACGCCTTCAGCGGGCTGTACGCGGAGGAGCGCTGGAAGCGCATCGAGGAACTGGTCCAGGCGAACGTGCTGGCCCCCGCGATGATCACCCACCGCCTGCTGGGCCCCATGCTGGAGCGCGGGCGGGGTGGCATCCTCATGGTGGGCTCGGGCGCCGCGCGCCTGTTCCTCCCGGGCGCGGTGACGTTCGCCGCCACGCAGCGCTTCCTGGACGGCTTCAGCGAGTCCCTGCGCCTGGAGTTGAAGGACGCGGGCATCCCCGTCACCTTCGTGGCGCCGGGCCCGCTGGCGCTGGAGCCGCACCTGGACGGCGAGGTGACGCCCTTCTTCGAGCTGTCCCTGCGCCAGTGCGCCCGCGAGGCCCTGGAGGGCTTCGAGCGGGGCGAGGCGCTGGTGTACCCCGGCCTGGGGCACCGGTGGGTGATGCGGCTGCTCCGCTTCCTGCCGCGCTCCTTCAAGCGGGGCCTGGGACGGCTGGCGCTGGGCGGCTTCAAGCGGACGCTGCTCCTGAAGCCGTCCATGCCCGGACCGGGTGCGCCCCCCCAGCCGGTGCTGCTGGCCGGAGGGGAGCCCACGTCCGCGACGTGACGGCCTACAGGCCGATTTCGGCGAGGCGCGCCTTCACGCGGGTGGCCTTCACGCCGGTGTTGGCCGTGCCGCGGCCCTGCGAGTTGCCGCCGACGCCGATGTGGTGCAGCGCCACCACCTGGTTCGACGACGAGGAGATGACGGGCGAGCCGGACGAGCCGCCCAGCGTGTCCGCGTCATAGGAGATGTCCGTGGTGCTGTAGTTGCCGTTGAGCACCTTGCCCGGCGAGGACTTCTTCGTCGGGGTGCAGGACGGCGTCGTGTAGTAGTCGCAGTTCTGGTTCACGACGTACACGGTGGAGCTCGTCGCCGCGTTGGTGCTGGCGACGGTGAGGAAGCCGTACACCTGGCCGGGCAGCTGGCCGTTGACGGCCGAGCAGCGCAGCGCCGTCATGTCGTCACCGCTCCACGTCTTGATGAACGTTGCGCACGGGTACCAGATGCGCGACGCGGAGGCGACGCCGTCCTCGTAGTTGAACGACACGCGCGCGCCCACCGCTTCGGAGCTGCTGCCCACGCAGTGGTTGTTGGTGATGATGACGTCGTTGGAGACGAGCCACGCCGTGCAGCGGCTGCCCACCGCCGGGATGGAGAGGTAGCCCACCGCCCGCGACTTCGCGAGCTGGGTGCCCGAGAGGGACGTGGAGCTCACCCAGTTCAGCGTGCCCACGATGACGTTGGACTCCTGCGACGCGAGCGCCTCGTTGGGCTCCGCGTCCGGCACGTCCATGGGCTCCATGGAACCACACGCCGTCAGGCCCATCACCAGCATCGCACCCACGAGCTTCTTCGCGGCCATCTGTGAATCTCCCCCCGCGCGGCATTGCGCGGCGCGGGGGGCCTACGCACGCCCCGTGCCACGGCGTCTCCCAGAGGAGGGCCCTGGCCGGGCCCCCACACGGGTGGTGCGTGGACGCTCCGTGCAACCCGGTTGCGTTTGTAAAGAAACGTCACGTTCCCCGGCGAATCCCCAGCCATCCCGGGAGCTTGCGTGGATTTCCGGGAGTGCCGCTTTTGCGGACATGCGGGGAGCGCCCCTGTCCCAGGCGGAGACAGGGGCGGGGAGGGCGGAATTCTTCAGCCGATGATCATGTCCTCGCGCTCGAGGGTGCCTTCCTCGAAGCGGCGGAGGTTGAAGCGGGTGAAGAGCTCATCGGAGGCGCCGGAGGTCATCCACTGGGCCATCCGCTCCGCGACGGCGGGGGCCATCATGAAGCCGTGGCCCACGAAGCCGGACATCTGGAGCAGGTTGTCCAGGCCGGGGGTGCGCCCCAGGATGGGGTTGTTGTCCGGGGTGACGTCGTAGAGGCCGCCCCACTGGCGCAGCACCTTCACCTGGCCCACGTGCGGCAGCTGCTCCGTGAGCGCGCGCGCGAAGCGCGACACGAAGCGCAGGGTGCTGCCCATGTTGGGGCCGGACGGTTCCTTCGGGTCGCCCATGCCGCCCACGATTTCGCCGCGCATGGACTGGCTGAAGTAGAGGCCCGTGTCGAGCACCGACACCAGCGGCGACAGGAAGGGCTTGAGCGGTTCGGTGCTGAGGATCTCGTGGCGGTGCGGCTCGTTGGGCAGCTTCACGTCCGCGAGGTTCGCGACCGCCGGGCTCCACGCGCCGGAGGCGAGCACGACGGTGTCGCAGGCGATGTCGCCCCGGTCCGTCTTCACCTTGCGCACCTGGCCGTTGCTCGTCTCGAAGCCGGTGACGTTGGTGTACGTCTCCACCTTCACGCCGCGCTTCACGCAGCCCTGCGCGTAGCCCCACAGGAAGGCCCAGGGGAAGATGACGCCGTCCTCCGGGTTGTAGGCCGCCGTCACGCAGTCCTTCATCGTGAGGTCCGGGACGATCTGGCGCGCCTCGTCCGCGGTGATGATGCGCGTGGGCACGCCGTACTTGTTGTGCAGGGCGGCGTTGCGATCCAGCCGGTACGCGGTGTCCTTGCGCTTGGCCAGGAAGAGGTAGCCGCCCTGGCGCAGCCACACGTTGACGCCCAGGTCGCGTGCGAAGCCCTTCATCAGGTCGATGGAGCGCTTGGCCAGCTCAATCAGCGCCGGAGTGCCCCACTGCATGCGCACGCCGCCGCCGTTGCGGCCGGACGCGCCCGCGCACAGGTAGCCTCGCTCCAGCACGACGACGTCCGTCTCTCCGCGCAGCGCCAGGTTGTACGCCAGCGACAGGCCCATGATGCCGCCGCCGATGATGACCACCTTCGCCTTCTGCGGCACCGGGCCTTCCGGGCGCAGCGCGGACGGGAAGTGCTCCAGCTCCTGGGGCACGCCGCCCACGGGCGGGACGGCTTCGTCCACGGGGGCGCTGGCCAGGAGGCGCAGCTCCGTGGGGTAGAGCGGCGGGCGGGGCGTGAAGGGCACCACGCCGTCCGGCTTGAGCGCCGGGGCCTTCTGCTTGAGCAGCGCGGCCACCGCGGCGTGGCAGCTCTTGCCCTGGCAGATGCCGGTGCCGAAGCCCGTGTAGCGCTTCACCGACTCCACGTCGTGGTAGCCGCGCTCGATGGCGTGCTCCACGTCGGTAACCGTGACGTCCTCGCAGGTGCAGACGAGCGCCTTGCTCATGACAGCCCTCCCAGCAGCGCCTGCGCCGCGCGTGCGCCCATGGCCGCGGCGTCCTTCGCCGAGCCGACCTTCGCCACGTCTCCGGCGACGAACACGTCCGCCGCCTGCGTGCGCCCGTCCGCGTCCGCGTCGACCCGGAAGTGGCCCGCGTCCGCGTCGAACTCCACCTTCGCGCCGCCCTGGCGCGCCAGCTCGAAGCCCGGCGCCACCGGCACCGACACGACGATGGCGTCGCACGACACCTTCTGCTTGCGGCCACCCTGGGGCGTGAAGCTCAGCGCCGTCACGCCGCGCAGGCCGTGGCCCTTGAGCCCGTCACCGATGACGGCCTTGGGGTGCGCGTTCGCGGGCAGCGGGCCCTTCAGGTCCACCACCGCCGCCACCTCCACGCCGCGCTGGGTGAACAGGTGCGCCAGCGCGTGCAGCTCCGCGCCGTGGCCCACCAGCGTGGCGACCTGCGGGGCCACGTCATGGCGGCGCAGGAGCAGGCTCGCCGCGCGGCCCGCGATGACGCCGGGCAGGTCGTTGTTCTCGAAGGGGAGGGTGGGGGGATGGCCGCCCACCGTGAGCAGGAAGCGCTTCGCGTAGACCTTGAGCAGCCGCAGGTTCGCCGCCTCCTGCGACGCGACGGCCAGGTAGCGGCCGTGCTCGTCGTCATAGAGGCCAATGACGGTGGCCTTGCGCACCACGCTGCCCTGCGGAAACGCGGTGGCCTCCGGCACGAAGGGCGCGTTCTCCTCCGGGGCGCCGTGGGCCAGCCGCCCGCCCAGGCTCGCGTCGCGCTCGAAGAGCATGAAGGGCACGCCCTGGCCGGACAGCACGCGCGCCGCCTCCAGGCCCGCCGCGCCGCCGCCCACCACCGCGACGGGGGTGTGGAAGGTGCGCGGGGGCAGGGGCTCCGGGCCCGCCTCCTTGGGCAACAGGCCCAGGCCGGCCAGCTGCCGGGCCACGCGCGCCATCACGTCCTCCGCCACCGGCACGCCCGCGAACATCTCGTGGTGGTCCAGGCGCTTGGGGAAGAACCAGTCGATGGTCTCGAAGATGTCCACCTTCGCGGACGGGTACGCGTTCTGGCGCTCCAGCCGCATGCCCTCCTTCGCGGGGGTGCGGCAGGTGTAGACGTTGGGCAGCCCGTCCACGCGCATGAGGCAGTGCGAGCAGGCCGCGGCGAAGCAGTACGGCCCGCGCGGGCGGTGGTACTTCACGGAACGGGAGAGGACGTTCTCGCCCGCGGCGATGAGGGAGCACGCCACCGGCTCGCCTTCGATGGCGGGGATGCTCTCGCCCTCGAGGTCCACGGTGATGGCCCTGCCGCGCGGGGTTGCGTCTGGGAGGCGTCGCATGGGTGCCGCGCAAAATGGCGCACCCGACGGGAGCGGTCAAAGCCTGTCAACGGCCGCACGCTCTCCGCCAACACCCGCTCCCGACAGCCCAGGTGATGGCGCGCGCGCCTGGGGCTTGTTGGAGAAGGAAAAAGCCCCACTCCCGGTACGCTTGGGAGCGGGGCTTCATGATGCGGTGTGGCAATCCCGGGTGGCCGTGAGGCCGGGTGCGTCAAACCGGGTGCTCGCTCCGGGGGAAGATGGGCTCCGGCATGCCCCGGCCGCGGTAGCCGAAGCGGGTGCGGATGACCGCGCCGAAGGCCAGCGGGATGAGGATGAGGTTGAGCAGGACGCCCAGCACCGGGATGTGGCTGACCAGCAGGATGAGGCCCAGGCCCAGGGCGAGCACCACCGCCTGCGTCTTCCTGCCGCGCAGCACCGGCAGCCGCGTGCCCACCTCGCTGGCGATGGCCGCGTAGCCCAGCGCCGTGCCCAGCATGGAGGCGACCAGGAGGGCGAACGCCACCGGGATGCCAATGAGCGTGACGCAGAGCACGACGGTCAGCGGCATGAGGGCCAGCGCGCCCACCACGCCCACGAAGACGTTGCGGCGGGGGTTGGCGCGGATCTCCTCGCCCAGCTCCTTCATGCGCGCCGGGAAGAACATCTGCCCCAGGAAGCCCAGGCCGAAGAGCAGCGCGAACTGGAGGATGAACGACGCCAGGCCACCGCCCCGGTCGTGGTCGTCATCGTCGTCGTCAGGGTCCGCCGACGCCGCGTCGTGGTTCTTCACGTCATGCATGCCGCGGCTGATCTCCCCCGCCACCAGGCTGCCCAGGCCCGCGCCGCCGAAGGCCTCCGTGCTGCCCTCCACCATGGCGCCGTTCGCCTTCTGCACCTGGCCGCCAAAGGCGGACACATCGCCTTCCACCTGCGCGTTGGGCCCCAGGATGACGTTGCCGCCGAAGGCGTGCGCGTCCCCCTCCACGTGGCCTTGAATCTCCAGGTTGCCGCCGAAGACGACCGCGTCGTCCTCCACGGTGCCCTTCACGATGAGGTTGCCGCCGTAGACGACGGCGCTCTCCACGGACTCGCCCTCCTTCACCTCCAGGTTCTGTCCGCGCGCTACCACGTCCCGGGCGCCGCGCTTGCCCTTCTTGTGCTTGAAGTTGTCGCGGAAGTTGCGGATCTCCTCGCGGACGCGCTCCTTGGCCGCCTGGGCCTCTTCCTTCGCGGCCAGCATGGCCTCCTCGCGGGCCTGCCGTGCCTCTTCCCGGGCCTCCTCGCGGGCGCGCTCGGCCTCTTCGTGGGCCAGGGCGAGCTCCTCCGGCGTCGCGTTCGCGTCCATGACGGGCGGCGCGGGCGGGGCCGGCGGCGCGGGCGGAGTGGCGGCGATGACGGGCGCGGCCGGGGTGGCGGCCGTGCTCACGCCGGACTCCTTCTCCTTCGCCGTCAGCGGGCGCAGGGTGAAGATGGAGCCGTCCTGCTCCAGGTGGAGCGAGTAGGCACGGGCCACGGTGCGCAGGGCCTGCTCGGCGCTGATGCCGCGCAGCCGGACCTCCGCGGGGACGTCCAGGTCGCCGGTGACGACGAGGTTCAGGCCGCCCTTCTCCGCGATGGTCTTGAGCGCGTCCCGCAGGGAGCCGCGGAAGCTCACGTCGATAGTGCGGGCCGGTGCGGTGGCGGCGGCAGGGGCAGCAGCGCCCTGCGCGAGCGCCATGGGAGCGCCGAGGAGGAGGGTCGGAAGCAGCAGGCGGGGGAGGATCTTCATGGGCACGCTCAGGCTTCGGAGAGGGACGGAGGAGGGGAGCCGACCAGGCGCTTCAGACCGAACAGCGACGTGAACACGACGAACGCGACGATGCAGGCCACCGCCAGCCCCGCCGTGCTCCACAGGGCATGCGCGCCGCTGAACAGGCCTTCCACGAACGCGCGGGTGCCCACCACGCTGGACGCGAACGCGGTGCCCATGCGGCCGAGCGCCCTGTCATTGGTGAGCAGGAAGCCCAGCCCCACGCCCAGCGACGTGAGCAGGATGCAGAGGCCCGTCCACACCTCGCGGCGCTGGGGCACGGGGCTCTCCGCGACGCGGGCCATCACGTTGACGACCAGCGACGGGGGCGGCAGCGGATCCGCCAGCCGGAACAGGTCGTTCTCCAGCAGGCGGTGGTCCTCCATCAGGGCGGCGCACGCCTCGCACTCCGCGGCGTGGTCCAGGGCGGGGCCCTCACCGGCCTCCAGCTCCGCGAAGAGGACTTCCAGGTCGGGGCAGGGGGTGGGGCTCATCGCGTCTCCTCCTCGGCGGGCGCCATCTTCTTGCGAAGCTTCTCACGGGCGCGGAACAGGCGCGCCATGATGGTCCCGGGCGCGCAGCCCATGATCTGCGCGATCTCCTTCGTGGTGCGCTTCTGGACGTAATAGAGGGCCAGCACTTCACGGTCGTCCACGGAGAGCGTCTCCATGGCGGCCTCCAGCGACTGCCGCTCCTCGCGCGCGATGGCCCCGTCCAGCTGGGACACGTCGGCGCTGGGGAGCACCTCCTTCATGGGCTCCAGCTCCTCGGTGCGCACCTTGGTGCGGCGGCGGAGCAGGTCCAGGCAGAGGTTGCGCGTGATGGCCAGCACCCAGAGGTCGAACGGGCGCGCGTCGTCGTAGCGGTGGAGGTTCTGGTACGCACGCAGGAGGGCCTCCTGCGCGACCTCCGCGGCCTCCGCCTCGCTCTGGAGCAGGCGCAGCGCCAGGCCGTACACCGGGCGCTGCACGCTGCGAACCAGCGCTTCGAAAGCGGACGGGTCCCCCTTGCGGGCGGCCTGCACGTCCGCCTTCCAGGGGAGCGGCGCGGCGTCCTCAGCCATCAGCATTCCGATGGCCATGGGGAGCGAGTCGAGGGCAAGAGCGTTCACGCCCTGGGTTACGGACGTGGCCAAAGGCCATTGCGCTGCCCCCGATCATCACTTCCGCTTCTGTTTTTTCACGGACTTGGCGGCGGCCAGGCGCTGCTTTTCGGCCTTTTCCGCCCGGCTTTCAGCCTTCACCTGCTTGCGCTGCTTCTGCTTCGCCCGGAAGCCCAGCGGAATCTCAGGCTCCGGCGCGGCAGGGGCCGTGAGGGTGCCCACGGGCGC
>NZ_RAWK01000254.1 GCF_003612165.1 Corallococcus aberystwythensis | reverse complement strand
GTGGCGGGCATGGAGCTCTTGCGCCGCGGGCGGGTGGATACGCGGGGGCTTCCGCTGGCGGACGCGAAGGGCATGGGGCTGGTGGAGTACGGCGCGCTGACGTTCGGCGGCTGGGACCTGTTCGACGACGACCTCGCGAGCGCCGCGCGCAACCACGCGGTGCTGACGGAGGCGCAGCTGGAGGCGGTGGCGCCCACGCTGGCCCGCATGCGGCCGTGGCCCGCGGCCTCCAACGCGAGGTTCTGCAAGAACGTCGTGGGCACCGCGACGAAGAAGGCGCGCGGCTTGCGCGAGCAGGTGCAGGCCATCCGCGAGGACCTCATCCGCTTCAAGGAGCATGAGAAGCTGGACCGCGTGGTGGTGGTGAACCTGGCCTCCACGGAGAAGAGCGTGGACCTCACCCGTCCGGAGTTCGCCACGCCGGAGGCCTTCGAGAAGGCCATCGACGCGAACGACCCGGACATCGGCCCCGCGATGCTCTACGCGTACGCGGCCATCGTGGACGGCATCCCGTTCGCCAACTTCACACCCAGCGTCGCCGCGGACGTGCCCGCGCTGCTCATGCTGGCGAAGCGCACCGGCGCGCCTGTCGCCGGCAAGGACGGCAAGACGGGGCAGACGCTGCTCAAGACGGTGCTCGCGCCCGCGCTGCGCGACCGCGCCCTGCACGTGGAGGGCTGGTACTCCACCAACATCCTGGGCAACCGCGACGGTGAGGCCCTCAACGACCCGGCGTCGAGGCAGAACAAGCTCGACACCAAGGGCGCCGCGCTGGACAGCATCCTTGGCTACAAGGTCCAGGACCACGTCGTCTCCATCCAGTACTACCGCCCGCGCGGGGACAACAAGGAGGCCTGGGACAACATCGACGTGACGGGCTTCCTGGGGCAGCCCATGCAGCTGAAGCTCAACTTCCTCTGCAAGGACTCCATCCTCGCCGCGCCGCTCGTCGTGGAGCTGGCGCGCACGCTGGACCTGGCCAGGCGCCGGGGGGAGGGCGGCGTCATCGACGCGCTGGGCTGCTTCTTCAAGGCCCCCATGTCGCAGGACGGGGAGCCCGTGGAGCACGCCATGCCGGAGCAGCAGCGCCGCCTGATGGCGTGGCTGTCCAAGGGCCGCGTGCCGCAGGCGGAGCGCACCCCGGAACGCATCAGGGGCTGACCGCCATGAACGCACCCGCGCGTGAAGCAGCGGCCCCGGGCCGCCTGGCGGAGCTCCGTCCGCTCCTGTCGGAGCTGATGGACCTCAAGCGCATCCGCACCCCGGACCATCCGGACGGCCTGGCGGCGCACGGCTTCCGCCGCGCGTGGGCCGCGCTGGCCTCCGGCATGGAGCCTGGCCTCGTGGCGCTCCAGGAGACGGCGCGCGCGGTGGTGGCGGTGCGGCTGGGCGGCCTGGACAGGGACGCGCTCCAGCGGGCGGGGCTGTCCCCGCTGGATGCGACGCGGGTGCTGGGCCGGGGCCTGGAGGCGGTGGCCGGGCCGCTGGACCCCGGCCTGCGGGAGCGGCTGGCCGTGGCGCTGACCCAGACTCAAGATGAGGCGTGTCACGCGCCGCCGCCCCTGTTCGTGGAGCGGCTGGTGCATCAACCCCGCGCCGGGGCCACGTTCCCCGGCAGGGCGCGAATCATCGTGTCACCGCAGGAGGGCCACGCGGACCACTGCTACGCGGTGGCGGTGGCGGCGGTGCTCGTCGCGCCCCGCTTCGGCGCTTCTGCCGCCCTGCCCTTCGTGGCGGGGCTGTCGCATCACCTCTTCAACGCGATGCTGCCGGACGCGGGCTACGGCGGAGAGGCGCTGCTGGGAGACCTGCTGGAGCCCGTCATGAAGCGCCTCACGGACAAGGTCCTGGCCACGCTGCCGGGGCGGCTGGCGGGCGTCGTGCGGCAGGCGCTGGCGCTCACCGGCAACGTGGACTCGGCGGAGGCGCGAGCCTTCAACGCCGCGGACGCGCTGGACCGGGTGCTGGAGCTGGAGGCCCACGCCCGCGCGGCGGGCTTCACCCTGCGCCAGGCGATGGAGGACCTGGAGCTGATCCACCCGGGCCCGCTCCAGACGTTCGGCAACGACGTGCTGCGCGAAGCGGCGGTGTGGCCGTGAGCGGGCGGCGGTTCGTGAACCTTCCGGAAGTGAGGCGGTGACCATGTTCGACGCGAAGCCGAGGGCCCGGAAGCTGGGCTGGGCGGTGGTGGGCTGTGGCTGGGTGGCGCGGGACTACGTCATCCCGGCGCTCCAGGGCGCGCGCAACGCGCGGCTGGTGGCGCTGTGCGACGCGAACGCGGAGGCGCTGATGCGCATCCCCGCGGACGACGTGAGCCGCTACACCGAGCTGGGGTCGGTGCTGGCGGACAAGGACGTGCAGGCCGTCTACATCGCCACGCCCAACCACCTGCACGCGGCGATGACGGAGGCGTGCGCGGCGGCGGGCAAGCACGTGCTGTGTGAGAAGCCCATGGCCGTCACGCCGCGGGACGGCCTGCGCATGGTGTCCGCGTGCCAGCGCGCGGGCGTGCACTACGCCACCGCGTTCGACCAGCGCCACCACGCGGCGCACCGCAAGCTGCGCACGCTGGTGAAGGAGGGCGTGCTGGGCACCGTCACCCAGGCGCGCATCCACTACGCCTGCTGGCTGCCCGCGGACTGGACGCCGGACAACTGGCGCATCGACCCGGAGCAGGCCGGCGGCGGCGCGATGATTGACCTGGCGCCGCACGGCCTGGACCTGCTGGAGGTGCTGCTGGGCGACGAATGGGAGTCGCTCACCGCGATGACCCAGCGGCGCGTGCACCGCTACGCCGTGGACGACGGCGCGGTGCTGATGGGCCAGTTCAAGAGCGGCACGCTGGGCCTGTTGCAGGTGGCCTACAACTGCCCGGACGCGTACCCCCGGCGCACGCTGGAGCTCATCGGCACGAGGGCGCGAGCCCTGGCCTGCAAGACGATGGGCCAGACGCCCGGCGGCTCCCTGTCGCTCATCGACGCGAAGACGGGGGAGGAGACATGGGTCCCCCTGTCGCCGGAAGAGGACAAGAGCCCCTTCCTCAACCAGGTGGAGGCCTTCTCCGCGTGCGTGCTGGAGGGCCGTCCGCAGCCGTACGCGCCGGAGCGTGACGTGCGGCTCGTGGGGCTGCTGACGCAGGCGACGCAGGACGGGAAGGCCTATCCGTCATGCCACTGACCCGCTACGCCTGCACCCACTGCGGCACGTGGCAGCCGGGCTTCCCGCGCGAGCCACCCACGGGCTGCCCCACCTGCCTGGACGTGCGCAACGCGCTGCCGCGCGACGGCTGGGACTTCCAGACGGCGGGCCAGGTGTCGGAGCGGCTCTCCACGCGCTGGGAGGAGGCGCTGCCCGGCATCTGGGGCTTCTCCTGCACGCCGTCCTTCGGCCTGGGCTCCACGGGATGGTTCCTGCGCAGGCCCGAGGGCAACGTCGGCTTCGAGGGCGCGCCCTGGTACTCGCGGCCCGCGCTGGAGTTCATCGAGGTGATGGGCGGACTCCAGGTGCTGTCCGCGTCGCACCCGCACGGCTTCGGGGCGCTGTGGCAGCTGCAGGAGCACTTCGACCCGCTGCTCGTCCTGCACCGGGACGCGGTCCAGTACAGCAAGGCCTTCCAGGTGCGCTGGCCGGTGGATGACGAGCACGAACTGGCGCCGGGCCTGACGCTGCACTGCGTGGGTGGCCACTACGAGGGCCAGACGGTGCTGTACGACGCGCGCACGCGCTCGCTGTTCTGCGGCGACACGCTGAAGGTGGACCTGGACGCGCGCGGCAGGCCCACGGGGCTGTCCTGTCACAAGGGCTTCCACTACGCGATTCCGCTGAGTCACGGCGAGCTGCGCCGCTACCGCGCGGTGCTCAAGCAACTGCCGTTCGAGAACGTCTTCACCCCGTTCGAGTTCGCCCGCGGCGTCACCCGCGAGCACGCGCTGGCGCTGTTCGACCGGCTGCTCGCGGGCATGCCGCACACCCGTCCCCTGCCATTGGAGGAATTGTCATGAGCATTGCCCGAGCCCTGGATGCCTATCACCGCGCCGTGTCCACCGGCGCCCTTCAGATGTTCCGCATCGACCCCATCGACCGGCTGGGGATCCCCGTCGCCTCCGCCAGCCTGCGGCTGGGGGACGGTCCCGGCGCCGTGCTGCACGGCAACGGCTACGGCCGCACGGAGGAAGAGGCGCAGGTGGGCGCGATGGGCGAGCTGGTGGAGGAGACCTGCTGCGAGCTCGCGATGCACAAGATGCCGCGCGTGCACGGCAGCTACGCGGCGCTGGTGCGCGCGCGGGGGCCCACGGCGGTGGCGGATCCGCTCACGCTGGGGCTGCCCGCGGGCAGTCCGTATACGCAGGACATGCCGCTGGTCTGGGTGGAGGTGCAGCGGCTGTCCACCGGGGAGCGGGTGCTGGTGCCGGAGGAGTACGTCGCCATCCACCCCGGACAGCTCCAGGGCAAGGCGCCGCTCATCACGCCCATCACCAACGGCCAGGGCGCGGGGCTGACGCGGCCCCAGGCGCTGGCGCACGGCCTGCTGGAGCTCCTCCAGCGCGACGGCAACGGCCTCATGTACCGCGCCATGGACCAGGGCGTGGTGCTGGACCTGCAGGGCGCGGACCTGGCGCCGGACGTGCGCGAGCTCCTGGAGCGCTACCGGAGCGCGGGCGTGGAGGTGATGGCGAAGCTGGCCAGCACGGACTTCGGCATGGTGAACCTGTACGTGGTGGGCCGCGACCTGTCCGTGGGGGACCAGCCCTTGATGGTGACGGCGTGTGGCGAGGCGGCCGACCCGGACCGGGACCGGGCGCTGCGCAAGGCCCTGCTGGAGTACGCCTGTTCGCGCGCGCGCAAGGCCTTCATGCACGGGCCGCTGAACGAGGCCGCCCGGGTGGCGACGCCGGAATACATGGACCGCTTCGTGCCGCAGGTGGACCTGGACGCGGAGGAGCCGCGCGCGCTCAACGCGATGGTGGAGTGGGCGCGCATGCCGGCCGCGGCGCTGCGCGAGTTGACCGCGTGCACGCTGATGGTCCGCCAGCAGGTGCGCTTCGAGACCCTGCCCCGCGCTCCCGCGGTGGAGGACCCCTCGCTGCGGTGCGACCACGTGGCGCGGCAGCTGCACGCGGCGGGCTTCGACATCCTGGTCGCGGACATGTCGCCGCCGGGCCGGCAGGTGCACGTGGTGAAGGCGCTGGTGCCGGGCCTGGAGGTGGAGACGATGACGTACTACCGCGTGGGCGAGCGCAACGTGGCGCGGCTCCTGGAGCGCCGCGACCCGCTGGTGGGCATGGGGGCGCCGCCGCCGGGAGCGGAGCCGGTGCGGCTGACGCCGGAGGCCGAGGAGCGGCTGGGCGGACCGTGCTGGTTCAACGTGCGGCTGGCGGAGGCGCGCGTGGGGCGGCTGTACGCGCTCTACCGGGAGCCGGACCGTCACGCGGTGCCGGCGGTGCTGGCGAGCCGCCGCTTCGGGGGGCAGTGAGCCATGGCGCTGCGCTTCGCGTACAACACCAACGGCGTGTCCAACCACCGCTTCGAGGACGCGCTCGCCCTCATCGCGGACAGCGGCTACGACGGCGTGGCCCTGACGCTGGACCACCACCACTTCGACCCGTTCGCGCCGGACTTCGAGCGGCGCACGGAGCAGCTGGCCGCGCGGCTGGAGCGGCTGGGGCTGGGGCTGGTGGTGGAGACGGGGGCGCGCTTCCTGCTCGACCCACGCCAGAAGCACGAACCCACGCTCATCACCCCGGACGAGGCGGGCCGGGCGAGGCGGCTGGAGTTCCTGAAGCGCGCGGTGGACGTCTGCGCGACGTGCCGGGGGGAGGCGGTGTCCTTCTGGGCGGGCGTGCCCCGTCCTGGCGTGACGGAAGCCGCCGCGTGGCCGTGGCTGGTGGACGGAGTGGCGCGGCTGGCGGAGTACGCGGCGGCGCACAGCGTGGTGCTGGCGATGGAACCCGAGCCGGGGATGCTGGTGGAGACGGTGGACGCCTGGCGCCGGTTGCAGGCCCGGGTGCCCGGCGTGCGGCTGGCATTGGACGTGGGACACCTGCTGGTGACGCAGGAGCGGAAGCCGGCGGAGGCGGTGCGCGAGTTCGCGGCGGTGCTGGGCACGGTGGCGCTGGAGGACATGAAGCGCGGCGTGCATGAGCACCTGCCGTTTGGCGAAGGGGACGTGGACGTGCCGTCGGTCCTGCGCGAGCTGACGCGCGCGGGCTACGACCGGCTGGTGTGCGTGGAGCTGTCCCGGGACGCGCACCGGGCGCACGAACTGGTGCCCCAGGCGCTGGAGTGGCTGCGGGAGCGCCTGCCGGCGGGCGCGGAGGTGGCGGCGTGAACAGGGTGAACGGGCTGCGGATCTGCTTCATCTCGCGGCGCTTCTTCCCGGCCATCTCGGGGATGAGCGTCTATGCGCTGAACCTGGTGCGGGAGCTGGTGGCGTGCGGGCACGACGTGACGATGGTGAGCCAGTACCGCAACGACCCGGCGGGCATGGCGGTGTACGGAGGCGGGCCGCCGCCAGGGATTCCCGGCGCGCACGTGCTGGGCTGCGAGTCCCTGGGCGAGCAGCGCATCAACCAGGGCCAGCCGGCCAGCTTCGAGCAGGACCTGGAGGTGATGGTGGACACGGTGGTGCGCGAGCACCGGCGCCGCCCGTTCGACCTCATCCATGCGCAGTACGGCTACCCGTGTGGCCTGGCCGCGCTGGAAGCGGCCAGGCTCCTGGGCCTGCCCAACATCGTCTCCATCCAGGGAGGGGACGGGCACTGGGTGGGGACGTGCTGCGGGACGCACAAGCAGGCGATGCTCGCGGTGCTGGGCCATGCGGGGGCGCTGCTGATTGGAAGCAGGTCCTTCGCGGAGGAGGTGCGGGCGCACCACGGGACGCCGCTGGAGCGCTTCACCATCGTCCCCGGCGCCACGGACACGCAGCGCTTCCATCCGCGAAGTGAATCAGCGCTGGGTGCGCTGCGGGACGTGCCGGTGTGGCTGTACCACGGCCGGGTGGACGCGCGGAAAGGGGTGATGGAGCTGCTGGACGCCGTCCAGCGGCTGGTGGCGGACGGGCGGAGGTTCAAGCTGCGCGTGTCTGGGATTGGACCGGACGTGGAGGCGGTGCGGGCGAGGGTGGCCGCGGAGGGGCTCCAGGGCGTGGTGGAGCTGACGGGGGTGTCCACCTACGCGGAGGCGCCGGACCTGTACCGGAGCGGGGACCTGTTCGTGTCGCCCACGTATTCCGAGGGGTTCTCCAACACGTTGCTGGAGGCGATGGCGTCCGGGCTGCCCATCGTGTCGACGCGAGCGGTGGGCGTGGTGGACTGCCTGGAGGACGGCAGGGACGGGCTGCTGGTGCCCCCGAAGGACAGCGCCGCGCTGGCGGAGGCGATGGGCCGGCTGATGGACGACGCACCGCTGCGCAAGCGATTGGCGGAGACAGCGCTGCGAGAGGTGCGGGAGCTGTACTCGTGGCGGGCGGTGGGGCGGCGGATCCAGGACGTGTACACGGGGCTGACGGGCACGCGGCCGGACACGCGGTGGACGCACCTGTACGACCCGGCGACGACGCAGGAGCGCGCGGACCCCACGTGCCGGTTCCGGACGGCGCCGCACCTCCTATGAGCACGGCCCTGTTCGTGTCGCCGCACCTGGACGACGTGGCGTTCTCCTGCGGCGGCACGTTGGCGGCATTGAAGGCGAAGGGGTGGACGGTGGCGCTCGTCACCGTCTTCACGCGGTCGGTGCCGGAGCCGAGGGGTTTCGCGCTGCAATGCCAGACATCGAAGGGGCTGGGGCCGGAGGTGGACTACATGGCCGTGCGCCGCGAGGAGGACCAGGCCTTCGCGGCGTGCATGGGCGTGGACCAGGTGGTGTGGGGGGGCCTGGAGGAAGCGCCGCACCGGGGCTACGCGAGTCCCGAGGCCCTGTTCCAGCCACCGCGACCGGATGACGGCATCGAAGCGAAGGTGGCGGAGTGTCTGACGCCATTGTTGTGGGAGCTGAAGCCGGACCGGGTCTTCGTGCCGCAGGCCCTGGGAAGCCACGTGGACCACGTGCAGGTGGTGCGGGCGGTGAAGGGGTTGGGCATTCCAGAGAACCAGGTCCTCTACTACCGGGACACGCCCTACGCCGTCCGCCAGCCCAAGGCCCACCCCGACTCCGCCGTGCCGCAGGGCCTGCGTCCCCTGGCAGTGGACATCACGGAGCACCTGCCGAAGAAGGTGGAGGGCTGCGTCCGCTACGGCACGCAGCTGGCGTTCCAGTTCGGAGGCGTGGACGGCCTGACGCGGACACTCACGGCGTTCCACCGGAGGGAAGCGCAGACCCGGGGTCAGCCAGGAGCGGCGGAGGTATTCCTGACGGAATAGTCACAAGGCCCGCAGCAGCCCTGCGGCGTCGAGCACCTGGTGCACCTCCGTCGCCAGCCGGACGTGTTCCGGGTTCGTCACGGTGAACTGTTCCCCGGTAAGGATCACCAGGGTTCCCAGGTCCTCGACGGGCTCGACGCGTACCGGAGCGGGGAGTGAAGGAACCTCTCCCCATTGCCGGGAGAAGTAGGTCATCCAGCCCACGAAGGTGCCCACGTCCCCCGAGGAAGGCGACTTCTGGTCCCGATACTGCTCAGAGGCAACGACGCCCCACGCCGGTTCCCAACAGCGCACCATGGCACGGAGCACCTCGCGCAAGACGGGCATGGTCAGTACGCGTTCAGCCACTTCACCGTGGTGAGGAGGATCGACGACACACACCGAAGTCGGCGCAGCGTCCGCGGAGCCGCAGAAGCCACTGACCGCGGTTGCTTCGTCCCGGGTCGGTCCTCCCGTCCACAACCAATAATGAAAGCCATCGCCGATGCGGTTCTTCTTTCGAGCGAACAACTCCAAGAAGGAGGCTTGGTGGGTCTGAAACCAGCGTGCCTGGGCCCTCTTGAGGGTCCGCCCGGTCTCGTGCCACTGGCGCCACGTCGGTTCAAGGTGGTCCAGGCTTTCAAACAATCTTTCCGCTCTGCGGGCACAAGACGCGTCGGACTCGTGCCGCGCCACCCAGTAAGCCCCGACGTAGTACCTGTCCGACATTTGATCCGCGATGCTCACTGCGAAGGAGGGAGGAAACGCACTTCCACCTTAACGCCTTGCCTCTTGAACAACACACGCAATGCGGCTGCGAATTTCTCCTCGGCAACCACCCATCGAACGGGTGTACCTCCGGCCACCTTGAACTGCCGCCGTGCCTGCTCCACCAGGGGAGTAGCCCCTTCGAAAAACTCCTTCGCACTGAGATCTTTTCCGAAGAACTTCTCGTAACCGAGGCCCTTGGCTTCCAGCAGAACAGGCTCCTCCGGGTCATAGCCGTCGAAGTCGACCTCGTCATCGCCCCGCTTGACCCGGTACGAGGTGCCCTTCGGCGCTCCCGTCACCTGGGCCTGATAGTCGCGAGCGCGGTCGGACATCGACTCATTCACCTGCACCCACTTGCCCGGGCCTCCTGACGGCGTCGGACCCATCGCCGCCATGGACACCGCCGTGGACGCGAGCGTTACCTCCACCACACCGGACACCACCGCCACGGCGCTCACGTCCAGCACGCGCGCCGGGTTGAATCCCACCTGCGCCGTGCCCAGCCGCACCGCCTCCGGGAAGCCCGGCATCAACATGAGCGACGATGACAGCCCCATCGTCACGCCGTGACTCACCAGCATCGTCACCGCGAGCACGAAGGTGCGTGCCACTTCCGGTCCCAGTGCCCGCGCGAACACGTCCGCTGCCTCCTCCAACTCCTGGAACGTCTTCGCCCCGTCCGTCGCCGCCTTCAGCGCACCGCACGCCCGCACCACCGCGAGGAACGACTGCACGCCCACGTACGCCAGGAACACGGCGGCAATCACCGCCGCCACCTTGGTGAACACGGGCTCCGGAGCCGCCGCCAGCACCACCCAGGACACAATCGCTCCCGAGATCACTGACACGAAGAACGCCGGGTTCACCGTGTCCTCCAGCGCCTCACCGATGCTCGCGCGCAAGGGGTCCAGCGACATGCCCACCGCGAGTGTCAGCCGGTCCAGCGCGCCGAAGCCCGCGCCATCCTCCAGCAGGGACAAGCAGTCCCCCGGAGCCTCATGTGCCCGGCACCACCGTCCGTACCGGTCCCGCAGCATGAAGCCCAACCCCCGGTCCAGCTCCGCTCCCCTCCCCGTCGAAGCACGGACGATCCTCGGCGCCCGCACCGTCAGCGGCACGTCCAGCACCAGCCGCGTCAACGCCTCCTCGAACTCCCGAGCGCTGACCGGCACGCGCCGGTCCCAGGTAGCCGGTGCGTACGTCCGTGTCCCCTGCTCCGTGCGCAGCCGCACCGTGGGCCCACTGGCGCAGCCCACCCAGAACACCCACAGCAGCAGCCAGCAGCCAGTCCGGCCCAACGATTTCGTGCCCACCCCGTGTCATCTACACTGAAAGGATGACGTCGATCTCGGATGAGACCCACCAGCGCATCACCAACCTCTGCGCCGAGGGAGACACGGCGGCGGGAGAGGACGACTTCGAGCAGGCCCTGAAACACTTCCAGGCCGCCCTCGCCCTGATTCCCGAACCCACCCGCGACCATCAACAGAACACCTGGGTGCGCGCCGCCATCGGCGACATGTACTTCCAACTGGAGCGCTTCGAGGACTGCCGCGAGCACTTCGTGGAAGCCGTCTACTCCCCGGGAGGGCTCGGCAATCCCTTCATCCACCTGCGGCTCGGCCAGTGCGCCCTGGAGCTGGGAGACGAAGCGCGCGCCGCCGACGAACTGACCCGCGCCTATATGGGCGGCGGCGAGGAGATCTTCGAGAGCGAAGACGCGAAGTACCTGGAGTTCATCCAGCCCCGCCTGCTGCCACCCCAGGAAGACTGAGGGGCCCGGGAACCCAGGCGCCGGACTCCCTGCTCGACCTGGCACCTCACGGGCGCGGGGCATGCACACCCTGAGGCGTGACATCGCTCTCGCGCGGAGGCGCAGATGACACGCCAGCAGCCGAACCCCATGACGACCCCAGCCAAGGCTCCGAGCGCCGTCCGTCCCTTCTTCCCGGAAGGCTTCCGCGAAGGCGACGAGGACGTCAACGGCACGCGGATCCACTTCGTCATCGGCGGCAAGGGCAGTCCCGTCCTGCTGCTGCACGGCTACACGCAGACGCACCTCATGTGGTGGCGCCTGGCGCCGGAGCTCGCGAAGCAGCACACCGTTCTCATCCCGGACCTGAGAGGCGCAGGGGGCTCGGCCGCCCCCGCGCGGGGCTACGACAAGGAGACGATGGCCCGCGACATGCGCGCACTGGTGAAGAAGCTCGGCTTCGAAAAGGTCTCCGTCGTGGGCCACGACATCGGCCTGATGGTCGCCTACGCCTACGCCGCCCACTTCCCCGATGAAGTCGAACGCCTGGCCCTCCTGGACGCGTTCCTGCCGGGAATCGAGCCCTGGTCCGAACAGGTCATGAGCAGCGTGGACGTGTGGCATTTCACCTTCAACGGCCCCACCGCGGAGAAGCTGGTGCAGGGGCGCGAGCGCATCTACTTCGACCATTACTGGACCGACTTCGCCGCCAATCCCCAGGCGGTCAGCGAAGCGGAGCGGCAGGCGTACACGGAGGCCTACGCGGCTCCGGGCAGGCTCCACTCGACGTGGGGCTATTTCCAGACGTTGGAGCAGGACAAGCAGGCGTTCCGGGAGCTGGCCCGGAGCAAGCTCCCCATGCCCGTGATGGTCATTGGCGGTGACAAGTCCATGGGCGAACCGCTCGTCGCGCAGGCGCGTGCGGTGGCGACCCGGGTTGAACCCCACATCCTCCAGGACACCGGCCACTGGGTGACCGAGGAGCGTCCGGAAGAGGTCCGCCAACTGCTCGGCGACTTCCTCCGGGCCTGAAACGCCGGCGAAGCTCCGCGGCCGCCAGCAGGCGTCGCCCGCGCTCCGGACCTTCATGGACCGGAGGGCGCGCCTCGCTAGGCTCCGAAGCCGCCCAGCGCCGTGCGGCTGAAGCTGGCCGCGCCCTGGCTGACGCGCACGGCGGACTGGCTGAACACCTGGAACGCGGCGCGGATCTCCTGGGCGCTCTGGCCCGGCGTGAGGATCCACCGGTCCGCGATGCCCATCTCCTGGAACACGCGCCGGAAGTCCGTCGTCCCATCGTCGATGCCCATCGCCGCGACGATGTGGTTCTCCACCCGGTGCAGGTCCTTCACCAGCGCCGCCACGTCCTTCGCCCGCGCCTTCTGCGAGCCAGCGTCCGCGCCGTCGGTAATCAGCAGCGTCACCGTGCGCACCGGCACCCCGTTGCCGCTGAACTCCTGCGCCTTCGCCAGCACCGTGCCCAGCAGCACCACCGCCTGGTCGTACAGCGGCGTCCCCATGTCCGCCGAGTAGTTCCCCGAGTGCATCCGCACCACGTCCTCCAGTGGCCGGAACGGATTGAGCACATGGCCATTGAGGTAGCGCGTGTGGAACAGCACGCCGTCCTTCTGCTGGCTCGCGAGCAGTGAATCCAGCACCAGGTTGTGACCGTCACACACCGTCTTCGTGTGCCCGGAGTGCGAGATGCTCCCGGAGTCATCTGGCATCACCGTCACCAGCACCACCTCGCTCGCCTGCACGTCGTCCACGTGGATGCCCAGGCCCGCTTGAATCTGGGCCCCCAGGTCCACCACCGTGAGCGTCTGCAACGCCGCGGGGCTGAGGATGCCCTCCGCGTGCGCGTCCTCGAAGAGCTTCGTGACACCCGTCCCGTTCGCCTTGCTCATGTCCGTGTCTCCCTTCGTGTGAGTGCCCAAGCCAGCCGTCAAGCCAGGTGCAGGTCCGGCCAGCTCGCCAACGGATCCGTCGACTTCACCAGGTGCATGCCCGCGTCCGCGAAGCGCTTGAGCGCCGCGTCCGCCTGCGGCGTGAAGTCCGCCGCGAAGCCGCCCTTGCCGTCCGGCACCGTCACCGACGACATGCAGTCCGTTAGCAGGTACACCTTGCGAGCCAGCGCCGCGTCCTGCGCGACAATCTCCCCCAGCAGGTCATCGATGCTGCTCTTCACGCAGTGGCTGGCGGCCTGACCGCCAATCACCACCGCGTCCGACGTGAGCAGCGTCTTCAGGAACTGCGTGTTGCGCTGCGCGAGCGGCTGGCCGTCATGCCGCATCAGCACCTCCGGCCGCATCACCGAGTAGTTCTCCGTCAGCGGGTTGCCGCCCTTCACCTCCACCCACGACTGCATGCCGCGCGCGTACGAGTGGAACAGCCGCGCCTCCTGCACCACGCCCGACAGCGCGTGCCCGTCGCTGCCCAGCAGGCAGTGCGGCGGCCACAGGTAGAGCGTGTACTTCCCCGCGCGCTCCAGTTCCTCGCAGTAGAACTTCACCTGCTTGAGCAGCCACGGGTAGTTGCCGCCGCACAGCCACTTCGCCATCGCGGGGTTCGGGCGCGCCTGGCCGCGCTCAATCTGCTCGCGAGTCACTTCCCGGTACGCCTGGAGCGGCTGGTCGTCCTGGTCCACCCAGAACGACGGGAAGAAGATCTGGTAGGCGAAGTGCGTGTCCAGGGTCGCGGTGACGTTCGTCAGCGTCCCCAGGTTCCGGTAGATGAACTCCGCGATGCGGCGGTTGTCATCAATGGCGCCCCGCCCGCTGCGGCCCCCCACGTACAGCGAGCCATCCGGGAAGCAGAAGTCCTTCTGCACGTCGATGAGCAGCAGGTGCAGGTTGAAGCGGTCCGTGGCCGCCGCCGTCACGCCCTGCGCCGCCTTCCACGCCCCGGCGTCGCGCTGGAGCTTCCCGGCGTTCGGGCCGTAGCCGTACTCCGCCGCATGGTTGGCATTGTAGAGCCCGGGCAGCGGCAGTTCCTTTGCACTCGTCTTCTTCATGTCCATCCCCCTGTCTGTGTTTCAGTTCATTCGCAGCACGGTGAGGTCCTGGGCCCCCACCACCGTCAATCCCTCTCGCGACAGCAAGAGCCCGCAGCCCGCGTCGACAAACGGCTCCGCGTCCGGGAACTCGCGCACCGCCTCCAGCCGCCCCTGCCGGTGCTCCACGCGCGTCAGCCCCGCGTCCGTGGCGCAGAAGAGCGCGCCCCCCACCGCGCACTTCCCGCGCAGCGACCCCAGCCACGAGCCGTCCCCTGCATCAGCCCGGGCGCTCGCGCGCACCGCCCCATCCGCCCTCAGCAGCACCGCGTGGTGCACCGTGCGCCCGCCGATTTCTTCCGCGAGCAGCAGCCACACCGTGTCCCCGTCGAACACGGCCTCGGCGTCCAGCAGTTGCCCGGACGGCCACGGCAGCGCGAGCCCGTCCCGCAGGCCCTTGCGCTCCACGCTGAACAGGAAGGCCCCCCTGAGCCCCGCCGCGCGGTGGAACCCCAGGCCGAACCGGGGCCCCACGAACAGCCGTGTCTGTCCTTGCAGCACGTCGCCCCAACGCTCGGGCCCATACGTGCCGTCCCGCCACAGCCCGCCCCCCAC
>NZ_RAWK01000253.1 GCF_003612165.1 Corallococcus aberystwythensis | reverse complement strand
GCGCCCCTCCGGCACACCCCGCCACAGCGCGAAGACGGCCAGCAGCGGCGTCACCCACCCCAGGAAGGTGCCGGTCTCCTCCGCGTTGGTCGCCATCTTCATGCGCATGATGTTCAGGGAGAACTCACGCGCCTTCGCGGGCAGCTCCGTCATCCACGCCGAGCGCGTGTCCGGGACGAAGAACGCATACAGGTCCGAGAAGTAGTCGGAGTCGCCGTGGTGGATCTGCAGCGGCGCCGGAAACGCGTGCATGAGCAGCGGCACGATGGGCGGCACGCACGCGAGCCCCGCGGCCAGCCCCGCCACCGCCGCCCGGCGCACGAGCGGGTCCCTCCACGTGTCCATGGCCAGCAGCGGCCCCCGCTTCCACCGCTCCGCCACCACCCACAGGAGCGAGAAGAGCGCGATGTAGACGAGGTAGTAGTAGTCACACAGCAGCACGTACAACGCGCACAGCGCCAGGCCCACCAGCCACTTGCGCTTGCCCTCGTCCAGCCAGCGGAAGAAGCACAGCAGGTAGAGCGGCAGCCCCTCCAGCGCGGAGAGGTTCAGGTGCGCCGTCGCGTGGGCCAGGTGGTAGCGCGAGAAGTTGAACACGCACGCGCCCGCGAGCGCCGCCGCCGCCGCGATCCAGGGCCCGTGGCCCGCGCGCTCCAGCAGGTAGCGCAGGAGCAGCCACGACGTGTAGCCCGTCAGCACGAACGAACCGAACAGCACCACGTTGTACGCCGTCTCCACGGGCATGAACGGCAGCAGCACCACGCCCCACAGCGTCTTCGCGGGCGCCAGGGTGTGCCAGTACAGCTCGGCCCCCAGGGGCCAGTGGAGGAACGGCGCGAAGAAGGGGTTCTGCGGCTGCACCCAGAAGGCCTGCCGCATCCACCACAGGTGCCACATGTTCATGTAGACGTCTTCGCGTCCGCCCATCACGTGCCCCTGCATCTGGGACAGGAGGGGCCAGGTGTGGAACGCCGACAGCGCGAAGAACGTGAGCAGCACCAGCGGGTGCAGCATCCGCCGCATCAAGGGGGACATAGGCGTGGGGGGGTGCTTCAGCGGGGCCGCTCGGCGGCCATCAGCATGTTGTCGCCCAGGTTGAACGGGATGGACCAGCTGGACGGCACACCCCGCCGCGCCAGCTCCAGCACCGGCGCCGCGGGCGTGAAGCTCGCCCCCACCTTCCGCAGCAGGTAGTCCGCGGAGATGATGTGCGTGTACGTCCGGACGTCCGTGACGTGGAAGCCCACCTCCTCCAGCAGCATCGCCAGGGTGCGGCGGCCGAAATAGAACAGGTGCATGTCCATCAGCCACGGCCACTGGCCGCCCATCAGCCGCGCCAGCAGGCTGCCCGCGTCGATGGTGGACAGGTAGATGTGGCCACCGGGGCGCACCAGCTTGAGCGCCGCCTTCAGCTCCTCGCGCGGATCCGCGAAGTGCTCCACCACGTCCCACAGCGTCACCACGTCGTACTGGAGCCCCCTCGCCGCCAGCTCCCGCAGGGGCATGCCGTGCACCGTGAAGCCCAGGCTCCGCGCGTTGCCGGCCGCCCAGCGTGACAGCTCCAGCCCCTCCGGGCGGAAGCCCGCCTCGCGCGCCACGTCCAGGAAGTAGCCGCAGTAGGCCCCCACATCCAGCAGCGTGCGGTCCTTCGCCGGGCCCAGCTCGCGCAGCACGCGGCGGAAGGTGTGGTAGCGGTTGTCCTTCTCCGCGACGTAGAGCGGGTCCTCCACGTCCTGGTACGCCTGGAGCAGCGTGTCCGGGGACAAGAGGGGCCACTGGAACATCATCCCGCAGTCCTCGCAGCCCCAGATGGGCGGGTGGCTGCGGTGGCCGAAGGACGTGCAGTTGTAGGCCGCCGCCCCCTGGGATTGGGTTCCGCCGCGCGCCCGGTGACGCAGCCGCAGGCGCCCTCCCTTGCACAGGTAGCAGGCATCCGGCACGGGGGCCAGGTGCGTTTCGGAGGCGCGACGGGCGGCGTTGTCCATCATGGCGGCGCACCGTAGCCGCTGGGGCCCACCGCCTCAACACGTCGGATGGGACATGCCCGCCCAGGGGCGTCCCTCGCGCCGGGCCCTCTCCAGGCCCCCTTGCTTTCCGGGCGGCACGCCGCGAAATAGGTCCCCCCCTGGAACCGTTTCCTCAGGTTCACCTCACCGAAGTCCGCCGACATGCGCGCCTTGAACGACCCTGCCTCCGCCCCCGCCCCCACGTTCCAGCCAGGCCTGCCGGGGTTCTCCTTCGAAGACCTGTACCGCCCCAGTGGCCTGCGCCGGCTGGCGGAGCGCTTCGACGCGCAACTCCAGGGTGACGCCCCCGACCTGTTCGGGGCCTTCGACGCGTACCGCAAGTCCGGCGGCACCACCCCTTCGGGCCCGGCGGAGTCCGACCTGCTCATCCAGGTGGCCCGCCACGTGTCGCGCTTCGTCGCCACGCTGTTCGGCATCACGCCGGAGTCCGAGCGGCTGGCCCGCCACCTGCGCGGCGAGCTGCCCCTCTTCGACTTCAAGCGCGAATTCATCACGCGCCGCGTCTTCAAGAAGGGCGCGCAGGACCGCCCGACGCTCGCGGAGTTCCCGTCGCTGGATGGCCGCATGCGCCTGCTCATGCAGCGGGGCTTCCCGGACGCGCTCGAGCACGGCGACCTGGAGCGGGGCCTGGCGGAGTCCATCCTCACGCTGCTGGACATCGAGCGGCTCTACTCCGGCAACCTGCCCCCCGCGCACCAGGAGCGCGCCCCTGCCCTGCGCGAGCGCTGGGCCGCCCTGCGCGCCGCGCTCACCGCCACGCCCGAGGGCGAGGAGGCGTTCGGCTCCAGCCTGGTGACGAAGGGCGACGACGCGGCGGAGCTCCAGGCCGTGCGCGCGCTCCTGTCGCTGGCGGACCGGTGGACGTACGCCCGCGCGCTGCACCCGGAGACGAAGGCGCTCTTCCACACGTGGCCCACGCTCAGGCTGCCCAAGCCGCTGGTGTTCGACCAGCTGGTGCAGCTGCAGCGCCCGGACGCGGGGCTGGAGGAGAAGACCGAAGGCCTGGAGCACCACCTGCGCCACCGCGACGGCTTCAAGCTCACCGACCGCCGGGGCACCCCGCGCGACGTGATGAACGAGGTGGACTACTGCGTCATCTGCCACGAGCGGCAGAAGGACTCGTGCAGCAAGGGCTTCCCCGCGAAGGACCCGGTGGCGGAGGGGCACTCGTTCAAGAAGAACCCCCTGGGCATCCCGCTCACCGGCTGCCCGCTGGACGAGCGCATCTCCGAGGCGCACGCGCTCAAGCGCGAGGGTGACTCCGTGGCCGCGCTGGCCATGGTGACGCTGGACAACCCCATGTGCCCGGGCACCGGCCACCGCATCTGCAACGACTGCATGAAGGCCTGCATCTTCCAGAAGCAGGAGCCGGTGAACATCCCGCTGGCGGAGACGGCCACGCTCACGGACGTGCTGGACCTGCCGTGGGGCTTTGAAATCTACGGCCTGCTCACGCGCTGGAACCCGCTCAACATCCGCCGCCCGTACGCCCTGCCCTACGTGGGCCGCAACGTGATGGTGGTGGGCCTGGGCCCCGCCGGCTACACGCTGTCGCACTACCTGCTCAACGAAGGGTTCGCCGTCACCGGCGTGGACGGCCTCAAGATTGAGCCGTTCCCGGACGAACTGGTGGGCCGCAACGGGCACACGCTCCAGCCCATCCGCGACTGGCGGGAGCTCACGCGAGAGCTGGACGAGCGCGTGCTGGAGGGCTTCGGCGGCGTGTCCGAGTACGGAATCACCGTGCGCTGGGACAAGAACTTCCTCACGCTCATCCACCTGACGCTCGCGCGCCGCGAGGGCCTGCGCATCTACGGCGGCATCCGCTTCGGCGGCACGCTGACGGTGGAGGATGCGTGGGCGCTGGGCTTCGACCACGTGGCCATCGCCGCGGGCGCGGGCCGCCCCACCATCATCGGGATGAAGAACAACCTCATCCGGGGCATCCGCAAGGCGTCCGACTTCCTGATGGCGCTCCAGCTCACGGGCGCCTTCAAGCGTGACTCGCTGGCGAACCTCCAGGTGCAGCTGCCCGCCATCGTCATTGGCGGCGGCCTCACCGGCATCGACACCGCCACGGAGCTGATGGCGTACTACCCGGTGCAGGTGGAGAAGACGCTGGAGCGCCACGAGAAGCTGGTGGCGGACCTGGGCGAGGAAGGCGTCCTCGCGCGCCTGGACGCCGAGGAGCGCGCCACCTACGGGACCTTCCTGGAGCACGGCCGCGCCGTCCGCGCGGAGCGTCAGAAGGCCCAGGCCGAAGGCCGCTCGCCGGACTTCATCCACCTGGTGCGTTCCTGGGGCGGCGTGAGCCTGGTGTACCGCCGCGGCCTCACGGAGTCCCCCGCCTACCGCCTCAACCACGAAGAGGTGTCCAAGGCCCTGGAGGAGGGCATCCGGTTCATTGAACGGATGAGCCCCACGGAGGCGCTGCAGGACGGCTCCGGCGCGGTGCGGGCCATCCGCTTCGAGCGCATGGTGACGGTGGACGGCAAGCTCAAGGGCAGCGGCCAGTTCTTCGAGCTGCCGGCGAAGACGGTCTGCGTGGCGGCGGGCACGTCCCCCAACGTCACCTACGAGAAGGAGTACCCGGGCACCTTCCAGCTGGACGAGGCGAAGGAGTACTTCCAGGGCCACGAGCTGGTGGAGGACGGAACCGGCTTCAAGCTCCAGCCGGTGGAGGCCGCCGAAGACCCCGAGGCGAAGGTGGGCTTCTTCACGTCCTACCAGCAGGGCGGCCGCTTCGTGTCCTTCTACGGCGACAACCACCCGACGTACGCGGGCAACGTGGTGAAGGCCATGGCCAGCGCGAAGGACGGCCACCCGCAGGTGGCGCGCCTGTTCGCGAAGGAAGTGGCCGGCCTGGACTTCAACGACACGGCCGCGCAGGAGGCGCGTGAGGCCCAGCGCGCCGCGCACTTCGCCAGGCTGGACGAGGCGTTCCTCGCCACCGTGGTCGCGGTGAACCGGCTGACGCCGACCATCGTGGAGGTGGTGGTGCGGGCGCCCTTCGCCGCCAGCCACTTCTCCCCCGGCCAGTTCTACCGGCTCCAGAACTTCGAGCGGAACGCGCCGCTCGTGGACGGCGTGCGCCTCACCATGGAGGGCCTGGCCCTCACGGGCGCGTGGGTGGACAAGGAGAAGGGCCTGATGGGCACCATCGTGCTGGAGATGGGCTCCTCGTCCCGCCTGTGCGCGGCGCTCAAGCCCGGTGAGTCCGTGGTGCTGATGGGCCCCACGGGCGCGCCCACGGAGATTGGCCACAACGAGACGGTGGTGCTGGTGGGCGGAGGCCTGGGCAACGCGGTGCTCTTCTCCATCGCGCGCTCGCTCAAGGCGGCGGGCTGCCGCGTGGTGTACTTCGCGGGCTACCGGCTGAAGTCGGACTCGTTCAAGCAGGACGAGATTGAAGCCGGCACCGACCAGGTCATCTGGTCCGTGGACTCCGGCGACCTGCTGGACGTGCGCCGTCCGCAGGACACGGCCTTCCGGGGCAACGTGGTGCAGGCCATGGTGGCGTACGCGGAAGGAAAGCTGGGCGTGCGGCCCGTCATCTCCCTGAGCGAGGTGGACCGCATCATCGCCATCGGCTCCGACCGGATGATGCGCGCGGTGGCCGAGGCGCGGCACGGTGTGCTCCAGCCGTTCCTCAAGCCGGGCCACGAGGCCATCGGGTCCATCAACTCCCCCATGCAGTGCATGATGAAGGAGATCTGCGCCCAGTGCCTCCAGCGGCACGTGGACCCGCTCACCGGCAAGGAGACGTGGGTCTTCTCCTGCTACAACCAGGACCAGCGGCTGGACCACGTGGACTTCGTCAACCTCAACCAGCGCCTGCGCGGCAACACGGTGCTGGAGAAGCTGGGCGACACCTTCCTCGCGCAGCTGTTGAAGAAGGCCCCGCAGCTCAAGCGGGTGTAGCTACCGCCGCACGCCCGCGAAGGCCTTGAGCATGTCCTGGTAGTTCTTCGTCAGGTCGGCTTCGCGGGCCAGCACCACGTCCACGTTGGCGTCGCCGAACTCCTGGCGCGCCTCCGGGAGCTTCTGGAAGGCCTCCACCTGGCGGCGCATGGACTCCACCTGCGGCGCCAGCTCCTTCTGCTGCTCCTCCGGCATGCGGGCCTGGAGCGCCTCCAGCTTCTTGAGCTCCTCCTCGTACTGAAGCGTCCGGCCCATCTGCCGCTGACTGATGACGGCGGTGACGACCTCCGCGATGCGGTTGACCTCGTCCGTGGACAGCCCCGCCGCCTGGCGAGCGTCGGCCTCCGCCTGCGCCTTGCGCTCGATGAGCTTCAGGCCGCTCCGGGCCTTCTCCAGCGCCTGGGGCGTCCCCGCGTCCATCAGCGGCCCCATGTCCTGCAGGCTCCGCATCAGCGACCCGTACACCTCCAGCATCTTGCGCTGGTAGCCCACGTACGCATCCAGCTTGGCCTTCGTCACGGTGTAGGGGCCGGACGGCACCTCTTGACCGGCCTCCACGGCATCCAGGCGGGCGACCGTCTCCCTGGCGTCCCCGCCCCCTTCCGAGCCTTCCGCCGCATCCTTGCGACACGCGGACAGGGCCAGGACGACGGCCAGACACCCCCACAACTTGCGCATGCCACCTCCCACGAACGCCAAAGGGTGACCAGTGTATGCTCCGGCTGGCTCCGCGAACGGCGGTTCCCGAACGCCCCCAGCGGGCAGGCTGTTCCGGGCACTGAACATTCGCCTCATTACCTTTGACCAACCCGGCCACGGTCATGTACGAACCGCGGTCCTGTAGCTTCCGGTGGAGGGACTTTGAGGATTTTCCTGGTAAGGCACGGCGATGCGGACGCAGAGATCCCCGAGGGTCTCGGCGACGAGGCGCGCGCGCTGACCGCGAAGGCCCGTACGAATGTCGCCGCTCACTTCGCGTCGCTGTCTGAGCGCATGGGGCCCATCAGCCTCATCCTCACCAGCCCGCTGGTGCGAACGGTGCAGACGGCTCAAATCCTCTCCAACTCCGTGAAGCATGAAGGCCTCCTGCGCGTGCACCGCTGCCTGCTGCCGGACATGCCGGTGGGCGCGGTGGAGCCCGTGCTCAAGGAGTACTCCGACGAGAACCTCGTCCTGGTGGGCCACCAGCCCTCCATGGGCGCGCTGGCGGCGCACCTCTTGGGGATGCAGTCCTTCCCCAAGCCCGTGAACCCCGGCACGGTCATCGCCATGGAGTGGCCGGACACGCCCACCAGCACGGAAGACCAGGTGCCCGGCGAGAAGGGGGAGAACCCCCCGGCGCAGCACCTGAAGTTCCTCTTCTACTCCGCCCCCGGCCAGCAGGTCCTCGACGTCATCCAGTGACGTCGTCCGGGAGCGAGCGGCCATGATGGACGAAGCCCGCTACAACTCCCTCGTGGCCGCCGCGTTCAAGCGCATCCTGGCGGCCGCGGACACCTTCGACCCGGACGTGCTGGAAGCCGAAGCCACCGGGGACAAGGTGACGCTCACGGCCGCCTCCGGCGAGAAGTGCATCATCAACACCCAGCGCGCCGTCTGGCAGATCTGGGTGGCCGGCCAGGGCCAGGGCATCCACTTCAGCCACGACGACGCCTCGCGCGCCTGGATGGACGACAAGGGCAAGGGGCTGGAGCTCTTCGCCTTCGTCGCGGGCGTGGTGAAGCACCTCACCGGCGAAGCGCTCACCTACCCGTCCTGAAGGCCCGTCCGGAGCGTGGGCGGAGGCCCGTGGCGCCTGGCCACGAGCCCCCCGCGAACCGGGACGGCAGGTGCTTCAGACCTTCATGACTTCCTGCTCCTTGGCCGCGAGCATGGTGTCCACCTGCTTGATGCCGGCGTCCGTCTTGTCCTGGACGTCCTTGGTGAGGCGCTTGAGGTCGTCCTCGGTGATCTTCTTGTCCTTCTGCTGCGTCTTGAGCGCCTCGTTCGCGTCGCGGCGGATGTTGCGGATGGCGACCTTGTGCTCCTCGCCCTTCGCCTTCACCTGCTTGACGATGTCCTTGCGGCGCTCCTCGGTGAGGGGCGGGAAGGGCAGGCGGATCATCTCGCCGTCGTTCATCGGGTTGATGCCCAGGTTCGCCTCACGCAGGGCCTTCTCGATGTCCTTCAGCACGCCCTTGTCCCAGGGCTTGATGGTGATGAGGCGGGGCTCCGGCGCGTTGATGCTGGCCACGCCGGCCAGCGGCGTGGGCGTGCCGTACTGGTCCACCTTGATGCCGTCCAGGATGGCGGTGCTCGCACGGCCGGTGCGCACCTTGGCCAGTTCCCGCTTGAGGTCGTCCAGTGACTTGTCGATACGGCTCTTCAGTTCCGCGGCGGCGTCAGCCATTTGAGTCTCCTCCAGAAGTGGGGTGAGTCGCAGTCCTGCTCAAAGGGGTTTCAGGCCCAGACCGTCTCGGACGCGCCGACGACGGTGCCGAACTCACCGTGGCCCTGGACGGCGCGCTGGATGTTCCCGCGCGTGCCCAGGTCGAACACGATGATGGGCAGCTTGTTGTCCATGCACAGCGAGATGGCCGTGGAGTCCATCACGTTGAGGTTCTGCTTGAGGACGTCCATGTACGTGAGCGTCCGGTAGCGCCTGGCCGTGGGGTCCTTCTTCGGGTCCGCGTTGTAGACGCCGTCCACCTTGGTGGCCTTGAGGATGACCTGCGCGTTGATTTCCATCGCGCGCAGCGACGCGGCCGTGTCGGTGGTGAAGTAGGGGTTGCCCGTGCCCGCGGCGAAGATGACGACGCGGCCCTTCTCCAGGTGGCGCACCGCGCGCCGGCGGATGTAGGGCTCCGCGATCTGCTCCATCTTGATGGCGGACTGCACGCGCGTCTTCAGCCCCTGCTTCTCCAGCGAGTCCTGCAGCGCCATGGAGTTGATGCAGGTGGCGAGCATGCCCATGTAGTCCGCGCTCGCGCGGTCCATGCCCTCCGTGGCGCCAGCGACGCCGCGGAAGATGTTGCCGCCGCCAATCACGAGGGCGATTTCAAGCCCCGACCGGGACAGCTCTGCGACCTCCTCCGCGATGCGCGTGAGGGTGGGCGGGTGGATGCCGTACTTCCCCTCGCCCATCAGGGCTTCGCCCGACAGTTTGAGGAGGATACGCTTGTAGGGAGAGGTGGATTCAGACATACGCGTCCGCTTCTATCCCCCGCCCCTCGCCCAGGCAATGACGGAAGTCGTGACACGCACCGCACCGTCCAGTGCCGGGCGGACGGACGCAGGGAGGCAACGCGGGTCCTGGAATACCAAGGGCCGCGCCCCCGGCGCCCTTCCCTCGTGAGGAAGAGCCCCAGGCACGCGGCCCTGGAGGACAGCGGGACGGCGGGAGGCGGTTTAGGCCTGGCCCAGCGTCTTGGCCACTTCGGCGGCCAGGTCGTCCTTCTTCTTCTCGATGCCCTCACCCACCTCGAAGCGGACGAAGCGGCGCACGGAGACCTTCTCGCCAATCTTGGCGGCGCGCTCGTTGATCATCTCGCCGACCTTCTTCTTGTCGTCCTTCACCCAGAGCTGGTCCACCAGGCAGACGCCCTCGTAGTACTTCTCCATCTTGCCCACGAGGATCTTCTCCAGCATCGCCTCGGGCTTGCCCTGCTGCTTGAGCAGCTCGCGCTGGATCTCCTTCTCCTTGTCCATCGCGTCGGTGGGGACCTCCTCGCGGCGGACGAACTTGGGGCCGGCCGCGGCGATCTGCATGGCCACTTCCTTCGCCAGGTCCTGGAAGTCCGGGTTGCGAGCGACGAAGTCCGTCTCGCAGTTGACCTCCACGAGGACGCCGATGCGGCCGCCGTGGATGTAGGAGGTCACGATGCCTTCGGCGGCGACGCGGCCGGCCTTGCCCTCGGCCTTGGAGATGCCCTTCTTGCGCAGCCACTCCGCGGCCTTCTCGAAGTCGCCACCGGACTCGGCCAGCGCCTTCTTGCAGTCCATCATGCCCGCGTTGGTGCGCTCGCGGAGGTCCTTCACCATCTGGGCGGTGATCTCAGCCATGTCGTGTCTCTTTCTTCGTCTGCTCCGAGCCCGGCGACGTGCGCTGGGGGCGGAGGCCTGAGTTCAAGGGGAGGAAAACGCTGGAACGAAAAACGGAGACGGCCGGACAGCGGGCCTTGAGAGGTGCCGCCCGGCCGACTCCGGAAGCTGCGTGGGAAAGCGATGGGGACGGGGCGGTTACTCCGCCGCCGGCGTACCCTCGCCACCCTCGGGCGCCTGCTCGGTGGCGGCGGGGGCGGCGGCAGCGCCACCCTTCATCTCCACGAGGGGGCCACGGCGCTCGCCGCCGCGGTCACCACCACCCCGGCGGTCATCGCGGTCGCGGCGGTCGTTGCGGCGCGGGCCACGGCGGTCGTCACGGTCGCGGCGGTCGTCACGGCCCTCACGCTCCTCCTGCTCGTCGCGCTCGGCGGCGCCGGACGCACGGTAGCGCGCCGCACCCTCGAGGCACGCGTCCGAGATCTTCGACGTGAAGAGCTTGATGGAGCGGATGGCGTCGTCGTTGCCCGGGATGACGAAGTCGATGCCGTCCGGATCGCAGTTCGTGTCCACCAGACCAATCACCGGGATGCCCAGGCGGGTGGCCTCGTGGATGGCGATGTGCTCCTTCTTCGGGTCGATGACGAAGACGCAGCGGGGCAGCTTCGCCATGTCCTTCACGCCGCCCAGGTTCTTCTCCAGCTTCTCGCGCTCGCGGTCGAGCTGGGCGACTTCCTTCTTGGGCAGGCGCTCGAAGGTGCCGTCCTCGGCCATCTTCTCCAGCGTCTTGAGGCGGTCGATGCCCTGCTTGATGGTCTTGAAGTTCGTCAGCGTGCCACCCAGCCAGCGGCTGGTGACGTGGAACTGACCGGCGCGGGCGGCCTCCTCGCGGATGACGTCCTGCGCCTGCTTCTTGGTGCCGACGAACAGCACCGAGCCGCCGCGGGCCGTGATGTCCGCCACGAAGCGGAAGGCCGCGCGGGCCATCGCCACGGTCTTCTGCAGGTCGATGATGTAGATGCCGTTACGGGCACCGAAGATGTAGGGCTTCATCTTCGGGTTCCAGCGCTTGGTCTGGTGGCCGAAGTGGACGCCGGCCTCGAGGAGCTGGCGCATCGTGATGCCGCTCGCGGCGGCCATCGCCTGGGCCTGCGTCTGCGTATCCTGCTGGGTATCCATGGTGCGTGTACCTTCCGGTTGTTCCGCCACGCGCGTTGAGACAGCTGCCAGTCCTGGCCCTTCCACCGTGGAGGGGCACCGGAGACCGGTGACACGCGTGTGAGTAGTGGGTGCTGCTGACTGCCCCGGGCGTACGGCCCGGTCCCCCTGACATAACGGGGCGCGGCGTCCTTAGCAGAACGCTCGAGAGGGGCGCAAGCTTCGGTACACCCTCCGTCTGGCTCCTACCCGTCCGGGCCCGCTCCCCTGCCCTCCAGGAAGACGACCGGCGCGGCCCCCGCTCCCTTTTCCAGGGAGGGCGACCGCGCCGGAAGGCACTGTCCTTCAGTGGGCGTCAGAGACTACGGGTTCGCCTCGTTGGCGCCGTGGCACTTCTTGTACTTGCGGCCGCTGCCGCAGGGGCAGGGGTCGTTGCGGCCCACGGGGCGGGGGCCGGCGCCGGCCTCGCGCTGCTGGGCGACCGGGGTGGCGGTGGCCTCCTCGATCTTCCCCTCGGCGTCCGCGCGGCCCGCCACGGCCTTCTGCTGCTGCTGGGCGAGCTGGCGCTGGATGCGGGCGGTCTCCTCCGCCGCGTTGGAGGCGGAGCGGGCCTGGACGCGCATCATCTGGCTGACGAACTGCGTCTTGATGGCGTCCAGCATCTGCATGAAGCCCGTGTAGCCTTCCTTCTTGTACTCCTGCTTCGGGTCCTTCTGGCCGTAGCCGCGCAGGCCGATGCCCTGGCGCAGGTGGTCCATGGCCAGCAGGTGGTCCTTCCACAGCTGGTCGATGGTGGCCAGGTACCGGTACTGCAGGAAGCGCATGAAGTCTTCGCCGAACTCCTGCTCGCGGGCGGTGAAGACCTTCTCCGCCGCGGCGTAGATCTGCTCCTGGAGCTCGTCGCGGTTGCCGACGCCCTCGAAGGCCATCTCCAGGTTCAGCGACTCCTTCACGGAGTTGGACAGCGAGGCGATGTCCCACGTGTCGGAGCTGCGCGTGGGGGCGTAGGTGTCCGTCATGGACACGACGACGTCCTCCACCGCGTCCAGCACCATCTCCCGGAAGTCCGCCCAGGAGATGACGCGCTCGGAGCGCGTCTTCACGCGCGTCTTGAGGTCCTCCTCGTACTCCACGAGGGGGATGCCCGCGCCCGACGCGAGCACCTGGCGGCGCAGCTTGTAGATGGTGCGCCGCTGCTGGTTCATCACGTCGTCGTACTCGAGCAGGTTCTTGCGGATGTCGAAGTTGTGGCCTTCGACCCGCTTCTGCGCGCTCTCGATGGCGCGAGAGAGCCAGATGTGCTCGATGACCTCGCCCTCCTCCATGCCCAGGCGCTCCATCAGCATCTGGATGCGCTCGGACCCGAAGATGCGCATCAGGTCGTCTTCCAGGGACAGGAAGAAGCGGCTGGCGCCCGGGTCACCCTGGCGGCCGGCGCGGCCACGCAGCTGGTTGTCCACGCGGCGGGACTCGTGGCGCTCCGTGCCGATGATGAAGAGGCCGCCGGCGGCCATGACCTCTTCACGCTCGCGCTTGGTGAGCGCCTCGTTGTTCGCCTTCGTCTCCGCGAAGCGCTTCTCGTAGTCCGCGAGCGCCGCCTGGTAGCCGGTGAGGTCCAGGGGCTGACCGTCCACGGCCTCGGGCGGTTCCGGCGGCGGGCCCATTTCACTCTTGGTCATGACCTCCGCGTTGCCGCCCAGGAGGATGTCCGTGCCGCGGCCGGCCATGTTGGTGGAGATGGTGACCGCGCCCTTGCGGCCCGCCTGCGCGACGATGTCCGCCTCGCGCTGGTGCGCCTTGGCGTTGAGGACGTTGTGGGGCACGCCGCGCTTCTTGAGGAAGTTGGCCACCACCTCGCTCTTGGCGATGGACACCGTGCCCACGAGCACCGGCTGGCCGGCCTTGTGCAGCTCTTCAATCTGCGCGGCGACGGCCTCGAACTTCTCGCGCTCCGTCTTGTAGACCACGTCCTGCTCGTCGCGGCGCTGCGCCTGACGGTTGGTCGGGATGACGCGCACGTCCAGGTTGTAGATCTTCGCGAACTCTTCGGCTTCCGTGTCCGCGGTGCCCGTCATGCCGGACAGCTTGGAGTACATGCGGAAGTAGTTCTGGAACGAGACCGTGGCGAGCGTCTGGTTCTCGTTTTCGATCTTCACGCCCTCCTTGGCCTCGATGGCCTGGTGGAGGCCGTCGGACCAGCGGCGGCCCGGCATGAGGCGGCCGGTGAACTCGTCGACGATCTGCACCTCGCCGTCCTTCACCACGTAGTCCTTGTCGCGCTTGTAGAGCGTGTGCGCGCGCAGGGCCTGCTCGACGTGGTGGAGGGTCTCGATTTCGCCGGGGTCGTAGAGGTTGCCGACGTTGAGGCGCTTCTGGAGCTTGTCGATGCCGTCGTCGGTGAGGGCCACCGCGCGGTGCTTCTCATCCAGGGTGTAGTCCTGGTCCGGCACGAGGCCCGGGATGACCTGGTCCACCCGGTAGTACTTGTCGGTGCTGTCCTCGGTGGGGCCGGAGATGATGAGCGGCGTGCGGGCCTCGTCGATGAGGATGGAGTCCACCTCGTCGACGATGGCGTAGTTGAGCTCGCGCTGGACGTAGTCCTGCAGACGGAACTTCATGTTGTCGCGCAGGTAGTCGAAGCCGAACTCGTTGTTCTGGCCGTACGTGATGTCCGAGCGGTACGCCTCCTGGCGCTGCTTGTCGGACAGCTCGTGGAGCACGCAGCCGGTCGTCATGCCGAGGAACTTGTAGACCCGGCCCATCCACTCCGCGTCGCGGCGGGCGAGGTAGTCGTTCACGGTGACGACGTGAACGCCACGGCCGGACAGGGCGTTGAGGTAGGAGGGCAGCGTCGCGGTGAGCGTCTTGCCTTCACCGGTGCGCATCTCCGCGATGCAGCCCTCGTGCAGGAAGATGCCGCCGATGAGCTGCACGTCGTAGTGGCGCTGGCCGATGACCCGGCTCGCCGCCTCACGGGTGATGGCGAAAGCCTCGAACAACAGGTCGTCGAGCGGCTTGCCGTTCGCGATCTCCTGCTTCATCCGGGCGGTTTCGCGCGCGAAGTCCTCGTCCTTGAGGGCCTTCATGCGGCCCTCCAGTTCGTTGATGCGGGCGACCTTCAGACGGGCTTTCTTGAGCTCGCGCTCATTCTTGGTCCCGATGAGCTTCTTTAGCGTCCATTCAATCATGTTGGCTCTCTCGCCGGAGGATCCTCGAAGGAGCGCGGCGAGTGAAGGGAATTCCCAGGAGATGTAAGGGAGAACCAGACCAAAACCACGCACGCCCCCCGAAACTTCCTCTCGGCTGGCCGCCCGGCGCGCGGTGGCCCAGAGTAAAGCGGAACCGAGTCCACGCAATGTCCCCTAAGCAGATTCACCGTCCCCGCGCCGCGAAGAATGCTTCCGGCCGCTCCTCCCCGGGCCCCCGCCGGCCAGGCT
>NZ_RAWK01000252.1 GCF_003612165.1 Corallococcus aberystwythensis | reverse complement strand
GGCCAGGAGGGGGCGGAGGCGGAGGCTGGACACAGGCCCCGTCTAACGGGTGCGTGAAGCGGATTCAAACGCTCAAGGGGCAAGCGGGGAACACAGGGATGGAGGCTTCCCTATTTACGCGTTGGAACCCAAGTACCCTTGTTGGTACAAGAGCCGAGCCGCGCGTCGGTGCGGCCGTGTGGGAGGCAGCAACTTGCGGGAGAAACTGAAGGCCTTGGCGGAGCTGCAGAAGGTGGACCTCGAGGTCGCCTCGCTCCGGAAGGCGGCGGATGTGCATCCCCGCCAGATTTCCGAGCTGGAGCGGGAGCTGGGGGTCGCGCGCAATGGCATCGAAGCCGAGCGGACACGCGTGGCCGACCTGGAGAAGCAGAAGGCCCTGCTCGAGCAGAACATCACGGACGAGAAGGACAAGGTGAAGAAGTGGGAAGCGCGCCTGTCCGACCAGCGCTCCACCCGTGAGTACTCGGCGCTCGCTCGCGAAATCGACATCGCGAAGAAGGGCATCCTCACCCAGTCCGAGGCGCTCACGGAGAAGGTGAAGGAGCTGGGCCTGGCCCGTGAAGCCATCAAGGGCAAGGAAACGGACTACGGGACCAGGCAGCAGGGCCTGTCGGGCCGGATGACGGACCTGCGCGGGAAGCTGGGCGAGTCCGAGTCGCAGGTGAAGGAGCTGGAGGGGCGCCGCGCGGCAGTCGCCGCGAACGTGGATGCCACCCTGCTTCGCCGCTACGAGGTCATCCGCAAGAAGAAGCTGCCCGCGATGGTGGGCGTGGTGGCCGGCACCTGCCAGGGCTGCAACATGAACCTGCCCCCGCAGATGTACAACATGCTGCGCACCTCGCTGGGCACCGACGTGTGCCCCTCGTGCAACCGCATCATCTTCGCCATCGAAGCGCTTCAGGATCCGAAGGACGCCGCCGAGAAGTAGCGGCGGTAGCGCCTCTTCGGTCCCCTCCCCCATGCCGCCCCCTTCGCTCGTCGACGTCCTCCGTCACATTGCCCGTGAGGAGCCGTTGACGGCGACGGTGCGAGCCTTTCGCGGGCTCACCCGCGAACACCTGGGCCAGCTGCTGGACGAAGCCGCCGAGCAGCTGGGCGACGGTCCGCGAGAGGCCGAGGCTCCCGCGACGGAGCCTGCCCCGGTGACGAAGCCCGTCTCCACCGTTCCCAGCATCGAGGACGTGGGGCCCGCCGCGGGTGGGGCACTGAACCGCGTGCGCGTCTATTCGGACGGAGCGGCGCGAGGCAACCCGGGCCCTGCCGGCGCGGGAGCGGTGCTGATGGACATGCAGGGCGCGGTGGTGGCGCGCCTGGGCAAGTTCCTGGGGCACCAGACGAACAACTACGCCGAGTACATGGGCCTGCTCATCGGCCTGCAGCACGCGAAGAGCCTGGGTGCCCGCGAGGTGGAGGTGTTCGCGGACAGCGAGCTGCTCATCCGCCAGCTGGGTGGGCGCTACCAGGTGAAGAGCCCCACGCTGAAGCCCTTGTTCCAGGAAGCGCAGAAGCTGCTCGCGACTTTCGGCAAGGTGAAGCTCGCCCACGTCCCCCGCGCGCAGAACGCGGAAGCGGACGAGATGAGCAACCGCGCCATCGACGAGCGTCTCTAGTTTTCAAGCGGCTAGGCTGCGCGGGTGCCAACCCCAAAGCCAGCGGACGTGGACGCATACCTCGCCTCTCAGCCGCCCCATGTTCAGCCAGCGCTCGTCAAGGTCCGCTCGGCAATGCGCCGCGCGCTCCCAACCGCCGAGGAGGCGATCAAGTACGGGATGCCCGCATATCTGGTCGGCGGCCGCGCGGTCGCGTCATTCGCGGGCTTCAAGAACCACTACGCGCTCTACATCGTGTCGGCCACGCTCTTCGACGCGATCGCTCGGGACCTTCCCAACCGCGAAATGAGCAAGGGCATCATCCGCTTCGACTTCGACGAGCCCGTTCCCGAGGCAGTCGTGCAGCGACTCGCGAACTGGAGTCAGACCGAAGGCTCGGCAACCGTTGCCATGAAGGGCCCGAAGCGGGCGAAGAAGCCCGTCACACCCAGACCCAAGCAACGAAAGCCGGAGTCCAGGAAGACGAAACGGGGCTCATGACCCGAGTGCCGGTCGGATTACGTTCAATCAGCTGAATCGGTCGATGCACGCGTCGACAGCGCCAATGCCCTGGAGAAGGCATACCCGACCACCGTCCATGCCCAGACACTGGTCGCGAGGAACCCGATGCCCATCACGGCGAGTCCCAGGAATGACAACAAGACAGCCGTCCCTCCAATGACCCATGCCTTGAGATAGACCCTCCCGCCCTCCAGGGCCCGGCGGAACGCCTTGTCGGGACGATAGAGATAGGACACGTCCCGGAATGCGGCATTGAACGTCATCCCGCCAGGGAGACTGAATACCGCAAGCGCGAAGGCAGCCACCGCCACGACGACAAGAGTCGTAGCCCAAGGCCCCGGCCACAGAAGCCAGGCCGCGAACGCACACGTGGCGGAGGGGGCCAGGTAGATTGCAATGGCAAGCCACGCTGTCAGCCCGCGCTTGAACACAAACAGGATGGGCCTGAAGCCCCGGAAGTAGGGCGGCTCGTCATGGAAGATGCGGTAGACGACCTCCAAGCGATGGCCGAGATTGAGAATCCAGCCGGGCAGCGTTGTGAGTAGAAACAAGGCTCCAACGAGGACGTCTCTTCGCGCTTCGGGCGTTCGCAGCGGAAATCCGAAGCAGTCCCCAAAGCGCAGCCCTGCCCCCTGCTCCTGAGACGCTTCACCCACTTCTCCTCCGCGGTTCTTCAAGCGCTGCGTCACTCCTCGTCGCCGAAGTAATCCAGGTCCAGCCGCTTCACCGTATACGTGGCGACTTCGGTGACACCGACACCTGAGTCGATCATCAACTTGGCGAGTTCACCGCCGTCGATGAGGACGATCTTCTTCTCGATGTGCTTCACGTAGTCGCGGGCCTCGCGGCTGAAGTCAGACGTCGTGATGAGCACGCCCTTGCGAGCCCGTTGTCCTTCAAGGCTGCCGGCGAAGGCCTGGACCACGGGGCGACCGACGGTGTTGTTCCACCGCTTCGCCTGGAGGTAGACGACGTCGAGCCCCAGGCGGTCTTCCTTGATGATGCCGTCGATGCCCTCGTCGCCGCTCTGGCCAACGGCCTGACCGGCGTCCTTGCGGGAGCCGCCGTAGCCCATGGCGACGAGGAGATCGACGACCAGCTTCTCGAAGAACCGGGGGTCGCAGGCCTTGATGCGCTCCAGCAGCTCTTCCGCGAGGCGCCTGCGCAGTTCCTGGTAGCTCTCTTCGAGGATTTCTTCCGGTGTCTCATCGGAGGCCGGAGGCTCTGCCTTGGACGGTACGTCGTCCGGAGCGTCGTGCTTGAGGGCGGCGAAGGCGTTGTACTCGGGGAACTGCTCCAGGAACTTCATGTCGATGCGGGTCGGCTTGCCCTGGAGGACCTGCCGGCCGCGCGGCGTGATGCGGAAGCGCCCACGTCCGTTGGCCTCCACGAGGCCGGCCTTCTGAAGATAGGTCTTCGCCCAACCGACGCGGTTGTGGATCCGCCGCTGGCGGCCACTGGGGAGCAGCGCATTGCGCTCCTCCTCGGTGGCCTTGAACTCCACGGCGACGGCATCCACGGCCTCGCCCAGCGTGTGGTCCTTGCCATCCTGGGCAAGCCGCAGGACGGGGAGCATCGCGCTCTGGAAGTCAGGGATGGGCATGGTCAGGCGATTCTGCCCTGAGAGGACAGTGCTCGCATCAGGGCACGCTGTCCCCCGCCACCGCGTGGGCCGGTTTGGGCCGGTCCCAGTGCTCAAGCGCAATGGTGACAGGCCCCGGCAACAGGGCCTCCTTCTTCACGAGCGCGTACGCCGCCTTGGAGTCCTTCCCCTCTGCGTCCAGCTTCCGGGCAAGGACCAGCTGGAGCGCGGCACGCTCTCCCCACTCCAGCGACCCGAGCGCGTTCATGGACTGCCGGCCGTGCACCACGTCCTGGAGCTCCTCGAAGCTCAGCGCCACGCCCGCTGTCACGTCGAGCGTCCTCGCGGCGAGCGCAGAGTCCCCTTGCCGTTCGAACTCCGCCGCCAGCAACACGCCCGCTTCGGCGCCGACGAAGCGCATCACCCGGGAGTCCACGCTGGCGATGGAACGGGCAGCGAACTCGGGCTCCTCCGCGAGCGCCATCAGGATTCGCGCCGCGCCCGCGGATGGATTCTCCGGCGGCACCTTGCGCAGGGCCTGCACATCCACCGGCTCTCCGAGCACGGCCGACAGCCACTCCTGCAAAACGCCGTACGGCATGTCCTTCGACGCCCTGGCGTAAAGCTTCGACATCACTTCGTCGCCACCGTTCCGTCCGGAGCCTCCGGTCAGCCGTGCGTAGAGGAGCAGGTCTTCCAAGCTCAGGGGCTCCGTCTCCTCCTCCTCGAACAACTGCTTGCCGAACGCACGGGCCGATTCCTCGCGGCGGCCCAGGGCGGTCAGCACCGTCGCATGCACGTCCCGGTAGGTTGCGTATTCGGCGTCACCCTTCGCCATCGCCTCCAGCAAGGGCAGCGCCTCCGCCCAGCGCCGCTGACGCACGTAGCGCATGCACAGCGCCTTCTGGAGGATCATCTCCCCGGGATGCTCGCGGACCAGCGCCTCGAGTCTCGGGATGCCTTCTTCCGCGGGCTCGACCCTCGCGAGGATTGACGCCAGGACCAGCGAGTCAGGCTTCTGTTTGACCGCGTCCGCGTACCAGGCACGGACCTCCGCGCCGCGCCCGGCGCGCAGCATCTCGTGCACCCACATCCGGTGCGCGCCCAGGTCGTCCGGATGCGCGTCCCGCCACTCGCGCGCGGCCGCAATCGAGGCCAGGAGCCCCTCCGCTCTCGCGAGCGAAATCTTCGTGACGAAGGCGATCTCGTTGACCCCCGGCGTCTTCGGCAGGGCGCGCGACAGGCCTTCCGCCAGACGGTTCGCCTCCGCGAAGCGCTGGGTCTGGAGCAACCAGTTGACGCTCGTGGACCATCCCCCCGGCGCCTGCCCCAGGTGGACTCGCGTCATCGTCTGGCCATCCTCCTTGCGCATCGACATGCTCGAGGGAGGATCCGTGAGCACGAAGTCGATGGACCGCAGCCGCTGGAACGGGACGCCCGCCACGGGCTGCGGCTCGGAGCCCGCGTCGTTGTTCCGAGCCGAGGAGGTCGTGTAGTAGATGACCGACGTGTACAGCGGCGCGGCCCCCAGGACGTTGTAGAGGAAGAGGCCCCGCTCGTCCGTCACCACCACCGTGTCACGGGCCAGCGTGCCGCCTTCACCGGTGACCTCCACGTCCATCATCCCAGGACGCATGTGGCGCGTGACGTGCTCATTGGGATCCAGCGTGAACCGTGAGCTTCCGGCCGTGACCGTGACCGGGATGTCCAGACCGTTGACGAAGAGGACCTGTTCGAAGTCCATGGCGTAGCGGATCAGGCCCACGGCCACGAGCGCACCGGCCCCGATTCCGCCAAGCACCATCCAGGTCCGGCGGGGAGAAGTCGAAGGAGCACTCACGGCTGGGCCTCCTGGGCAAGCGTCGAGGTGGTGAGCAACAGCGGACGGCGGCCTCCCGCTCCGGGCAGATGCCAGCGGTCCACCCACTCGTGGAAGAGCACCTCCGCCGCGCGCGGATCCGCCGCGTCCGTCAACAACTCCAGCGCCGGAGCGGGCACGTGCTGCCCCAGCCCCTCCTGCGACACCGCCCAGACGCGCAGGGCACGGTTGCTCCCAGACGCCGGCGCGAGCATGTCCCGCACCCGGAGGGTCATCACGGGAGCGCCTTCCCGCGCGGCCCCACGGCCTCCATCCACCACCACGACGCCCTGCCCCAGCACCTCATCGAGCATGCGCTGCCACGCGGCCACCAGCTGTTCCGACGGGTCATCCTTCCAGCCATCCCCAGACGCCTGCCATGCCACGGTGACGCGGCGGCCATGGGCTTGGGACATCGTGTCCAGCAGGCCCGAGAAGAACGCTCGGGACGGCGCCGCGGCGCTGTTCGGATCCAATCGGGCCTCGATCCGCGCTCGGGCCTGTGCCAGCTCCGCGTCCACCCGGGCCTGCGCCTGCGGAGCGAAACGCGTCTCGGGATGTTCGCGCAGGTAGCCCAGCACGGCGCCCAGGCCCGGCTGCGCCGCGACGCGCGTCCAGGTATGCGCCTCCACCCTTCGCATCTGCGGCCAGGCGGAGACACCCACCAGCAACACCCCCACGCAGGCGGCGGCGACCAGCTGGGGCCAGGACAGGATGCTCCCCTTCCCGCGGACATGGCCATTCGCGTCCGCCTGGGCCAGCAACGCCGCGGGCAGGTGCTCCACGCCACTCTCCGCGTCCAGCATCCCCCGCCCGAGCAACTCCAGCACCCGGCGGTGACGGGCAATCAGCTCCTGCGCCACGCCTTCGGCCGTCTTCTGGCCGCGCACGTTCAACACCACGGGCACGCCGTTGAACTTCATCTCCAGGGCGGTGTGCTTGTAGACGCCGTTCTCCTGGTGATTCACCAGGTTCAGGTCCTGCAGGTGCACCAGCGGCCACACGGTGATGCGATCGATGGCGACCTGCACCAGGTGCAGCGGGTGGATGGTGTTGAAGGTCCCATAGGGACTGTTCAACACCCGCAGGAGGTAGCGGACCACGGCCCAGGTACTGGCGGAGAAGAGCGCGGCGAAGAGCGCGCACCACAGCCAGTCACCAACACTCCGCTCGGCGGTGCCGAGGAAGCAGTGCGCGAACAGGAGGCCGGTGACGGTGGTGAACGCGAGCGTGAACCCCGCCGGCGTCAGCCAGTTCGTGGGGGAGCGCCAGCCGCCGATCCGCTCGGCCTCCGAGTGCAGCCACTCGCGCGTGACGGCCGGCAGCGCTTCCACGTCCAGGGAGACGCACGTCGGATACACGACCTCCGTGGCGCTCTCCGGGTTGAAGCGCCGGCCGAACGCGAGCAGCCGGTTCGCGCCCTGGGACTTCTGCTGGGCGAAGAGGTGCGCGGCGGCGGCGGAGAGCTGGCCTCCGGCCCAGCGGCGCAGCTCGGGGTCGGCGTCTTGCGGCAGCTCCGCGTCGAGCTTCTCCAGGTCCTTCGCGGCGTCGGCGTCCTGGCCGTGCTCCAGCATCGTCGCGATCCGCCGCACCTTGAGGGCGAGCACGTCCATCCGCGACACGCCGGGCAGCGCCTGCGCCTGCTCCAGCACCTTGAGCGCGTCCGCCACCTGCCCCATCGCCTCCAGGCAGTCCGCCAGCGCCACGCGCGGGCTCACCTCCGAGGGGCCGTGCTTGCCCGCGCGCCAGAAGGCATCCGCGGCCTCCTTCAGCCGCTCCAGGCGGATCAACGCCCAGCCCCGCTGCAGGTGTCCCTGCCAATGCTCGGGCGCCCGCGCGAGCAGGGCATCGAACTCCGTGAGCGCCTGCTTGAAGTCGCCCTCGAAGAAGTAGTGGCGGCCCAGCAGGATGCGCGCGTCGTGGAAGTCGGGCTGTTCAATGAACAGCCGGGTGAGGACCTTTCGGCCTCCTTCCTTGTCACCTGCTTCGAACAGGTTGATGGCTTCCTGGAGGGCCGCGTTCTTCGCCGACTCCGGGCCGTCCGCTTGCGCCGCTGCGCTGGCGTCAAAGGCCTGTCGTGCTTCGGGGTCGGAGAGCAGCTCGTATGCTTCGCGCAGGCGCCGGAACTCTTCCGGGTGCGTCTCCGGCGGGTTCTGCCGGACGAGCTCGAAGTAGGCCTTCTTGATGGTACGCGCGTCCGCGTCCTTCTCGACGGCCAGCACCTCGTAGGGGTTCTGGCGGGGCTCGTTGTTCACCGTTGCTCCATTCCTGGCGTGTTCACGGCCGTGTTCACGAGCCGCCACGCTTCATCCAAGCTGTCCACCGCGATGAGCCGCAGGCGCCCGGCCACCTCGGGCGGCAGCGCCGCCACGTCGTCCAGGTTGCGGCGCGGGTGCAGCACCACGCGCATGCCTTCGAGGTACGCGGCCACCAGCTTCTCGTGCACGCCGCCCACCCGCCGCACTTCACCGTTCAGCGTCACTTCGCCCGTCACGGCCAGCCGCGCGGGCAACGGGCGCTGCGTGTACGCGGACAGGCCCGCCAACGCGAGCGCGAGGCCGGACGACAGGCCGTCCTTGCCGACCTCCGTGTCCGTGTAGTGCAGGTGCAGGTCGTAGCGGGTCGTGAGCGTTCCCAGGCTCAGCGCGGGAGCGCGGGCACGCACCACGCTGAAGGCCACGTCCGCGGCCTCCTGGCCCTCGGGCCCCACGCGGCCACTGCACCGCAGCACGCCGCGCCCGGGCACCGCGACCGCCTCCAGCGGAGAGACATGCCCACCGCCGGGATGCCAGCCGAGCACACCCACGCGTCCAACCGCGGGCAGGTCACGCGCCAGCAGCCGGCGACGGTTCGCGACTTCGGCCTCACGCCCCGCCGCCGCCAGGGATTCTCCGTTCGCCGCCGCGATGGCATAGAGCTCGCGCGCTTCGTCCAGCGCTCCGGCTTCAAGACAATGGTCGCCCAGGCGCAGCGCGGCGGCCCCCGGTGACCCAGCGGTTTCGAACGCGGCGCGACGGGCATTCTCCACCTGCGCGCCAGGCCGTCCCTCCAGCCACATGATTTCCGCGCGAAGCAGGGCCGCAGCGGCGCGGGTCCGGGGCGATGCAGGTGCGACCACGAGCTGCCGCTTCGCCTCCGCGAGCGAGCCCCGGGAAAGCGCCTCAACAGCGGCGTCGAGCTTCGCGTCCGAGAGCGCGGCGCGCGCCGTGGGCAGCTTGAGCGCCTGCGCGGCCTGCTCCAGGGGAGGCGCGTCCAGCATCGCGGTGGTGGCCGGAAGCCCAAGCGCCGAACGGGCCCCGAGCACCGACTCCGCGAGGCGTGGATCCTCGGGCGCGAGCAGCCGGGCCCGCCTCAGCGCGGGCATGGCTTCGGAAGGACGGTTCGTGCGCTCGCACAGACGGATGACGGCGCGCCAGGCCTCCAGCTCACCGGGCGCGGCTTCAGTGGCTTCGAACGCGTGCACGAGCGCGTCGTCCGGCCGGTCCTCCTCCAGGAGCGTGATCAACTCCGCGCGCAGGGATGCATCGCGGGGCGTTTCGCGAGCGGACGTCTCCAGCATCTTCAGCGCTTCGGCCCGTCGGCCATCACGTGCCCAGGCACCACACAGGAGGCGGCGCGCGGGTCCGCCTCCGCCCAGGTCCAGGGCCTTGCGCGCATGCTCCGCGGCACCACGAAAGTCGCGCTCCTGGAACAGCGCTTCGGCCAGGGCCAGACGTGCCGACGGTTCAGCCGGACGCAGCACCACGGCGCGCTTGAGTTCGGTCAGGAGCACGTGCTCGCTCAGCCCAGGTCGAACAGCAGGTCGGTCAGCTCGGCGTCCAGGCGGGCCGCGGCGGCGCGGTCGCCCTTCGCACGGGCCTCACGCAAGGCGTTGCACAGCGACTCCAACCGGGGACGCACGCCCGCTGGCGCGGTGGCGATCCGTGCAGTCGCCGCGACCAACAGCGCATCCGCGTCAGCCTCCGGGGACACGGGCGGAGCCGCGACGGGTGCCGGGGCTGCTGGAGCCGCGCCCCATTCGCGCGCCAGCCGCTCCTTCGCCTCCAGCCGCTGCTCCGGCCCCAGGCGCTGAGAGCGCTTGTCCACCACCAGCGTGGCCTCCTTGCCGGTGGAGACCACTCGCGTCGTCACATCCAGGATGCCGTTGATGTCGTACGTGAACGTGACCGCGACCTTCTCCGTCCCCGCTCGGCCGGGCGGCACGCCCTCCACCGTGTACGCATCCAGCAGCAGGTTGTCCTTCACCAGCCGCGCCTCGCCCTGGAACACGCGGATCTCCACCGCGCGCTGCCCGTCCGCCGTGGTGGCGAAGGTCTCCGTGCGCGACACCGGCACCGTCGTGTTGCGCGGAATGAGCGGCGAGAAGACGCCCCCCACCCGCTCGCGCCCCACCGATGCCTGCACCTCCACGCCCAGCGTGAACGGACACACGTCCGTGATCATGATGCCGTGCGCGGCACTCACCGCGCCCGTCTTCAACCCCGCCTGCAGCGCGGCCCCCAACGCAATCGCCTCGTCCGGGTGCACGCCGTCGCGCGGCTCGCGCCCGAAGTATTCGGCGACCAGCCGGCGCACCAGCGGCACGCGCGAGCTGCCCCCCACCAGCACCACCTCCGCGATGGACTTCTTCGACAGCTTCGCGTCGCGCAGCGCGCTCTCCATCGGCTCGAGCGTGGAGCGCACCAGGTCCGTGATCAGCGCCTCGAACCTCGCGCGCGTCACCTCCACCTCCAGCGACGCGGCCGCTCCACCCCGGCCCGGCGCGAGGAACGGCACGATGACCGGCGTGGCGTCCACGGACGTGAGGGCAATCTTCGCGGCCTCCGCCGCCGCCTTGAGCCTCACCTGCGCCGACAGGTTCCCGGCCAGCGACACGCCGTGGCTGCGCTCGAACTCCGCGCCCAGCCACGCGGCCAGCAACTGGTCGAAGTCGCTGCCTCCCAGCTGGTTGTTGCCCGCGGACGCCTTCACGTCCAGCACGCCCTGGAACATCTCCAGCACCGACACGTCGAACGTGCCGCCGCCCAGGTCGTACACCAGCACGTACTGCTCGGCGTCCAGGTGGTTCACGCCGTACGCGAGCGCCGCGGCGGTGGGCTCGTTGACCAGCCGCTCCACCTTGAGCCCCGCCAGCTCACCGGCGTCCTTGGTCGCCTGGCGCTGCGCATCGCTGAAGTATGCGGGCACCGTGACAACGGCTTCCGTCACCGTGCCGCCCAGCGCGCGCTCTGCGTCCTCGCGCAGCGCGCGGAGGATCAGCGCGGAGACCTCCGTGGGGCTGTAGCGCCGGTCGCCCAGTGTCACCGGCAGGTCGCGGCCCATGCGCCGCTTCACCTCCGCGATGGTGCGCTCCGGATGCACGAGCAGCTGCGCTCGCGCGGACTCGCCCACGTGGAGCCGCCCCTCCGCGTCCAGCCCCACCACCGAGGGCGTGAGGCGCTGCCCCAAGCGGTTGGTGAGGAGATTCGGACGGCCCGCACTGTCGAGCGCCGCCACCAGGGAATGGGTGGTGCCCAGATCGATGCCAACGACATGACTCATGAGAAGGGAACCTGGGGCTTTCGGCGGACGACTAGGACTCCGGCGGAGTCCACGGCTGGGCGGGCGCGGCGACGGCGGGGGCAGCGGCAGGAACCGAGTACATGCGGCGCAGCTGCTCGAGCCCCTCTTCGCTCACGCCCGCCTCCCGGGCGATCTCCAGCGCGCGCTCCGGCGACGCGTGGGTGACCCACTTCCAGGTGTACGAAGCGATGAGCCCGCCAATGCACGCCAGCGCGAGCACGCCCGGGACGATGACCTCATCCGAGTGTCTCGACCAGGAAGCGAGCCCGACGATGAGCGAGATGATGCCCCCGACGATGAACAGGAAGCGCGCCCACGCCACGAGCACCGACTTGCCGCTCATGCCGATGGCCTGCCCGCGCCAGCCATTGCCCTCCTCGGCGACGACGAGCCAGCCCTCCAGCGGGATGAGCGGCACGAAGTTGAGGTGACCGAACTTCGTCGCCACGTAGCCCAGGCCTGGAACCGCATCGACCTTGCCGTAGAGCCTCGAACCGAAAATGACCATGGTGCTTCCCCCTCGAAACCGCCGCGCCGTGCCGCGAAGGCACCCGGCCGCGAGAGCGCGAATCCTGCGGCACCGGGGCAAACGCGCGCAATCCCCCTCCCCGGGTAGGACAGCGCCGCACGGACCAGGACAGGCATTGCCTGAATAGCCTTACACCCGCTCGAACGTCACGGCCTGGAACTCCAGGAGTACGTCACAGCCCTCCAGCTCTGGCTGCTCCGTGGCGAAGACCCGCGCCCGGACGAAGCGGTAGTCCTGTGGGTCGTCCTGGCTCGCCCAGTCGAAGAAGCCCTGGAACCGGAGGTCCACCGCTCCCGGCTTCAAGCGGCCCTGCTGCCATTCCACCACCTGAACCTCCTGCGTCTTCGCATGGAAGACCTCCAGGTGTCCGACGGGCGGGAAGCATGGACGGACCCGAATGCCCTCCACGAGGCCGAAAGCACCCGGCCGCGTGTCTTCCATTCCGGCCTGGACCAGGACAAGCCCATGGAACAACGCGTGCTCCACGTTGATGAACTCGTGCCACCCATCCTCCAATGGCTGGAAGTACGTGTTCCAGACATGCCGGGCGCACTCCCGGTACTGACGCATCAAACGGTCCAGGTCCACGCTCATCGCGCCACGCCCTCCAGCAACGCCAGGATGAACGCGTCGTACGCGTCCTTCATCGGCAATTCGTAATCCACCTTGAGGCGGCGGCGCTCGGCGAGGACCGTCTCTCCCGTCCTGGGGTCGCGCGCCTCCTTCACGTACGTCTCCCGGTAGATCCCCGTCCCGCGCTTCTGCCAGCTGGGCAGGTCGTTGAAGTTCACGCCCCGCTGGAAGAGCAGCTCGTTCTTCTGCGCCACCGACAGGCGCATGAGCGTGTTCGTGGCCTCCGCCACGCCCTTCCCCTCCCGGCGCAGGCTCCAGTAGCAGTGCGCGTTCAGCGCGTTCCGGACCGCGTCCTCGCTGCGCCAGCGGAAGTAGTCGCGCACAAGCCCCGCGTTCGGCAGCTCGCAGATGCGGCAGTCGAACACGGCCAGGTCCCCCAACAGCAGCGAGAACTTCGCGCTCGCCTCGCCCGCGAGGATGGAGTTGAGCTTGCGCGTCTTGCGCCCGAAGGTGTCCTCGTCCGGGTGGAAGAGCAGCGAGATTTCGTCGCTCTGCGTGTAGCCGTAGACGACCCGGAAGCCGCAGTCCATCAGGTGCCCGGTCGTCGCGGCCATCAGGTCGCGCACGCGCACGTCGAAGGGGCTCTCGAAGGCATGCACCTCCTTCGTCAGCCGCGTGAAGCCGCGCCCATCAATGCGCGCCACCATGAACACGCCGGGCAGCACGCACAGGTCGTGCGCGGTCTCGTACACGCGCATCTTCTCGTCCAGCTCATCGAACTTCACGTTGCCACTCCTCCACGGTGAAACCGTCCCGGGACAAGCGGACGAAGAAAAGTGCGTCGAACCCCTCCTCGGGGCTGGGGACCTGCAACCGCTTGTACGTGCCGAGCACGCCCACCAGCGGCACGCGCTGCTCCACCGGGCGCTGGTCGTTGCGCAGGAGCGCGTCCGCCACCTTCGACTGGAAGTAGAGCCCCACCACGCGGAAGCCGGACTGCTTCGCGGCCGAGATGTACCGGGAGCGCTCCGCCGCCGTGGGGTTGGTGTTGTCCACCACGAAGGGCTGCTTCGCTTCCAGACACGCCCGCAGCAGCACCTTCTCGCGGTGCCGCGTCTTGAGCATGTCCAGGCTCAGGCGGACGTGCGTGGTGAAGAAGCGCTCCCGGTAGAAGCTGCTCTTCCCCGTTCCCTGGATGCCCGTGAAGATGACCGCTTCCATGCCGTCCCTCCCTCCCGCGGAGGCCTTGGGACGCTCAGGCGCGAGGGAACCGGACAAGCCCCCGGACGTTCACCCGCCGGGCCCTGCGCGACAACGTCCCAACCTGAAGGTGGACCCGCCCCGGCTGGCTGTTGTATCCCCCGGAGTGCCGGAGCGGTCCGGGTGAACGCCGGCCATCGCAGGCATGGATGGCGGGAGGAAAGTCCGGGCTCCACAGGGCAGGGTGCTGGCTAACGGCCAGTCGAGGCGACTCGCAGGAAAGTGCCACAGAAAACAGACCGCCTGTCCTCGCAAGGGGGCGGGTAAGGGTGAAACGGTGCGGTAAGAGCGCACCGCGTCCGGGGTGACTCGGACGGCACGGTAAACCCCACCTGGAGCAAGAGCCAATAGGAGCGCGTCCCCGCAAGGGGACAGGGATGGCCCGTCCCATGCGTTCGGGTTGCTCGCTGATGAGGTCCCTGGGCAACCAGGGCCCTAGACGAATGTTCGCCGCCCATCCCGAAAGGGGTGGGGACAGAACCCGGCTTACAGGGCCGCTCCGGTTTTTTTCCCTGTCATCCGCCCACGGGGACCTGCGCCAGCAAGAGGCGGCCCCGGCCATCGTTGCGAACCGCCTGCGGGTTGGTGATGGGCAGCCGGCTGTCGTTGCGCGGCTCCCACAGCCCCAGCCACACGTTCACCGCGCGCGGCGACGCGCCCTGCGGCAGGGCGACGACGAACTCGTCCTTCACCGTCTCCCCCACCTTCCACTGCGTCGTGGGGTACAGGCCGCCCGCGGGCTTGTGGTCCACGTTGAGGCGCTCCATGCGCCCGTCCGCGTCCTCGATGTGCACGAAGACGAGGTAGTCCTCTTCAAGGGGCTGAAGCACCTTGAAGAAGACGGTGACGCGCGCCTGGTCCCCCACGGGGATGCGGCCCGGCTGCACGGACGCGCCCACCACCTCCACCTTGCCGCCCAGGTTGGCGCCGCTGCGGATGGACAGCGGGGGCACCTGGGTGACAGTGGCCGCGCGGCGCTCCTCCGGACTGGCCCCGCCGGGGGCCTCCACGATGCAGGCGCTGGAAGTGCCCAGGAGGACGGAAGCGGACAACAGGACGTTCAGGGGCGGAAGGCGCATGACGGAGGGCCGTTCTACCCGGCCACGGGCGCTGCATCCAACTGCGTGTTGGTGTATGCGGAGCGGCGATGAAGACCCCGACCTCCCTCGACGCACTCCTGGCG
>NZ_RAWK01000251.1 GCF_003612165.1 Corallococcus aberystwythensis | reverse complement strand
GACATGGCGACATGGACTAGCACTGAAGCGCGCGCTTCGCCCCTGACGAATCGTGTAGGCAGGTGCGGGCCCGGCGTTCCCGGAGGGATTCTGCCTGCATGCCGACGATCGACGAAACCCGGGCTCGGTCGACGCACATTTCCGGCGGCTCTATGGTGGGCATTCGATGAGGCGAAATCAGTCCGGCCGCGAGGCGACCTTGGCGCACCTGGAGGGACTCGGATCCTCGCTGATGCATACCGTCCGCGTCTGGCAGGTCGCTCCGGTTCGCACCCGATGGACCGCCGTGCTGCCCGTCCGGGCAGGATGCGAGGAGGCGGCGCGGCGGTGGGTGACCGAGGCACTGGCGCGGAACCCGGACATGGGAGGGGGACCCCCGCGCAACGCATTAGGGTTGTTCGAGCCAGGGGACGGCCGTCGTGGGCTGCGCTTCCACCCGAGTGACAGCGCCCCGCGGCTGCCTGCCGCGCTCTACCTCGAGTTCATGCCGGCCGGCGCTGACATGGTGTATGCGCAGTACGAACTGGCGCATCGCATCCTCGAGAGTGCCGCGCCGCTGCTCGAGGATGCGCGCTGGTACGCCATCCTGACGCAGTGTGAGGACATTCTCGACTGCTGGGAGCTCGCGGCGGGTCGGCTGCGCTACGAGCGGCACCTGACGGAAGAAGAGCGGGCCCGAGAGATGCTGCAACAGCTCGAGCCATCGCTCCAGGGCCGTCTGGACTGACTGCGTGGTTCAGATGGGCCACGCTGCCTGGGAAACTGGCCCCAGCACGGGGACCACCTCAGAACATGTAGTGTTGAGCGCCAGACCGTAGTGACCCCCAATGCCCAAGCCCCCTGCCGCGCCCCAGAGGGGAGCACGGCCTGCGCGGGCGTGTGTCCAATGAGGGCTGCACGGCTTCTCCACCGGCCTGGCGCACAGCTCGGCGGAACCTGTCAGCGTCTCTCCTCGGCACCTCTGCTCCAGCCCCCATCCTCACCAGGCTTTCTCTTCGCCCTATGCGTCGGACGGGGACGCGCTGGAAGGGGAGCGCGTGGGCAACGACGTCCGCTTCGTCGTCACGGACTCGCGCAAGCAGACGTATGTCTTCAGTGGCAAGGTGAGCGGGGAAGGGCTGCTCGGCACTGCGGACTCCCCGGACAGCAACAACCCGAAGACGCGCGTGATGCATGCCTTCACCGGCCGGCTTCTCCCCGCGCGTCCCGCCGGTCCGCCGCGCGTGCACGACTTCAAGCCGACCACGTGGTCCAACGAGTTCTCCGCCCACCGCGCGCCGGTCCTCACGGTGTGGCCGGCGGACACCGTGCGCACGACGACGCTCGACTCCGGTGGCATGGATGCGCAGGGCGTCACACGCGCGCTCTTCGGCAATCCACAGACGGGCCCCTTCTTCGTCGCCACCGCGAACCCTGGGGACACGCGGGTCATCCGGCTCAAGCGTCTGCGATTGAACCGGACGTTCGCGGACAGCCTGGATGGCATCGTGGGCCGGGCCCTCACGCCGGGCCTCGCGGCGAAGGCGACGGGGCTGGGCAAGCCCGTGCGCTGGACGCTGGACCTGGAGCGCGGCGTCGCGACCCCGGAGTCCCCCACAGAGCGCCTGAAGGGCTTCACCGTCCCGTTGCGCCCCATGCTGGGGAGCAGGTGCTGGGCAGCTCCGTGCAGTACGTCGTCGCGAACCTCGCAGGGCGCAGCGTGGGCGTCGTCGCGAAACTGGAGAAGGCGCGGCTTTCGCCCCTGCGCCCCGCCGCGAAAGAGGCCGCCCCCTGTTGCCTCCCGGTCCACCCGGCAACGCGCTTCTGTAGCCTGCCAGTCCACGACCGCGGCGCGTGCCCGCGCTGCCCGAGCGAGAAACCGCCCGCGCGTCGCCCCGGGCCCGCTGGTACGGCACGTGAAGGGTCACGCGGCTCCTGGCTCGCCGGGAACGGGCGCGCGGCGCGTCCGGTTCATGCGGAAGGGAGACAGACCGGTGCCGGGCCTCGTGACGTCACTTCCGGGCGTTGAGGATGTGCTGGAGCAACTGCCGCGAGATGCGCAGCAGCTTCGCCGCGCCGCGCACGCTGCCCTCGGACTTCGCCAGGGCCTCGTCCACCAGCGTGTCCCGGACGACGCCCTCCAACTGGTGCAGTGGCACCTGTCCGGCGCTCGCCCGCAGCGCGTGCACCAGGTCGGGGGGCCGCGACAGCGTCCGCGTCCACACCTCCTCCAGCCGCGCCAGGTCCAGGGGCTTGGGGAGGAAGGCCCGCACGCCCCCCGAGGCCAGCCGGAAGGCCTGCTCGGCGGTGGCGTTGCCGCTGATGGCGATGACATGCGGCAGGGGCTCCACCGCCTGCAGGTCCTCCAGCAACGTGTCGCTGGTGCCGTCCGGAAGGCTGACGTCCAGCAGCACGGCGTCCGGAGGGTGCTCCTTCAACACCCGCCGTGCCGCGGCGAGCGTCGCCACGTGGGTGATGTGCTCGGCGTGGGCGCGCAGCGCGTCCTCCAGCACCGAAGCCAACCGCTCCGAGTCCTCCACCAGCAAGAGATGTCGCACCCGTCCCACCCTTGAAGCCTAGCACCTATGTCTGAACACCCTCCGCCGGCCATGCCGGAACAGATTGCCCAGCGTGTGCTGTCGGACGCCTCCAACGACGGCGAGGCGTTGGTGAGCGCTGTGCGCATGGTGTTCTGCGGGCTCGTGCTGACGCGGTTCCTGCTGCTGGGCGGCCTCCACGCGGAGGGCGGTGTGCCGGCGGCGCTGGTGGAATTGCCCGTGCTGGGCTTCGCCATCGGGGCCTCGGCGGTCGCGAGGTGGGCGGCCCGGCGGCGCCTGTTCGGGACGGGCCTGCTGGTCGCATCCTCCGTGCTGGACGCGGTGTTCGCCCATGCCTCGTTGCTGTCCACGCTGGTGTGGCACGGCCCCCACTACACGGGGCTTCTACGCATGCCCGATCCGTCCGCCGCCGTCGCGGTCGTGTTCATCACCGCGCTGCGGCTGTCGCCCCGCGCCGCCTGGGCGGGCACGGCCGCCAACCTGCTGCTGATGGGTGGACTCGTCGCGCTGGACTTCCAGTGGAACGCCCGCTTCGTCACCTACGGCATGTCGGAGGTGGCGCTGCTCCTCATCTTCATCGGCAGCGTGGGGGCGGTGGCCTCCCTGGCCTGCGACGTCGCGCGTCGGATGGTGCTCAAGGCGGGGTGCGAGAGTGCTCGCGTCGAAAGGACCCGTCGGCACCTGGACCTGATGCTCCGGGAGCACCATGACGTGAGGACGCTGTTGTCCTCGGCGCGGCTGCGCGCGGACCTCCTCGTCCGCGACCCTGGCAGTGACGCGCGTTCGCGCTACGCCCAGGCGCTCGTGCAGGACCTGAGCGAGCTGGGGGACTTCGTGTCCAGCGTGAAGTCCCGCACGCTGGGCGAACTGGCGATGATCGATGAAGCCGAGCTGGTGGACGTGGGCGCCACGCTGCACCACGCGGCGGACGTCGTCCGGTCGCGCTTCTCCCACGTCCACATCGTCGTGGGGACGGATGCGCCCGACACGTCAGGGCGCCAGGCGCCGCGCGCCCGCATCGTCGGTGGGGAGCGCGGGCTGTCCCACGTGGTGACCAACCTGCTCGTGAATGCCTGCGAAGGCGACGGACAGCGCGGGGCCCGCACGGTCCGGGTGAGCGTGGAGCCGGATGGCAATCCACTGCTCATCCGCCTTCGCGTCAGTGACGACGGGCCCGGCTTCCGCGCGGGCCTGCTGGAGGGCACGCGCCCCTGGGGTGGCACCACCAAGCGGGATGGCTCGGGGCTGGGGATGCTCCTGGTGGGAGGGCTGGTCGAGGCGAGCGGCGGCTCCCTCTTCGCCTCCAGCCCGCCCGGAGGCGGCGCGAGGGTGGATGTGTTGCTGCCGTCCGGGGCCTGAGCTTCAGGCGCGCTGGGGCCGCGCCTCCATTCGAGGGACGGCGTTGGACGTGCCTCCCCACGCCATCCCAAAGCCCAGGTGGGCGACGAGCATCAGCGCCAGCGGCTCCCGGAGGTCCTGACCGAAGGCGGGAAGCAACTGGAGCACCCCCGAGAGCAGCGCGCAGCCCATGAGCCCCCCGACGCAGGTGCGCGTCCACCGCTCCGCGCGAGCGCTCCCGAAAGCCAGGCCGATGCCCAAGGGGACGAGCGCGAGGGCGAATGGATTGAACAGCAGCAGGCCCTCGCTGCCGCGCAGTGCGGAGTGTTCGGAGTAGCGCGTCAGCAGCAGTCCCACGAAGCCCACCGCGCCGGACAGCAGCCCGAACAGCGCGTGGTACAGCCCGAAGGCGATGCGGGCCCCGGGCGTCGCGCCGCGCCTTCGCAGGTTGGACAGCACCACCGCCCCGCCCGCGACGACCGCCCCCACGAGGAACAGGTGCGGGAGCGCGGAGGTGCCGGCCTCCTGGTCGGAGGAAGGCCGCGCGCGGGACACGTATACGTCCACCCGTCCTCGCGGCACGGACGAGGTGTCGAGCAGCCGCGCCAGCTCCCGGGGGACGAAGGCCTCCTCCCAGCGCGTCCGGGGCGCGTCCATGACGTCGTTCACCCACGTCAGGAGCAACAGGCTCACGACCGGGCTGTGCCGGGTGTGGCGCCGCAGGTGCTCGCGCCAGGTGAAGCGCGCGGGCAGCGAGGCGTCCGCGCGGAGCGAACCTTCCAAGGCGTCGTCCAGGGCGTCCCGCACGCGCGTCGCGCAGTTGTTGTCGGTGGGGTGATACGCGTAGAGGCGGTGCTCGGGGCTCACGTCCCGTTCGAGCCGGACCAGCAATCGCTGCCGTGCTCGCAGGGGGAGGCGCAGCTCCTGCGCGGTGATGGAGCGGTCCTCGCGCTGGTAGGTGGCGAACGTGTGCGCCGCCGGGAGGCGCGCGGCCCAGAAGGGCTGATGTCGCACGAGGAAGTGGAGCGGGCTGCCCTGTCCCTCCTGCGTCGTCATCCCGTAGCTGTAGAGGAAGTCGGTGCGCAGGCGCGTGTCCTCGACCCACAGCGCGCTGTGTCCGAAGAGTTGGTGCGCGTCCGGTCCCGGGCCGAACGTCACCAGCTTCACGCGCAGGTCCTCGGGATGTTCGCCAAAGCCCGGGGGCAGCGCGGCCTGCGCGGAGGGGCTCCCCAGCCATCCCCCGAGCCATCCGATGAGCAGCAGCAGGAAGCGGTGTCGGGCCATGAGCGCGGTATCGCGCGAGCGCTGGGCCCGGGGCAGTGCAAGAAGTTTGGCAGTGTTCGCGCCGGGGGCTTCCCGGCAGGGTGTTTGAAGCCCGCGCCTCTGGGAGGCGGCGGGTGACGTGTCTGTCCCCTCTGCCCGAACCTCACGAAAGAGAAGCCTGTCATGACTGGAATCCGCTCCCTGGGCGCTGTCTCCCGCCGCGCCTTCGCCACCCTCGTCGCCACCCTCGCCCTGGCCGTCGTCACCCTGTCGCCCGGTGATGCGTTCGCCATCGACGATGCCCACCGCATCACCCAGCTCACGGTGACCATCGTCACGGGCGGGGACGACCTGCGCACCGCGAGCAACGCGGTGGCTTCGCTCCGCTATACGAACACGTCGGGCAACCAGCTCGTCACCAGCTTCAACCTGAACAACGGCGCGTCGTGGCCCAATTACTCCACGAAGACGGTCACCTTCGCGACGCCGGCCGGCATCTACCAGGGGCTGCTGCTGGACTTCGCCATCCAGTTCACCTCCGGCCAGCCGGACATCTTCTCCACGGGCGACAACTGGAACATGAACGCCATCACGGTGACGGCCCGCATGGCGGACGGCTCCAACGTCATCATCATCAGCCAGGCGGGCAGCCCCCTGCACCGCTTCCAGAGCGACACCAACACCCGCTGGGTCACCGCGTTCTAAAGCTCGGCACGATGGGGGGCCCGGTGCACCGCGCGGGACGATGAGGTAGGCCAGGGTGTGACGCTCCTGGCCGGGGAGACCCCGTCGCCCCGCCGGGCGCGCTGGAAGAAATGCCGTGTCGATTTCGCGGCCCCTCGTTCGACGTGGAAGTGAAGCCTCCTGCAGACCGTCTTCACGCTTGCGCCCGTTGAGGGCGGCACCCGCGTGAGCTGGCGCATGGAGGGGGAGAACACCCTGATGGGCAAGGCGCTCTCGCTCGTCGAGAACATGGACACGATGCTGGGCAGGGACTTCGAGAAGGGGCTCGCGAACCTGGACGCCGCGGCGCGGAGCGGGACGCAGAGCGCCCGGGCCGACACCGCGATGCCCGCTTCCGCGCTCTAACCGAGCGCTGCGTACGCCGCCTTCGAGAACGCCACGGCGAAGGCTTCGTCGTCGGGGCCCGACATGATCCGTTGGGTCAGGAGGATGGCCGTCAGGTCCTGGTCCGTGTCGATGAAGAACGTGGTGCCGAAGCCGCCCGCCTAGCCATAGCGACCAGCCGTGGGGGGAGATGCCATCCGGCCGCGGACCCAGGAGCGCACGCCGCGGGTGGATGGGCCGGGTTGCTCAAGCAGGAGCTTCGCGCTGGATGTGTTCGCCTGCGGCAGGTGAGGAGGCAGGCGCCGGGGGCAGGCGTATCTGACGGCTTCCAGTGGGGGGCGTGCCATCCCGGGAGCACCTGGAACTCACGTTGCCTGGGAGACTGGCCCCAGCACGGGGGCCACCCCAGAACGCGGGGTGTTGAGCGCCAAGCCGCAGTGGCCCCCATGCCCAAGTCCCCTGCCGCGCCCCAAAGGGGAGCACGGCCTGAGCGGGCGTGTGTCCAATGAGAACTGCAAGGCCTCTCCACTGGCCTGGCGCACAGCTTGCGGCACCCGTCAGCGTCCCGCCTCGGCACCTCTGCACCTGCCCTCACCCTCAACAGGCCTTCTCTTCGCCCGACGCGTCGCAGGATCTGACAGCGATGGGAAGAAGCGGCAGGCTCCCGTTCCATGGCGCCGCGCAAGAAGGGCAAGCACTGGTACGGAACGGGGCTGGAGGATGCGCGGCTGGAAATGGGACGGTTCAGCCAGCTCAATGGCTACCCGGCGACCCGGTTCCACGAAGCGAGCTGCCCTTGTGGGGCACCCACCTTCACCCTGGACCAGGACGAAGACGAGGGCGTCGCGAGGAGGACCTGCTCGGGCTGTGGCGCGGTCCAGTGGGTAGGGGACAGCTCCGAGTACGCCGACTCCGCGGAACTCCAACGCAGCGAGTGCCTCTGTGGCGCGGTGGCATTCCAGATCGTGTCGGGTGTGGCGCTGTACGAAGGGACGAAGGACGTCCGCTGGCTCTACGTCGCGTGCTTCTGTCCCGCTTGCGGGCTCATCGGGGTGTACGCCGATTGGAAGTGCGAAGGCGGTGACGCGGATGCCTTCCTCGCCAGGACCTGAAGTGCGCGTCTGCGCATTCCCGCCCAGCTTGGATGGGAGGGCGGGCGCTCGCGCTGGGAGTCAGCTGCGATCCTGACGCATTTCGCGTATGGGAGGGAGCCATGAGCACAGGTCGTGTCATGGGATTGGCGGCGCGTGTCGCCCTGCTGGCGGTGTGGGGCTGTGTCCTCGGCGTATCGTGTGTGAAGCGACCTGTGGACTACGCACGGGAACAGGCGCGAACCCTCGCGCCAGCGAAGTTGGAGTCCTCGTCGCAGCCCTCGACGGGGCCGGTCCGGAAGATTCGGGTCCGGGTCTACGCGGACTCGGACTATCGGGAGCAGGTGGTGCGCTGGCGAAGCAGTGTCGTGTCCCAATTGCAGCGCGCGAGCGCGGTGATGCAGGGGCAGCTGGGCGTTGTCTTCGAGCTTGAGTCGACGCGCGAGTGGGCGCATCGAGGTGTCGAAGGCGAGTTGGAGGGTTCACTGACCGCGCTGGAGCAGACGGATCCGGGCGAGGACGTGGACCTGGTGGTCGGCTTCGTCTCCGCGCTCAAGCTCTTCTCCTCCGCGCAGCATGAGTTGGGCATGGCCCGGCTGTTCGGACGTCACTGCGTGCTGCGCGAGATGGGAAACCCGGAGGAGGTCCGCGCCATCATGGAGGCGCTGATCCACCTGCCCCAGGACGAGCGGCAGACGCTCTACCAGGAGCGGAAGATGCACAAGGAGACGTCCATCTTCCTCCACGAGTGGGCGCACACGCTGGGGGCATTCCACGTGCGCAGCTCGCACTGGATGATGTTCCCGAGCTACGCACCGAATCAGGCGGCCTTCACATCGCAGACCCTGGCGTTGCTCAAAACCAGCCTTCGCCATGCTTCGGCGGGTCGTCGCGATGACGCTGCCGCGCGGGTCTGGGCGAGCGAGCTGGGGGCACTGCTGGCTTCGACGTCCTCGCCGGACTGGGAGGGACCGGAGAAGGAGGCTGTCGTCGAATGGCTCGCGAAGGTTCGCGAGGGCAAGGCGCCGCTGGTCGTTCACCAGCCCCAGGCCCCCCTGCCTCTGGAGGACCGGCGCCGGTTCGACGAAATCCTCGCGCTCGAGAAGGCGGGACGCGTGGAGGTCGCCGCCCAGCAGCTGGAGCCCCTCGCGCGACGCTACCCGGGGGACTTCCTCGTCCAAAGGCTGGCCTGCTACCTGGACACGCGTGTCGCCCCCAAGCTGCCGGCGACCCGGGAGAAGTGCGAGGCCGTCGCCGGGAAATTCCCCTCCGAGCCCGCCCCCTTGTTCCTGCTCGCGACCCTGGCCCTCCAACAGGGGCAGCACCTGGAGGCGCAAGGCCAGCTCGTGCGGGCGCGGCAACGGATGGAAACAAATCCTGGAACACCGCCAGAAGTCTGGGGAGACCTCGCGGCCTTCTTCAAGGAGACCTCCTCCGTCACGTGGGCGGAGCAGGCCATCCAGAAGGCGGGCAATGACTCTAGGACCGAGCCTCTGCGGACCTGGGCTCGGCAGGCTCGACGCTGGAAGGCGCTGCCCGTGGATGTCTCCATGAGCGGTGTCGCGGCGGAGCGGGAGGGAGAGTTCATCCGCGCGGCGAAGGAGGTCGAGGATTCCCTCGACAAGGGGCAGGCGACGAAGGCCCAGGCACGACTCACCTGGCTCAGGCGGGAGTTCCCGCGCGCGGCGGTGCTGCACGTATTGGACTGCGAAGGCCACCTGCGCGCTGGCAGGACGGGGCCTGCGAAAGCGGCGTGTCGGCAGGCCGTGGCCGCGCACGAGGAGGCGGTGCAGGCGCACTTCATCCTGGGATGGCTGGCCTGCACGTCGGGTCCCCGCGAGGAGGCACGTACGCACCTGGAGCGTGTCGTGGCGCTGGAGCCCTTGCACAAGCAAGCGTGGCAGCTCCTGGCGGAGCAGTACCGCGCCGTGGGGATGGCGGAGGCGCTGAAGACGCTCCAGGGGCGCTATCGTGAGCAATTCGCCCAGGAACTGCGCTGAGGCGCGGCGCCCGTCCTCACCCACGCCGTCGACCTGGAGCTCCTGCGTCGTTATCACCTCGCGATGGATGCGCGTGTCACCCACGCGCTGGCGCTCCTCGCGCCGCTACCCGCCAGGGGCACAGGACCCGGAGGGCCAACGCGCGCGCCGCTTCGATGAAGAGGCGCAGCGGGGTGGAGCGCCGCGAGCGGCTGCTTCAGCTCCGGGCGGCTGGCGGCGGCATGGGGGGCGCGGTGCGCTGCCATGCTTCCAGTTCCTGCACGCGCCCCAGCCAGGCCCGGAGGTTCGCGTAGCCTTCGATGGGCAGTCGCGCCGGGCCCGCGAGGGCGAACGACGCGGCGAGCGAGAGGTCCGCGAGCGTCAGGCGCTCCTGCGTGACCCACGTCCTGCCCGCCAGGTGCGAGTCCAGCACGGGCGCGGTCTGCGCGAAGAGGGCCTCGCCGCGCGCGACCTCGGTGGGGTCCGGCGGCCCGCGGCCGGTGCGCTGCTTCACGAAGTTCTCCAAAACGAGCACCGTGTTCGCCGGGGCCATGTGGGACGAGCACCAGAACAGCCAGCGGTTCACGTCGGCGCGGCCCTGCGCGTCCGTCGGGAGCAGGGTCTGCCCCGGGGTCTTCTCGGCGAGGTACACCATGATGGCGCGCGACTCCCAGAGCACGAAGCCGCCGTCGTCCAGGACGGGGACGCGCCCGTTGGGGTTGATGCCCAGGTACGACGCCTCGCGCTGCTTGCCCGTGGTGAGGTCCACCACGATGCGCTCGAGGGGAATGTCGAGGTGGGCGGCCACGAGCAGCACGCGGCGCGAGTTTCCGGACAGGGGGTGGAAGTAGAGCTTCAAGACGGACCTCCGGGACGAAACGGGTGGAGGGGGAGGACCTATCCACCCGGGGTGACAAGGGACTGTCAGGTATCGTCAGGGGTGCAGTGGCCCAAATGTCCCGACCCGGGTGGCTCCCCGCCCACTGCCGGCTGGCACAGCGGGTGAAAGGACGGCCAGCGGCGGGATTCGCGCTGGGCTATCAGGGAGGAAGGCTCCTTTTGGCGCGATGCCATGACGGGCGCCGAAGGGACTCCTCGTGAAGAAGCAGCCCACCTCCCCCCCGCCGCCACGCCCCCGCGACGAAGACGCGGGCGCGAAGACGTTCCTGGAGCGCTTCCCGGTGGTGGGGATTGGCGCCTCCGCGGGCGGCCTGCCGGCCATCCTGTCCCTGCTGGAGCACCTGCCTGCGCGGACGGGGATGGCGTTCGTGTTCGTGCAGCACCTGTCCCCCCAGCACGAGAGCGCGCTGCCGGAGCTGCTGGGCCGGGGGACGGCGATGCCGGTGGTGGAGGCGTCCGAGGGCCTCACGCTCACGCCGGATCACCTCTACGTCAACCCGTCGGGCGTCAGCCTGACGCTGGAGCGCGGGGCGCTGCACCTGGGGCCGCCGCACAGCTCGCAGCAGGGACTGAGGCTCATCGACGACTTCCTGGCATCGCTCGCGGAGCAGGCGCCGGGCCGGGCCATCGGGGTCATCCTGTCCGGCACGGGCTCCGACGGCACCCGGGGGCTGCAGGCCGTGCGCGAGGCGGGCGGCACCACCCTGGCCCAGGAGCCGACGTCCGCCCACTTCGACGGCATGCCCCGGAGCGCCATCGCGGCGGGCTGCGTGGATCACATCCTGCCTCCCGAGGGCATGGCGGAGGCCCTCGCGCAGCTCGCCCACCTGGGCACGCTCGCGCCCCAGGCCCGCGCGGTACCGGACGCGGCCGTGTCCCCGGCGCTTCCGGAGGAGGGGCTGCAGCGGGTCTTCCGGTTGCTGCGCGAAGGCGTGGGCGTGGACTTCACGCACTACAAGCCCAGCACCATCCACCGGCGGCTGGAGCGACGGATGCTTCTGTGCAAGGTGGCGGACCTGGACACCTATGTCCGCCACCTGGAGGCGCACCCGGAGGAGCTGGACCTGCTCCACCAGGACCTGCTCATCCACGTCACCAGCTTCTTCCGGGACGCCCCCGCCTTCGAAGCGCTCCAGCAGAAGGTCTTCCCGGAGCTCTTCCAGGGCCGCCCGCCCGAGCGGCCCTTCCGCGTCTGGGTCCCCGGCTGCTCCACGGGCGAGGAGGTCTACTCGCTCGTCATGTGCCTGATGGAGTACCTGGGCGCCTCGGCCACGGGCCACTCCGTCCAGGTGTTCGCGACGGACGTGAGCGCGACGGCCATCGAGCAGGCTCGCACCGCCGTCTACCCGGAGGCCAGCGTCTCCGGCGTGTCGCCCGAGCGCCTGCTCCGCTTCTTCGTGAAGACGGAGGGCGGCTATCAGATCCACAAGTCGTTGCGGAACGTCTGCGTCTTCGCGCAGCAGAACCTGGTGAGCGATCCGCCCTTTTCGCGGGTGGACCTCATCAGCTGCCGCAACGTCCTCATCTACCTGGGCCCGGTGCTGCAGAAGAAGATCCTGCCCGTCTTCCACTACGCCCTGCGCCCGGGTGGGTTCCTGATGCTGGGCACGTCGGAGACGGTGGGCGCTTCCGCGGACCTGTTCTCCCTGGTGGACAAGCGCAACAAGCTCTACCGGAAGAAGAACACCGCCCCCCCGCAGAGCCTCTCCTTCACCTATCGGGAGTCCCCGGCGGAGCGCCCCTCCAGCGCGCGGCGCAAGCTGGAGCCCAGGGGCGCGGACCTGGATGCGCAGCATGAGGCGGACCGGCTGGTGCTCGCCCGCTACGGGCCCCCGGGCGTCATCGTCAACGAGGACCTGGAGATCCTCCACTTCCGGGGCCACACCGGGCCCTACCTCGAACCGCTCCCAGGGGTCGCGAGCCTCAACCTCATCCGGATGGCGCGCGAGGGGCTGTCGCTGGAGCTCAGGTCGGCCCTGCACCGGGCGAAGAAGGACGACAGCCGGGTGCGCAAGGAGGGGCTGCTGCTGTCGGAGGGGGCCCGGCAACGCAAGGTCAACCTGGAGGTGCACCCGCTGCGCGCCGCGCACGCGGGCAAGGCGCACTGCTTCCTCGTGCTCTTCGAGGAGGCGCAGGAGGCCGCCCCGGCCTCGGAGCGCGAGGGCCACGCCTCCGCGCCCGACGGACGCGAGGACGAGCACCGGCGCGAGGCGGAGTGGCTGCGCGAGGAGCTGCTCATGACGCAGGAGCACCTGCAGACGGTCACGGAGGAGCAGGAGGCCACGTACGAGGAGCTGCGCTCCACCACCGAGGAGCTCCAGTCCAGCAACGAGGAGCTGCAGTCCACCAACGAGGAACTGGAAACCGCCAAGGAGGAGTTGCAGTCCACCAACGAGGAGCTGACCACCGTCAACGAGGAGCTGCAGAACCGCAACCTCGAGCTCGGCCAGCTCAACAGCGACCTGAGCAACCTGATTGGCAGCACCCACATCGCCACCGTGATGCTGGGCAACGACCACCGCATCCGCCGCTTCACCCCCATGGCGGAGGAGGTGCTGAAGCTCTCGTCCTCGGACATCGGCCGCCCCCTGCGAGACGTGAAGCTGGCGCTGCCCCTGCCGGACCTGGAGGCCGCCGTGACCGAGGTCACCGGGCGGCTGAGCGTCATCGAGCAGGAGGTGCGCGACAGCAACGGGCACTGGTATTCGCTGCGCCTGCGCCCCTACAAGTCAGTGGACAACAAAATCGAAGGCGCGGTGATGACGCTCCTGGACATCGACCGGCTCAAGAGCAGCCTCGACGAGTCCCGGCGGTCCCGCGAGTACGCCAGGGCCATCGTGGAGACGATGCGCGAGCCCTTCCTGGTGCTGGACGCGGGCCTGCATGTCATCAACGTCAACCCGGCCTTCTACGCCACCTTCCAGGTGAGCGAGGAGCAGACCCTGGGGCACCCGCTCTACACGCTCGGCAATGGCCAGTGGAACATCCCCCAGCTGCGCCACCTGCTGGAGGAGATCCTGCCCTTGAACAAACACCTGCGGGACTTCGTGATGGAGCACGATTTCGACACCATCGGGCACAGGCGCATGCTGCTCAATGCTCGCCAGCTCTCCAGCGGTACGGGCGATGTGCCGTACCTGTTGCTTTCCATTGAGGATATAACCCGGAGGACCTGAGCACCTGGGAGGGCCCTGCGCTGGAGGGTTCCCTGCCCGGGAGGGCTTCAGGTGAGTGTGATTTGAGTGGGGGAGTCCATGGATGGGCGACGTAGCGGGATGACCCGGGCGGACCTCACCCAGGCGATACAGGAATTGGAGAACAGCCCCAGCGCTCCGGACGAGCTGCGCGGGCTGCTGCGGGAGCTGCAGCGCCACCAGCTGGAGCTGGAGATGCAGAACCGCGAGCTGCAGGAGGCCCATCAGGCATTGGAGGAGTCCCGCAACCGCTACATGGAGCTGTACGACTTCGCGCCCATGGCCTGCGTGAGCCTGGATGCGAAGGCCTGCATCCAGGATCTCAACCTCACGGGCGCGGGGCTGCTGGGACAGGACCGCACGCACCTGCAGGGGATGCCGTTCACGCCCTTCGTGGACCCGGCCGACCTGGGCCGCTTCTTCGCCCACGTGCGCCAGTGCATCGACGGGGAGACGGTGAGCACGGAGTTGCGGCTGCGCATCGCGCGGAGGCGGATTGAAGTCCGGCTCCACAGCGCGCCGCTCGAGGACGGGAGGCTGCCGGGGCGCATGTGCCGGACCGCCATCATCGACATCACCGAGCTGCGGCAGATGCAGGTGCGCCTGAGCATGTCCGAGCGCCTGGCGGTGGTCGGCACGCTCGCGGCGGGGATTGCCCACGAGGTCAACAACCCGCTGGCCTTCCTCATGGGCAGCCTGAGCCTGGCCACGCACGCGCTGCGGGCCCCGGCACCGGCGACGGTGGATGCGGAGCTGCTCGCCTCCACGCGCCACCACACCGGTGCGACGCAGGCGCTCGAAGCGCTGTCCCATGCGCAGGCCGGCGCCGAGCGCATCCAGGACATCGTCAAGGACCTGGTCACCTTCGCCCGCCCCACCGCACCTCAGGGGCGCAGCGTCGACGTGGAGCAGGTGCTGGAGCTGGCCCTGAAGATGGCCACGGTGGAGATCCGCCACCGGGCCCACGTCGTGCGGGACTACGTGAAGGTGCCGGAGGTCGTCGCCGACAGCGTCCGGCTGGGCCAGGTCTTCCTCAACCTGCTGGTGAACGCGGCCCAGGCCATTCCGGAGGGGATGGCCTCCCGCCATGAAATCCGCGTGCGCCTCCGGACCTCCGACGAGGGCGTGCTCGTGCAGGTCCAGGACACGGGCGAGGGCATCGCGCCGGACGTCCTGGAGCACATCTTCGACCCCTTCTTCACCACGAAGCGGATGGGCCAGGGCCTGGGGCTGGGGCTCGCCATCAGCCACAGCCTGGTCGCCCAGATGAACGGGAGCATCCGCGTGGAGAGCACGCCCGGCGCGGGCAGCACCTTCACCGTCCAGCTCCCGGCGTCCTCGGCGCCGCGAGAGGCCCCCGTGGCGCACGCCCCACGCG
>NZ_RAWK01000250.1 GCF_003612165.1 Corallococcus aberystwythensis | reverse complement strand
ACTGCTGCGCGCATGCCTCCGACTTGGCCCTGGGGCCGCTGGAGAGCACCTGCTACGCGCTCCAGGACGCGGCGCGCTGGTACCACCCCAAGGAGCGCTGCGCGCAGCTGGAGTTTGAGTTGCTGCGTCGATTTCGGGAGCGGGGTCGATTTCGGCGAATGGCGCGCAGGGCACCGATACGACGGTGGGCACGTCTTCGGAAGGCTTCCCGGTCAATGGCAATGATGCGGCGGGCGGCGGTGGAGCGGGTGGTCTGTTGTACCTGCGCGTCTCGGGAAACCTGTCGTGCGGCACCGGTTCGGTGTCGGCTAACGGTGGGCGGGGTGGCATCGCCAACTACGATGAGCACGGCCCGGGCGGTGGCGGTGGCGGTGGGCGCATCTTGTTCCAGAGTGGCTCGGGAGCCTGCTCCCCGACTGTTTCAAGAGGTGAGGCGGGGACGCAGCTCCTGACCACTTCCCCGTTCGGACCGACCTACGGAGCGATTCCGGGCAACCCGGGTGTCATCACGACCCTGACGGGGCCGTTGGTTCCAGCAAATCCGAATACTCCCACTGTGACGACGCCGCCCAATGGTTCCACCACGGGTAACAAGCCGACGTACACGGGCACCACGCCGGGCGGTGGCAACCAGCTCGTCGTCGTCGTCGTGGATGGCGTCGAAATCGGCCGGACGACGTCCGATGCGGCGGGCAACTGGAGCTTCCCGCAGCCCACCGTCCTGACGAACGCGAACCACACCGTGTACGCGTACACGGAGCTTCAAGGCATCGCGAGCGCCAAGAGCAACACCAACACTTTCACGGTCAACGCCACTCCCCCGGACACGACCATCACCAGCGGTCCGGGCACGGGCTCGGGGTCGTCAACGACGAGCACCACCGCCACCTTCACCTTCACCGCCACGAAGGCGGACGCGACCTTCCAGTGCGACCTGGGCAGCGGCACCTTCACCGCATGCCCCACGCCCCAGACGTACTCGAACCTGAGCCCGGGCACGTACACGCTGCAGGTTCGCGCCGTGGACAGCTCTGGCAACGTGGACCCCACGCCAGCGACCTACACCTGGACGGTGGTGTCGACCAATCCGACGGTGTCTGTCACCACGCCGGCTAGTGGCTCGACGGTGACGAACCCCACCAACGTGGTGGTGTCCGGCACGGCGGCGAATGCGACGACTGTCACGTTCACGCTGGGCGGGCAGAGCTACGGCCCCGTCGCGGTGACGGGCGGTAACTGGACGTACACGGTGCCTGGCCCGCTGGCCAATGGCTCGCAGACGGTGTCGGCGGTGTCCACCAACGGCACCACCAACAGCACCCCCGCGACCTCCACCTTCACGGTGGCCGGGCCGACGGTGGCCGTCACCACGCCGGCCAATGGCTCGACGGTGACGAACCCCACCAACGTGGTGGTGTCTGGCACGGCGGCGAATGCGACGACTGTCACGTTCACGCTGGGCGGGCAGAGCTACGGCCCCGTCGCGGTGACGGGTGGTAACTGGACGTACACGGTGCCTGGCCCGCTGGCCAACGGCCCGTACACGGTGTCGGCGGTGTCCACCAACGGCACCACCAACAGCACCCCCGCGACCTCCACCTTCACGGTGGCGGGCCCGACGGTGGCCGTCACCACGCCGGCCAATGGCTCGACGGTGACGAACCCCACCAACGTGGTGGTGTCCGGCACGGCGGCGAACGCGACGACTGTCACGTTCACGCTGGGCGGGCAGAGCTACGGCCCCATCGCGGTGACGGGCGGTAACTGGACGTTCACGGTGCCTGGCCCGCTGGCCAACGGCCCGTACACGGTGTCGGCGGTGTCCACCAACGGCACCACCGACAGCACCCCCGCGACCTCCACCTTCACGGTGGCAGTGTCGACGCCGACGGTGGCCATCAGCACTCCGGCCAACGGTTCGACGGTGCCGAACCCGAATGTGACGGTGACCGGTACGGCCACGAACGCGACGAGCGTGACCGTGAGGTTCCAGGGCACGGACTACCCCGCGACGCTGAGCGGCGGTAACTGGACCGTGGCGCTGCCCGGTCCGCTGGCTGACGACACGTACACCGTGACCGCTGTGTCCACGAACAGCTCGGGCACGAACAGCACGACCGCCACCTCCACCTTCACGGTGGACCAGACGCCTCCGACGGTGGCGATCAGCACCCCGCTCGACGGCTCCACGCTCAACACTCCGAACGTGACGGTGACGGGCACGTCCACGGGCGCGTCGTTCGTGACGCTCGTCTTCAACGGTGCCAGCCACGGCCCCTTCAGCGTGGACCCCTCCACTGGCAACTGGAGCTACGCGCTGCCCGGCCCGCTGGCGGATGGCTCGTACACCGTGACCGCGACGGCCACGGATGCGGCGGGCAACACCAGCACGCCGGACGAAATCTCCTTCACGGTGGACCTGACGGCACCGACGGTGGCCATCAGCACGCCTCCCGACGGCGCCATCATCGGCACCAGCACGGTGACGGTGACGGGTACCTCCACGGGCGCGACGTCCGTGACGCTGACCTACAGCGGCACGGAGTATGGCCCCGCCGTCGTGGATGCTTCCGGCAACTGGAGCTACACGCTGCCCGTGTCTCTGCCTCTGGGCTCCAACACCGTGACCGCGGTGTCCACGGACGCGGCAGGCAATCAGAGCACGCCCGACAGCTCCACCTTCACGGTGGACCTGACGGTCCCCACGGTCGCCATCTCCACGCCGGCCGACGGCACCTCGGTGAACACCGGCACGGTGACCGTGACCGGTACGACGACGAACGCGACCTCCGTGACGCTCACCTTCGACGGCACGAGCCTCGGCTCCATCCCCGTGGATGGTTCCGGCAACTGGAGCTACACGCTGCCCGGTACCCTGAATGAGGGCGAGTACACCGTGACCGCGGTGTCCGTGAACGGCGCGGGCACCACCAGCGCGACCGCGACCTCCACCTTCACGGTGGACCTGACCGCGCCGACCGTCGCCATCAGCACCCCGGCGGACGGCTCGACGGTGGGCACCGACAGGGTGACCGTCACCGGTACGTCCACGGGCGCGACGTCCGTGACGCTGACCTACAACGGCAACAACTACGGCCCCACCCCGGTGGACGGCTCGGGCAACTGGAGCTACCAGCTTCCCCTGTCCCTGCCGGAGGGCTCCATCACCGTGACCGCGACGGCCACGGACGCCGCGGGCAACCAGAGCCCGCCGGACGACACCACCTTCACGGTGGACCTGACGACGCCGGAAGTCGACATCACCGCTCCGGCGGACGGCGCGACGGTTGTCTCCAACACGGTGACCGTCACCGGCACCTCCGTGGGCGCCACCTCCGTGACGGTGACCTTCGAGGGCACGGCCTCCAGCCCCATCCCGGTGGATGCGTCCGGCAACTGGAGCTACACGCTGCCCGGCCCCCTGGCCGACGCCACCTACACGGTGACGGCGGTGTCCACGGACGCGGCGGGCAACCAGAGCCCTCCTGACAGCTCCACCTTCACGGTGGACGCGACCGCGCCGACGGTGGCCATCACCACTCCGGCCAACGGCACCACGGTAACGAACCCGAACGTGACGGTCACCGGTACGACCACGGGCGGTGCGACGAGCGTGACCCTGTCCTTCCAGGGCACGGACTATGGCTCCATCACGGTGGATGCCTCCGGCAACTGGAGCCAGGTGCTGCCCGGCCCGCTGGCCAATGGCCCCTACACGGTGACGGCGGTGGCGGAGGACGCGGCGGGCAACATCAGCACGACCGCGACCTCCACCTTCACGGTGGCAGCGCCGGCCCCGACCGTGGCCATCACCACGCCGGCCAATGGTTCCACGACGACCAACCCCAACGTGACGGTCACGGGGACGACCACGGGCGCGACGAGCGTGACCGTGACCTTCCGTGGCATCGACTACGGCTCCATCACGGTGGATGCCTCCGGCAACTGGAGCCAGGCTCTGCCCGGCCCCCTGGCCAACGGCTCATACACGGTGACGGCGGTGGCGGAGGACGCGGCGGGCAACACCAGCACGACCGCGACCTCCACCTTCACGGTGAACACGCCGGCCCCGACGGTGGCCATCACCACGCCGGTCAACGGCACCACGGTGACGACCACCACCGTGACGGTGACGGGCACCTCCGCGAACGCCACGTCCGTCACGGTGACGTTCCAGGGCACGAACTACGGCCCCATCGCGGTGAATGCCTCCGGCAACTGGAGCCAGGCGCTGCCCGGCCCGCTGGCGGACGGCACGTACACCGTCACGGCGGTGTCCACGAACGGCGCGGGCACGAACAGCTCGACCGCGACCACCACGTTCACCGTCGACCAGGCGGGCACGCGGGACACGGACAACGACGGCCTGCCGGACGTGGAGGAGGTCACCCAGGGCACGGATCCGAACAACCCGGACACCGACGACGACGGCATCCCCGACGGCGTCGAGGTCAAGGTGGGCGGCACGGATCCGCTCGACGACGACTCGGATGACGACGGCATCCTCGACGGCAACGAGGACAAGAACCACGACGGCCTCGTCGGCGCCGACGAGACGGACCCGAACAACATCGACACGGACGGCGATGGTCTGACGGACGGCGTGGAACTGGGCCTCACCGAGCCCCAGGGCGACGACACCGACCCGTCCAAGTTCGCGGCGGACAAGGACCCCTCGACGAAGAGCAACCCGCTGGACGGCGACACGGATGACGACGGTCTGCTCGACGGCAACGAGGACGCCAACCACGACGGCCTCAAGGACCCGGCGGAGACGGATCCGAACGACATCGACACGGACAAGGATGGCCTGACGGACGGTCTGGAGCTGGGCCTCACCCAGCCCCAGGGTGACGACACCAACCTGGAGAAGTTCGTCGCGGATCAGGACCCCGACACCAAGACGAACCCGCTCGACAACGACACCGACCACGGCGGCGTGTTCGACGGCATCGAGGACAAGAACCACAACGGCCGCGTGGATGTGCTGGAGACCGACCCGAACAACCCCGCGGACGACCAGGACGCGGACGGCGACGGCATCGACAACGCCACGGAGCTGGAGAAGGGGACGGATCCGTTCGACTCCGACACCGACGACGACGGCGTGCCGGACGGCCTCGACGGGCTGACCGACACGGACGGCGACGGCCTCATCGACGCGCGCGACCCCGACAGCGACAACGACGGCATCCTCGACGGCACGGAGTCGGGCGTCACCGCGGAGACCGCTCCGCCGGGCACCGACATGACGTCCCCGAACTTCAAGCCGGACGCGGACCCCTCGACGAAGACGGATCCGAAGAAGCCGGACACGGACGGCGACGGCCTGAAGGACGGCGAAGAGGACGCCAACCACGACGGCCGCCGTGACGCGACGGAGACGGATCCGACCATGAAGGACACCGACCAGGGCGGCCGCGACGACGGCACGGAGGTGAACGGCGGCACCGACCCGCTCGACGCCGACGATGACTTCCTGGATGAGTTCCTGGTGGTGGGCCACGGCTGCAACACGGGCGGCTCCGGTTCGCTGGCGCCCTTCGCGCTGATGCTGCTGGCGCTGCCCCTGGTGGGCCGCCGCTTCCGCCGCGCCGGGGCCTTCCTGGCGCGCGCGGGTGGGGCGCTGGCCGTGTTCGTCACGGCCCTGTTCGCGGGCACCACGGCCCACGCGCAGGCGACCGGCGCGTCGCAGGCCATCGACGTGCAGCAGTACAAGCCGGGCCCGGGCGTCGCGGACGTGCTCGCGGTGCACGGCGCGAAGGTGCAGCGGCACCTGGGGTGGAACGTGGGGCTGTCGGTCAACTACGCCGACAAGCCGCTCAACTTCTTCAACCCCCGCACGGACACGTACGTCACCTCCCTGGTGAAGAGCCAGGTGGGCTTCGACCTGATGGGCGCCATCGGCATCTACGACCGGTTCGAAATCGGCGTCGTGCTGCCCATCACCATCCAGGGCTCGGAGAACTCGCCGACCGTGGACTCCTCCTTCGCCAACGGGGTGAGCGGGGGCGGCATCGGCGACCTGCGCCTCATCCCGAAGGCGCGGCTGCTGGACGGTGACAACTACGGCCTGTCCGTGGTGGTGCCCGTGTCGCTGCCCACCGGCGGCGCCTCGGACTTCCTCGGTGGGTCGGGCGTGTCCGTCAACCCGCGCGTGGTGGCGGAGTACGGCAAGCGCTTCCGCGTGCTCGCCAACGTGGGCGTGGACATCCGCAAGGCGCAGCAGCTGCGCAACCTGAACGTCGGCAGCGCGCTGGCGTACGGGGTGGGCGCGGAGGCTCCGCTGGGCGACCTGCCGCTGGCCGTCCAGGCCTCGCTGGTGGGCGCGCTGGGCTTCAAGGAGCAGAACGAGGAGGAGCGTCCGCTGGAGCTGCTCGCGGCCCTGAAGTACCGCGCGCCCAGTGGCCTGTCCGCGCAGGTGGGCGCGGGCCCGGGCCTCACGCACGGCTACGGCACGCCGACCTTCCGCGTGCTCGCGTCCATGGCCTACACCACCCCGGAGCGCGCCCCGGCGCCGCCCCGGCCGGTGTGCCCGGAGGGCCCGGAGGACTTCGACGGCTTCCAGGACCAGGACGGCTGCGCGGACCCGGACAACGACGGCGACGGCATCGTGGACACGGCGGACAAGTGCCCCAACGAGCCGGAGACGGTGAACGGGTTCGAGGACGCCGACGGCTGCCCGGACACGAAGCCCGCGCCGCCTCCGCCCGCGCCGGTGGACACGGACGGCGACGGCCTGATGGACCCGGACGACAAGTGCCCCAACGCGCCCGAGGACAAGGACGGCTTCCAGGACGAGGACGGCTGCCCGGATCCGGACAACGACAAGGACGGCATCCCCGACACGGCGGACAAGTGCCCGCTGGAGCCGGAGACCATCAATGGCGTGGAGGACGAGGACGGCTGCCCCGACAAGGGCAAGGTCAAGGTGCTCGTCGAGGGCGAGCGCATCCTCATCCTGGAGAAGGTCTACTTCGCCACGAACAAGGACGTCATCCTGCCGCGCTCGTTCCCCATCCTGAAGCAGGTGGCCGCCGTGCTGCGCGCCAACCCGCAGGTGGAACTGCTGCGCGTCGAGGGCCACACGGACAGCCAGGGCAACGATGCCGCCAACCTGGACCTGTCCAAGCGCCGCGCCGCCAGCGTGAAGACGTTCCTCATGAACGAGGGCATCGCGGGCGAGCGCCTGGAGTCCGAGGGCTTCGGTGAGTCGAAGCCGGTGGACACCAACAAGACGGCCGCGGGCCGCGAGAACAACCGCCGCGTGGAGTTCAACATCACGCGGATGGGCAAGGTGGAAGTGGAGAAGCCCGCCCCGTAGCGCTTCACTCCCGGAATGAAACACGGAAGGCCCGGTTCCCCCGAGGGAGCCGGGCCTTTTCGTCATCCGCGCCCCGTCCTGTCACGTCATGCGCGCGCGAAACGCGCGGACGACTGACCACGGCGAGTCACCGCGCGCGAGTCAAGAGGGTGTTTGCGCGCGCGAGATGTCCGCATGCCCGGCGATGCCACACGCGTAAGTGGGCGTCAGGACTCGGTCGCGCAGCAGGGCGCTACAGGCTGGTAGCGGAATACTTGCCAAAGCGCCCGACTTCCTGATGATTGTCGACGGTGGGTGTTTCCGCGGACGGCGCCGCGGTGCTTCCGCCACGAGGACGACATGGACCAGTTCGAGCAGAACAAGCAGGCCGCGAAGATTCGTGTCGTGGGCGCGGGCGGGGCGGGCTGCAACGCGGTCAACACGATGATTCTGTCGAAGCTGGACCGCGTCGACTTCATCGCCGCCAACACCGATGTCCAGGCGCTCGCCGCGAGCAAGGCTCCCACGCGCCTGCAGCTGGGCCAGGCGCTCACCAAGGGCCTGGGCGCGGGCGCCAACCCGGAGATGGGCCGCGAGGCCGCCCTGGAGTCGCGCGATCAGATCGCCGCGGTGCTGGAAGGCGCCGACATGGTGTTCGTCACCGCGGGCATGGGCGGTGGCACCGGCACGGGCGCCGCGCCCATCATCGCGGACATCGCCAAGAGCCTGGGCTGCCTCACGGTGGGCGTCGTCACCAAGCCGTTCCTGTTCGAAGGCAACAAGCGCCGCAAGCAGGCCGAGCAGGGCATCGTGGAGCTCAAGGCTGCGGTGGACACGCTCATCACCATTCCCAACCAGCGCCTGCTGTCGCTCTCCAACGAGCCCATGCCGCTGCTGGAGACCTTCAAGCGCGCGGATGAGGTCCTGCTCAACGCCGTGCAAGGCATCAGCGACCTCATCCAGTACCACGGCTACATCAACGTGGACTTCGCGGACGTGAAGACGATCATGAGCGACAAGGGCCTGGCGCTCATGGGCACGGGCCACGCCTGTGGTGACCGCCGCGCCATCACCGCCATGCAGCAGGCCATCTCCAGCCCGCTGCTGGAGGACGTCTCCATCGACGGCGCCACGGGCCTGCTCATCAACATCACCGGCGGCCGCGACATGACCCTGCAGGAGGTCAACGAGGCGCTGACGCTGGTGCACGACTCGGCGGACGGCGAGGCGGAGATCATCTTCGGGTCGCTCATCGACGAGCAGATCCAGGACGAGGTGAAGATCACCATCATCGCCACGGGCTTCGTGCACCGGGACGCGCCCAAGGTGCGCTCCATGGCGCAGGTGGTCCAGGTTCCGCTGGTAGGCCGTCCCTCCACGCCGCCGATGGCGCTGTCCTCGCCGCGCGAGGAGGTGGCCAGCCTGGTGCCCGCGAAGAGCACGCCCCGTCCGACGATGTCCACCGTGGAGACGCCCAAGTCCATGCAGAGCGCGCGCACGGCCGTGGTGAAGGACGCGGCGCTGCCCCTGGACGAGGATCAGTTCGACATCCCCACGTTCCTGCGCCGCCAGGGCCAGACGGAGCTGCCGTAGCTCAGGCAGCGGGGAAGGCTAACCGCGGGGGAGGCGGGCGACGCTCGCCGTGCCCCTGCCGGTGAGGCGGTCACACTTGGTGAACAGTCCGTCCACCTCGTCGTAGAGCGCGTCAATGCGCTCCGACGCGCTGGGGGCGGGGAGCAGGCCGTCGCCGGACAGCTCCTCCAGGCGGGTGCCGGCGCGCTGCAACAGCTGCAGGGCCTTGAGCAGCGAGCGGCCCTGCTGCGTGCCGTCAGGCGTGAAGAGGGTGCCGCCCTCGTAGAGCGTCACCAGATTGGCGCGGGTGTCCTGCTGCCGCTGGTTGAGCCGGTTCCGGTACAAGTCCAGACGGCGGGCGCGGCGGGCACCATGCAGGTCCACGACGCTGTGCGTTCCTGTCGAGGGAGGCTTCACGTCGGGCAAGGTACGCCAGGGGTTCGCAAGTCCGCAAATTTACGGGACTGTACGGACCTGTTGCGCACCTGCCCGGACGCTTGTCAGTCAAGGGGGTGGGGGTTAGTTTGGCCGCCCTTCGTTCCGCCAGGGTGCCTGCCATGTTCCAGAAGCTGCTCATCGCCAACCGGGGTGAAATCGCGCGTCGCATCGGGGCCGTGGCCCGGGGCATGGGCGTGAAGACGGTGGCGGTGCACTCGGACGCGGACGTGAACCTGCCCTTCGTGAAGGAGGCGGACGAGGCCGTGCGCATCGGCCCCGCGCCCGCGAAGGACAGCTACCTGAGCATCCCCGCCATCCTGGAGGCCGCGAAGAAGACGGGCGCGCAGGCGGTGCACCCGGGCTACGGCTTCCTGTCGGAGAACGGCGAGTTCGCGCAGGCGTGCGCGGACGCGGGGCTGACCTTCGTGGGCCCGCCGCCGGAGGCCATGGCGCGGATGAAGGACAAGAGCCAGGCGCGCAAGCTGGTGTCCGCCGCGGGCGTGCCGGTGGTGCCGGGCAGCGACGGCGTGCTTCCGGACGTGCAGAGCGCCCTGGAGGCCGCGGAGCGCATCGGCTACCCGGTGCTGTGCAAGGCCGCCAGCGGCGGTGGCGGCATCGGCATGGCGGCGGCGAGCAACCCCGCGGAGCTGGAGAAGGTCTACCGCCAGTGCACGGACCGCGCGAAGGCCGCCTTCGGCCGCGAGGGCGTGTACCTGGAGCGCTACTTCCCGGCGCCCCGCCACATCGAGGTCCAGATTCTGGGCGACACCCACGGCCACCTCATCCACGGCCTGGAGCGCGAGTGCTCCATCCAGCGCCGGCACCAGAAGGTGGTGGAGGAGGCCCCGTCGGTGCTGTTCGCCAATGGACGGAACGCGGCGCTGGCGGACACGCTCTTCACGGCGGCCGTCACCGCGGCGAAGACGTTCGGCTACGCGAACGCGGGCACGGTGGAGTTCCTGTACTCGGACGGGCAGGTGTACTTCATCGAGATGAACGCCCGGCTCCAGGTGGAGCACCCGGTGACGGAGCTGACCACGGGCCTGGACCTCATCGGCTGGCAGCTGCGAATCGCCGCGGGCGAGCGGCTGACGGTGAAGCAGGAGGACGTGAAGCGCAAAGGGGCGGCGCTGGAGTTCCGCATCTACGCGGAGGACCCGGTGAAGTACTTCCCGTCCCCCGGCCCGCTGAAGGTCTTCCAGCCCCCCACGGGCGAGGGCGTGCGCCTGGACTCCGGCTACGCGGAAGGGGACGTGGTGACGCCGAACTACGACCCGATGATCGCCAAGCTCATCATCAGCGGCGCCACGCGCGACGAGGCCATTGCCCGCGCGGTGAAGGCGCTGGAGTCCTTCCGCATCGAAGGCATCAAGACGAACATCCCGCTCCACCTGCGCATCCTGAAGGACCCTGCCTTCAGCGCCGGCGAGCTGGACACGCACTTCCTGGATCATCACGCGAAGCCTTAAGTTTTCCCACCCGAGGAGGGACGGTTCATGGCGGACGTTGCGGCGCACATCACGGGCACGGTGTGGAAGATCGAAGTGAAGGTGGGCGACACGGTGGATGCCGGCACCACGCTCGTCATCCTCGAGTCCATGAAGATGGAGATGCCGGTGGAGGCCGAAGAGGGCGGCACGGTGAAGGAGATCCGCTGCAAGGAAGCGCAGGCGGTCAACGAGGGCGACGTCCTCGTGGTGCTCGGGTAGCCGCGGGCTCCAAGGATGGAGCCCACGCTGGAGGTGGAGGATCGCGAGGGCGGTGTCCGGGTGCTCACCGTCTCCAACCCGTCGCGGCGCAACGCGCTGAATGACGCGTTGCTGGCCCGGCTGGACGCGGCGCTGGAGCCCGCGGGCCACGTGCGCGCGCTCCTGGTGCGCGGCCAGGGCGGGCACTTCTGCGCGGGCTATGACTTGACGCACCTGGGGCCGCCGGGCGCGGACGGGCGGCTGCCGGATGACCCGCTGGTGGCGTGCCTGCTGAAGCTGGAGCGGCACCCGGCGCCGTCGGTGGCGCTGGTGCAGGGCGGCGCGGTGGGCGCGGGCTTCGACCTGGCGGCCTCCTGCGACTTCCGCGTGGGCGCGGCCGACGCGTTCTTCCTCATGCCTCCGGCCCGGCTGGGCATCGTGTACTCGCCGGAGGGGCTGGCGCGGGCGGTGCGCCTGGTGGGGCTGTCACGCGCCAAGCAGCTGTTCCTCACCGCGCGGCGGCTGCCGGCGGCGGAGGCGCTCGCGTGGGGCTTGCTGGATGAGTGCCCCGAGGACGCGGAAGGGCGCGCGCTGGCGCTGTGCGCGACGCTGGCCGCGGGGGCGCCCAGGGCGGTGTCGGGGATGAAGGAGGCGTTCGGGCTGCTCTCGCGCTCCGGGGTGTCCCCGGAGGACGTCGCGCACCTGCGTCAGGTGCGCGGCGAGGCGTTTGGCAGCGAGGATGCGAAGGAGGGGCGCGCGGCCTTCTTGGAGAAGCGCGCGCCCCGTTTCACCGGCCGCTAGGTGTCGCCGAACAGCTCGCCCATGCGCAGCTGGAGCGCGGAGGCGATCTTGTAGAGCGACGAGATGGACGCGGAGGATTCCGCGCGCTCAATCTGGGACAACAGGGACACGGACAGGCCGGTGCGGCGGGCCAGCTGCTTGAGCGTGAGCTCTTGCGTCTTGCGCGCGTCGCGGATGGTGCGGCCGATGGCGCGGTGCAGGTCTGCTTCCGGGTCCTGGGACAGACCCTTCTTCTGCAACGCGTTGCGCACGGCGGCCGTGAACTGCTCCGGCTCCATGGGCTTCTTCACGTAGTCGGACGCCTGCGCCTTGAGCGACGCGACGGCCGTGTCCACGGTGGGGTAGGCCGTGGCGACGATGACCGCGATGTCCGTGTCGTACTTGCGGATCAGCTCCAGCACTTCGGTGCCAGACATCTGCGGCATCATCATGTCGAGGATGACGAGGTGGAAGTCGGAGCCCCGGAGAATGTCCACCGTCTGCGTGGGGTCAGTGGTGGTGACGACCTCGTAGCCTTCACGGGTCAGCACGAGCTTGAGGTAGTCGCAGTTGTCCTGCTCGTCATCAACTACCAGGATGCGAATCTGCACAGCGTCTCCTCGCTGCAGGGTTGAGGGAAGTGCTGCGGGGATTTACTCGCCATTCTTCGTGGCGGGGGGATTTTGCGCCTGATGCCGTGGCTCTCCGGTCATCTTGGTCAGGGCCTGGATCACCAGGTCCCGCTTGGGATAGCCCTCGGGCGTGAGCGTGAGGAACGTCTCGTAGTGCCGCTCGGCCATCTTGCGGTCCTTGAGCTTCGCGTACACCGCGCCCAGCATGAGGTGGCACTCGGGGACCTTGGGCGCGAGCACCGCGCAGTCCTTGGCGATCTCCAGGGCACCGTTCGGGTCCTGGGCCTTGGTCAGGGCGAGGACCTGATTCTGGATGTCGCCGATTCTCTTGGCCACGTCCGCCGGCTTCATGCTCTGCATGAACTCGGACGTGGGCTTCTCATCGGACTTCTTGGGCGCGGTGGCGGTCGTTCCCGGGTCGTCCTGCGGCGGGGTCTCCGTCAGCTGGGTCTCCTGCGCGGCCTTCTGCTGCGCTTCGGTCAGCTGCTCGTTCAGGGCCAGACGGTCCTTCGCGAAGACCGTGTCCTCGGGCACGCCCGCGAGGCTCCGGGTCGCGTTGTCCACGTCGTTGGCCTTGAGGAGACGGCGCGTCGTGGCCAGGTCCTTCTCCGCCTTGCGCTCCTTGTCCAGCCGCGCCTGGAGCCCGTCCAGGTTCGCGGCCGGAAGCGCCTTGGCCTTGCGGAGCGCTTCGAGCGCGGTGCCGGCGGCGTTCAACTTGCCCGCCTGGAGCGCGTCCAGGAAGGGCTGATCCGCCGGGGGCCCCGGTGCCTTCTCCGGCGTCGCGGGCGGATTCGCGGCCACGGTCTCCGGGGGCTTCGCCTGGGGCGGGGGCTCCGGGATGGGCTGCGGATCCGTGGCGGCCACGGGGGGCGTGGTTTCCGGCGGCTTGGGCAGCAGGTCCTGCCCCTTCACCACGAAGAGCGCCGCGCCCGCGCCAATGGACAGGAACACGATGACGGCGGCCACCCACATCTTCTTGGAGCCGGAGCGGCCCTGCGCGGCGATGTCCTCCGCCAGCGAGCCCGGCCCCACGAAGCGCAGCTTCACGTGGCCCATCTCGATGATGTCACCGTGAGCGAGCGTCGCCTGGGCGTAGCTCTCACCGTTGACCGTCATCCCGTTGGCCGACTGCATGTCGATGACGCGCCACTCGCCGGTCTCCTCGCGCACGATCTTCGCGTGCGTGCGGGACAGCGAGCGGTGGTCCAGCGCCACGTCGTTCTCCGACGTGCGGCCGATCCGCAGCTCCGTGCGGTTGCAGTCGTACTCCTGGCCCTTGAACTCGTTGGGGGCGAGCACCAGCAGGCGGGGCTGCTCGTCCTCCGGGACGCGCTCCACGCGCCGGGGCCGGTCCGCCTCCATCTGGTCCATGCGGATGATGGACGTGGCGTTGCGGCGCGCCTCGGCGGACACGGGCGTGTGGCCGGGCTCGTCGCCGTCCTCATCGTCCTCCGCCTCGTCCTCGCCATCCACCATGGTGTCGCGTGGGGCGGGGCCGCCGCGGTCGTCCTCGTCCTCTTCCGGTTCCGGCTCTGGCCGGCGGGAGGCGGGTACCTTGGCGGTGATGGCGCCAGCGGGGGCGGCGGCGTTGGCCGTGCCCTCGACCTGCAGTGCCAGATCGTAGTCGCCAATCTGGATGAGGTCGCCCTCCTTGAGAGGGAGCTGGCCTGCGACGCGTTCACCGTTGATCCGGGTGCCGTTGTAGCTCCCCAGGTCTTCGAGCACGACGTGTCCATTGAGGCGCACCAGCCGGGCGTGTCGACGTGACACGTTCCGCTCGGTCAGGCGGATCGTGTTGCCCTCCTGACGGCCAATGGTGATTTCGTCGCGCACGAAGGGAACAACGGTCTTGCGCCCCTCGTCGTCTTCGATGATGAGCTTCAGCACGGGTCCGGTCCGAGTACAGCTATAGCAGAATGCCCTTTGCCGAGACAAGCCATGTATCCCCCGAGAACAACAGGGCTTTTCGCCCATCCCAGGGTCAGGGAAGCACTGTTGTCCATCGGTCGATTGGCCGGAAAGGGTGGGGAGCGCAGGATACCGGGGCTCACGATAGCGCTGATCGCGGCGCAGGCCATTCTCTACACCATGGTGGCCTCCGGAGGCCCACCCGGGGTGGACGTGCTGCTCCACTGGGGGGCCAAGTCCGGGCCGCTGGTGACGGACGCGGGGCAGGGGTGGCGGCTCCTGACGGCCAACCTCCTGCACCGGGACGCCCTGCACCTGGGGCTCAACCTGCTGGTGTTCGCGGGAGTGGGCACGGCGGTGGAGCGCGCGTGCCGCTGGTGGGACTATGTGGCGCTGCTCGCGGTGTCGGGCCTGGCGACGATGACGGGCTCGCTCTGGTGGTCGCCGGTGGTGAGCGTGGGCGCGTCGGGGTGGGTGTTCGGCTGCGTGGGGGCGC
>NZ_RAWK01000024.1 GCF_003612165.1 Corallococcus aberystwythensis | reverse complement strand
GATGCGTCGCCACAGCTCATCCGGCACTCGCCAGCCGTCGTCCTTCTTCACTACCCCATGGCCGCGTCCTCCTGCCTCTTCAACCCGGCAGGTGGCCGACCTTCTTCCCTACCGAAATAGGCTCTTAGCCGCTCGAGGGCGGGGCTTGAAGCGGATTCTCCGCACGCTGCGTCAAGCCAGGCCGTGCGCTGGGGGGCTTGAGCCGGACCGAACCGGCGGCCTAAGACGCGGCCTCCCCGTCCGGGGCCGCTGTTCCGAGGACCTCCATGTTCAAGAAGATCGCCACAGGCGTTGTCGCCGTGCTCGCGCTGTTCGCCGGCTTCATCACCACCCGCCCCGATACCTACACCGTCACGCGCACCGCCACGGTGCCGGGAACGCCTGACATCGCGTTCGGTCTGGTCAATGACTTCCACCAGTGGAGCCAGTGGTCTCCCTGGGACAACCTCGACCCGAACATGAAGCGGAGCTTTGGTGAACCGGCGTCGGGCGTTGGCGCCACCTATGGGTGGACGGGCAACAACGACGTGGGTGAGGGCCGCATGACCATCCTGGAGGCCACCGCCAACGCGTCCGTCCGCATCAAGCTGGAGTTCATCAAGCCCTTCGAAGACACCAGCATCACCAGCTTCACGTTCAAGCCCGACGACGACGGCACCACCGTCACCTGGACCATGGCCGGCGACCACAACTTCATGAGCAAGGCGATGTGCCTGTTCATGGACATGGACCAGATGATCGGCAAGGACTTCGAGAAGGGCCTCGCCAGCCTGAAGACCGCCGCCCAGGCCGAGGCCACCAAGCGCGCCGAGGCCGAAGCCGCCCGCAAGGTCGCCGAGGCCAAGGCCGCCGAGGAGGCCGCCGCCGCCGTCCCCGCGGAAGGCGCGCCCGCCGTCGCCGCGCCCACCCCGTAGCCCGCGACACGCACCTTGTTGCTCCCGGCCCCTCGCGCCTCCCCAGGCCCGAGGGGCTTTCTCGTCCTCACAACCTCCAGGCGTGAGGCGCGGGCTCCCGCGCCAGCCCCAGGCTCCTGCGATTGACCAGGCGATTGCGTGGATCCACCACGACCTGGCGGACCGTCCAATCCACTCCCGGCACCGTGAGCCGGGCCGTCGCGGACTCCGGCTCCAGGCCATAGGAGACCGTGACCCGCCGCCGCTCCTCTGGCGCATCGCCCTGGAGCTCCAGCTCCACCTCGCAGGGATACACCTTCCCGGTCTGCGTCCGCTGCGTCACGGTCAGCTTCAGCGCATCCTCCCGGCTCCACTCCACCTGGAAGTAGGGCCAGTCCGGCTCCCCTGCCCCGTCCACCCAGGTGTCGAAGTAGCGCTGGAGGTTCTTTCCCGACGCGGCTTCGAGCGCCCGGCGCAGGTCCTCGAGGCTCCGGACTCCCGGCTCCGCGAGGAACGCCTGGAGCCCCGCCATCACCTGGGGCCGTCCCAGCAGTGACTCCAGCTGCACCAGGAGGATCATCGGGCCCGTGCCGTAGATGTCATTGACGAAGGAGAGGAAGGGCGGCGCGGGCGTGTCTCGCGGGCGCAGATGGTAGGAGGACGTCCGGGCCAGCCGGTCCCAGTACGCAAGCGTCGTGGCAGCCTCGTCGCTCCGGTGCTCGTCTTCAAAGACATACGTGAGGTACTCCGCCACCGCCTCCTTCCACGGGTAGTCCTCCGCGCTCGCCAGGGTCGTCCGGTCGCCGGCCCACTGGTGCACGATCTCGTGCATCAACGTGTGCAACGTCATGTTGGCGTAGGACTTGGGAAGCAACGGCAGGTTGTCGCGCAGGACGATGTTCGCCGGATGCTCCATGCCCAGCCACTCCGTGGGCCCACTGGCGACCCGCAGCTCGGGGCCATAGGGCAGTGACCCGAAGCGGGCCGTCATCCATGCCAGGAAGTCCGCCACCGCGCCCGCGTCCAGTGCTGGCCCAAGCAGTCCACCCGGAGGCTCGTACAGCTCGACGCGCCCCACGTCCGTGTCCACCAGCCGCGTCCGCACCCAGGCCGGATGTGACGCGACCATGAATGCGGAGTACGTGGGGGCCCGCGTGCCCAGGAGCTCGCAGCGCGTATGGGTTTCATCCCGCCGCGAGAGGCTTCCCGGACACAGCACCATCGCGCCGGGCGCATGGGTGATGTCGAAGGTGAAGTGCGCCAGCCGGCCGGCAGCGGTGTCACAGGGCCCGAAGAGGTCGCAGGACTCCACCCAGCCCAGGAGATACGTGAAGGGACGGGCCTGGATGTCCAGCCTGCGGGAGAACCCCACCTGCGTGTACGGAGTCGTGGCCTCTGGGATGACCACCCGGCTGTCCAGCCACAGCGGTCCGTCCGGCGGTGTCGTGCCACAGGCCTCCATGCGCCCGTCCGCCACGCGGAAGCCCCCGGCAGGCGTCCCGCCCCACCGCACGTCCGTCACCTCCGCGCGAGCCGGCAGGGACACGCAGCCCGGCGCGTCCGCCTCCACGTTCAACCAGAGCCGGGAGGCCGCCTCCCGCGTCGTGAGGTCGAACGCGAAGTCATAGCGGTCCACCGTGTACGCCAGCGAGGTGCCACCCGCGTCCGGCGGTTCCGGCGGCCCGAGCGGCGGGGCTCCGGGCTCGCAGCCCGCCATGCACAGGACGAAACACAGCAAGAACAGGAGCGGGCGCACGCCCCGGATACGGACCCGAGCCCCCGAACGGGTCGCCCATGAAAAAGAAAGAGGGGCGGCCCTGCTCCGGCCGCCCCTCCCCTCACCTCAAGCGCTCACCCTACTTCGTGAAGGTGATGGGCCCCGAGGACAGCGTGGTGTTGTTCGCGCCATCCACCGCGCGAACGCGCCACGTGTGCGAGCCCGTGGACAGACCGTTCAGCGTCGTCTGCTCCGTGCCCACGCCGTACACCTCGAACTCCCACAGCGAGTAGCCATACGCCGTCGCGCGCTGCACGCCACGCATGCGCACGAAGCGGCCCACGCCGGCCACCGTCCAGTCGTCGATGCCGCCGTCGCCGGTGTCCACCGTCTTCAGCGCCACCCAGTTCGTGTTGCCGTCCAGCGACGCCTCCAGCACGTAGCGCCGGCCGTACGCGGCCTCCCAGTTCAGCACGATGCGCTTGAGGGAGTAGATGGCCCCCAGGTCGACCGTGATGAAATCCGTATCACCCGTCGTCGCCGTGCCCACGCTGGACCAGCGCGTGGTCAGGCTGCCGTCCACCGCGTCGTTCGCGCTGCCGAACTCCACGGAGCTGGCGTAGGCGTTCTTGCCCCGCGCCAGGTTGGTGCCCGCCGGCACCGGCGTGCTGCGCAGGATGGAGGGCGTGCGGTCCGTGCCGTCCACGATGATGACGTACTCCGCCACGCCCGCGCCCACGTCCGTCGTCTGCTCCCAGATGAAGCGCGTGGACGTGCCCGGCACCGGCTGCCCGGCCGACGGCGACAGCGCCGCGAAGGCCGCCGGAGGCGTCGTGTCGTTCAGCGTGAAGGTGAACGTCGCGGACTGCGTGACGCCGTTCGCCCAGTTGAACGCCTTCACGAACCAGGTGTGCGTCCCATTCGCCAGCTTCAGCCCGTCCAGCGCCGCCGACGGCGTCTTGGTGATGGCGACCGGCATCGCGCCACCGTCCAGGTAGACCTCGTAGCGCTGGATGCCCGTCTGCGCGTCGCTGCTCGCCGTCCAGGTGAACGCCGGACGCGTGCCGGTGATGACAAGGTTGTTTGACGGCGTCAGCAGGGTGAACGCCGCGGGCGGCGTCGCGTCCGTCAGGCCGAAGCCCTGGATGCCCGCGCCGTACTGGTACAGCGGGTTGCCGTACGTGGGAGGCACCGGCAGGCCCGCCGCGATCTTCTGGCGGATGGCCGCGCGCTCCGCGTCCGTCGCGCCCAGGTCGTACGGCAGGTCCCACTTCTCCAACTGGTTGTTCTCCACGTCCGTGCCAATCTGGCTCATGGAGCGCGGCAGCTGCCACGGCGTCTTGCCGCGCGGCAGCACGTCACCGAACAGCACGTCCGCCACCGCGTAGCCGCCCATGTCGCCGGGGCGGTAGGCCAGCATCAGCGCGTTGGAAATGGGAATCACGTTCGTCAGCACGTAGGGCCGGGGGCTGATGACCACCACCGTCGTGGGGATGCCCCGCGACTTGAAGCTGTTGATGACGCCGAACTGGTCGCCCCACTTCGCCTCGTGCGCGGGGCCAATCGGGTCGCCCGGCAGGTACGGCTTCTCCTTGTCCCATTCCGTGCCGTGCGTGAAGTAGCTCTCGCCCACCACCACGATGGCCGCGTCCGGCGTCACGCCCGCGGGAGCGTTGTCCTTGTAGACCGTGAGCCCCGCGGCCTCCGCGCGCGCCTTCACCGCCGCGTAGATGGTCGGGTCGCCGAACTCGTAGCCGTGGAAGTCCGAACGCCAGGTCACCATGCAGGACATGTCATCCGCGCGAGGGCCCGCGATGACCAGCTTGCCGCCGGCCGGCAGCCGGATGGGCAGCGCGCCATCGTTCTTGAGCAGCGTCATGGCCTCCTGGGAGGCGCGGCGCACCGCCGCCTTGCTGTCCGCGGTGTGCCACTGGGACGTGCCCGCCGGGCCCTGCTTGTACGGGTCCTCGAAGATGCCCAGGCGGAACTTGAGGTCCAGGATGCGGCGCACGGAGTCGTTGATGCGCACGAGCGGCACCTCGTTCTCGAAGTTGCCCAGGTACTGCGGCGTCGCGCCGCCCATCACATCCGAGCCCGCCGTCGCCGAGCGCACCCACGCGCCCGAAGGCAGCCAGTCCGAGCAGATGACGCCGTCGTACTTCAGCTTCGTGCGCAGGTAGTTGAGGATGCCCGGGTTGTCACCCGCGCCGTAGCCCTCCGGCCCCAGCAGCCAGCTGCCCGCGTAGCCCGGCATGATGCCGCTGGTGCCCGCCTCGATGGCCGCGTGCCACGGACGCATGTGGTAGTGGATGGTCGTGCCGTCGTAGGTGATGCCCGCCTCACCGCCAGCGCCCTGCCCCGGCCAGTGCTTCGTCGTCACCCAGATGGAGGACGGATTCACCTCCGGACCGCCCTGGAGGCCCGCGATGAGCGCGCGGGTGATGCCGGCCGCCAGGTCCGCGTCCTCGCCGTTGCCTTCCTGGATGCGCGGATAGAGGACCTTGGTGTTCACCTCCGCCAGCGGCGACAGCGTGCCGCGGCTGCCAATGGCCAGCTGCTCGCGGCGCTGGATGTCGCCCATCTCGTAGATGGTGTCCAGGTCGCGCGTGGCGGCCAGCGCCGGCTGCGTGGGCCAGCTCGTCTTGTAGCCGTGGATGGAGTCACCCGCGTCGATGTGCGGGATGCCCAGGCGCGTGGCCGCGGACGCCTTCTGGAACATGGGGATGTCCGTGGGCGACAGGGGCCCCATCTGGAAGCCCGCCTCCGGGTACGTCTTGGCGTCGTAGAACATCTGGAGCGCCTTCTCGTGCAGCGTCATGCGGCCCATCAGGTCGTTCACGCGCACGGAGATGGGGTTGCGCCAGTCCTCGTACGGCTCAATGGTCCCGTTCTTGTTCAGGTCGCGCGAGCCATTGATGACGTTCACGCCGTCCGCCTGCGTCTCCACCACCGGCAGGTACACGCTGAAGTTGCCGATGTCCGAGCGCGACGTGGTGCCGCCCGACAGCGTGGCCACGACGTACCACTTGTACGTCCAGCGGTCCGGCAGGTCCTCCGTGAAGGTGAAGGACGTGCCCGTCTGCGACGCCACCTGCGTATAGCGATCCAACAGGTTGCCCGCCGCCATCCAGTCGTAGTCGTTGCGCGTGAGGTTGACGTAGAGCTTGTAGTTCGTCGCGCCCGTGACGGTGGCCCACGACAGCGTGGGACGGCGGGTCGCGGTGACCATCGTGTTGTTGGCCGGCGCGGCCAGTCGGAACGCTCCGGCCACCGGCAGCGGCGCGGGCGCCACGTACGGGTCCGGGATGATGGTGGGGTCGCGCGGATCCGTGGGGCCGTTGCCCGTGGAATAGATTTCGACGTTCCAGTCCGCGCCCTGCACCGCCAGCGCGGTGACGGACTGCGCCCGCTGCTGCACGCCGTTCACGTCCACCACCGCCAGGCGGATGTCCGTGTTGGGCTGCGTGGGGGAGAACTGGTTCTTCGACAGCGTCACCGTCGTGTTGGGCGGGAACGTGAGCTGGTAGGTGAAGGGCCCGGGCGGGTTGCGCACGGACGGCGTGGTGTTGCCCTCCTCCGGCACCGGCGACACCGACAGCGGCGCGGGCGACACGTTGATCTTCGCGTACGCCAGCTCCGGGAAGTTCAGCTTGATGGTCTGGTTGGTGGTCTGCGTGGGCGGCGGCGTGGTGCCCCCGTTCTGGTAGACCTCGAAGGACCACAGCGAATAGCCGTAGGCCACCGTGCCGCGCTCCGTGCCTCGCATGCGGATGTAGCGCCAGGTGCCGGAGACGGGAATCTCCCGGCGGCCAATGGCGCCATTGGTCACCGTGTTGAGCGTCGTCCACGTGGCGTCGTTGTTGGAGCCGTCGATGGTGTACGTCTTCGCGAACGCCCCTTCCCACTCCAGCACCACCTTGCCCACGACCTGGGACGTGCCCAGGTCCACGCGGATCCACTGAGGATCCACGCCCTGCACGGAGGCCCAGCGCGTGTTGATGTCACCGTCGAACGCCAGGTCCGCCCGCAGGCCCACGTAGTCCGCTTCCACGCTGGACGCGGTGGCCGGCTTGTTCTTCGCCAGGTCCGTGTTGGTGGGAGGCGGCGTGCCGCCCGTCTCGTAGACGGCGAGCTCCCACAGGGAATAGCCATACGCCGGCAGCGCGCGCGTGACGCCCTGCATGCGGACGTAGCGGCCCGTGGTGCCGGCCGGCAGGGACAGGTCGTCCACCCCGCCGTCGCCGTTGGTCACCGTCAGCGCGTCCGTGAAGGCCGTGTTGTTGGTGGAGACTTGAATCTTGTAGCCCGCGCCGTAGGCGGCCTCCCAGGTGAGCACCACGCGCGAAATCGTGCGCGTCTGGCCCAGGTCCACGGTGATCCACTCGTTCGCCGTGAAGCCGCTGGCCCAGCGGGTGCCACCGTCGCCGTCCACCGCGTACTGGCCCAGGAATGGAACCTCCGCAGTGGAGGTATAGGTGGTCTTGTTCAGCGCGACGTTCGTCTGCGCGCGGGCGTTGGACGCGCCCAGGAAGGACACCAGCATGAGCACCGCGGCGAGGGCCTGTAATAACCAGACACGCGGTGCTTCATGAAGACATGGGCTTGCGCCCCTGCTTGACAATTGCGGCAAGGATTCAGACATTGGGGGAACAACTCCTTGAGTAGGGACACCGTGACGCGCGCGTTCGCACGCACCGCCAGGACGCGCGGCGGACGCAAGGGGGACTGCCCGGCGGGAGTGACTGCTTCCCTTCCCTGCTGACACCGCACGCGGGGGCGTGACGCTGTCGTCAGGACAAGGCTCGGGCGTTCCGGCTGTCATATGGCGACAGCCGGCCCACCCTCCCTGGCACTGCGTTCCTGCCTAGTTCGCGGTGAAGTACAGGTTGTCGAGCAGGAGGGACTGACCGGCCGTTCCACCCTCGGCCGCGAAGGTGAACGGCGACGACACGTCGTTGAGCTTCAGGCCCGCCGCGACGAAGTCCGCGACAGGGATGGCCAGGTGGTGCCACTCACCATCGTTCGCCCAGCCGTACTTCGTGACAACGAGCGGAGCGCCCTTCTCATTGGGAGCCAGACCGCTGGACATGCCGAGCTTCACGTTGGCGAACGCGGCGTCGGACGACTTCATGCTGACATGGAGCGTCTTCCAGGCGTCGAAGTTGCGCGTCTGCTTCCAGTGCACACCGAAGCCCATCCACGGCTTGCCGTTCTGCACGATGCGGTCCGCGGACTTGCCCTCCACGTGGTCGGGGTCGGACTCCACGTAGACGGTGTTGTCGTAGAGGTAGAAGTTGGTGTCGACGTTGTCGAGCACCACCTCCTCGGAGCGGCCCGCCTCGTAGAAGATGCCCACCATCAGGCGGCGCTGACCGGCCTCGAAGGGGAACGGCCCGGGCAGCAGCTGCGGGTCCGGGTTCGTCCCGCCGTCCGGGTCCAGGTCGTCCGGCAGCTCCTGGCCGGAGTAGTCCGCCGGGCCCGGATCCGGGCGGCAGGCGGCGAGCAGCAGCAACAAACCCCACGCTGACGTCTTCATGGCTTCACCGCCCGGTCCGCACCACTGGAGGTCTTCACCATCACCCAGCCGCCCGCCACGGTGCCGCCCAGCTCCACGACGCCCTTGTACGCGGGCGTCACCAGCTCATAGGCGATGGTGCCGGACGCGTCGTACGTCACCGCGTCCGGGAAGTTGTCGAGGACGGACTGGTACGCCTTCACCGCCATCTCACGCGTCTGCGCCAGGCTGCCCTGATCCGCCAGGCCGCGCTGGTAGATGGCGGCCAGGTTGAGGGCCACGTAGTACTGCGCTTCGCCATACGGCCCGTTCGCGAGCACCGTGGCCCACGAGTAATAGGCCGCCACCGGGTCCGCGCCGGACTGGATGTCCCACTTCGTCTCCGTGCCCACGCCCGCCAACGCGAAGGGGTTGTTCGGGTCGTCCAGCACGGACGTGTTCGGGTAGATGCCCATGGCCGGGTCGGTGACCGTGAAGGTCATCCCTTCCAGCGTCCGGCCGTAGATGATGGTCGGGTCGTCGTAGCAGCCGGACAGCGCGGCGACAGCGGCCAGCAGGAAACCAGTCCTCATGATGCGTGTTCCCTCAGAGAGAAAGGATGGCATACGCGCCCACCTCGTACTCGCGACCCTTCAGGCCCTCGGTGATGCCCCGGTCGTTGAGGCCTTCCGAGTACTCGTTCAGCATGCGCACCAGTCCGCGAAGGCCGAAGCGCGTGGACACCGCGCCCAGCACCGGCTTCTTCAGGCCGTAGGACAGGTCCCCGCCCAGCTGCACCGGGTAGGTGAGGTTGAAGACGCGGTGGTAGTCGTACGGGCCCCAGTCGTTGAAGCGCAGCTGGGCCGCCAGCAGCAGCGTGTCGTAGAGCGCGGAGCCGTCCAGACCGAAGCGGTGGATCTGCCGGTTGTCCTCGCCGGAGGACTGCTGGCTGCCCACGTACGCGGTGCCATACAGGCGCAGGCGCTGGGTGGGGTTGCCCACCAGACGCAGGGACGTCTCCCACTCATCGCGGGCCACCGGCGCGCTGCCGAAGGCGATGGTGCTGCCGTCCGCGAGGATGGCGATGCCCGCGTCGCGTGACGTGGGCTGGTGCCGGTAGACGATGTCCAGGCCCGCGGCGAACGGCGCGTCCTCGCGCATGTCGCGGTCCCACGACCAGAACCAGGTGCCCGGCGTCGGGTCGAAGGTGATGAGCAGCTCGCCGCCCAGCGTCTCGCGGTTGTCCAACACGCTGAACGCATCCGACAGCACGCTGCGCGGCCGCACGCCCGCGTAGTACTGGCCGGAGTCCGGGTCGTACGCGTCCGGGATGGTGGGGTTCGGCCCGACGAGGGGCTTCTGGTACAGGATGTTGGGGGACACCTGGATGGCGCCCATTTGCAGCGCCGCGCCCAACTGGCCCGCGTAGTGGTTGCCGCGGCCACTCTCGCGCAGGCTCCAGCCGGTGATGATGTTGCCCTGCTCCGGTCCGCTGTCCGCGACGAGCCCGCGGATGGAGGACTGCACCAGCCAGCGCACCGCTCCCATGTCGTAGGTGAGCCGCGCCTTGGCGCCCAGCGTGTCCAGGAACTGCACCTTGTCCTGGAGCACGTCGTAGCCGCTGTTGCGGTAGCTGGCGGACCCCGCATCGACGCTGCGCGTGTACGTGAACGTCTCGCCGATGCGCTGGGGCGCGGAGAGCAGGCCGCCCACGTCCAGCACCAGCTTGCCGGTGGCGTACTGGAAGTTGAGCGCCGTCCTGCGCGCGATGCGCTCGCGCACCACGGAGGCCGTGGAGGACGACGAGCCCTGCGCCAGGTCCTCCTGGTGCACGAGCGTCACGTTCACCGGACCCACGTTGTTGCGGTACTTCGCCACCACGGAGGGGTTGGCGCCCCAGTACAGCTCCGGCCCGATGGCGAGCTTCAGCCCGTCGATGGCCTTCTTGCCGCTGAACACCACGCCGAAGGGCGCGTTGCCGTGGTAGATGTCCAGGTTCGGCCCGTAGTTCGCCTCGCGGTAGAGGTTGAAGAAGTCACCCTCCTCGCCCCAGTGGTAGTGGCCGGTGCGGTAGTAGCCTTCCAGCGCGAAGTCCGAGCGGTCCACCTTGAACTCCGCCTGGTACAGGGCGAAGCGGTCCAACGGGGACTGCTCGCGCGCCGGAGCGCCGGGGCCCACGGGGACTCCGTCCACGGTGGGCGTGGCGGGCGTGCCGCGGTTTTCGTAGAACAGGTTGTTGAGCCGGTTCTGCGCCACGTTGCCCACGACGTTGAACGACGCGCGGCCGTAGACGCCGCTGGCCGGCTGCAACGCCAGGTCGAAGAAGATGGACTCGGTGTGGTCCGCGGCGCTCTGGTTGGGCCGCACCGTCGCGATGCTGCCGCGCGACAGCGAGCTGTCCAGCAAGAGCCGCAGGTTGGACACGCGCACCGCGCTGAGCTCCTCCGTGCGCGCCAGGGCCACCGACGACGTGTAGCCGCTGGTGTACGCGGAGGGACGGATGCCCGCGAAGTAGTCGCGGATGACGTCCGGGTTGGTGGTGGGCGCGTACGGGTCCAGGCGGAACGCGGCCTGGAGCACGTAGTAGGCCGTGCGCGGCTGGATGCCGCTGATGCCGTTGGAGTCCGGCGGGCCCAGGGCCGCGATGCCGAACCACTCCTCGTTCATGTTGTTCTGACCGGGAACGAAGTCGGCCGCGTAGCCCCCGTTGGGCCACGTCGCGGTGGTGTCGTGGATGGACAGGTTCGCTTCCTGGCCATGCTTCCACCAGCCGTCCACCCACTGGAACACGAAGCCGCCCAGCGCGGTGCCGGACAGCCCCTGGCCGTAGCCCTCCAGGTAGATCTGCTCCCACTGCGTGCGCAGGTACTCCGCCTGCGCCACGTGGTCCTCACGGCCCGCGCGGGCGTCATAGGCGTCCGCGCCGAACTCGGAGAAGAACACCGGCTTGTTGAGCTTGGCCTTCACCTCCGCGAACAGGTCGCGCGCGGTGGGGCCGCGGTAGACGTTCGTGCCCAGCACGTCCAGGTCCTGGCAGTGCTTGGCGATGAGGTCGATGTACTGGAGGTCGCCGTTGGCGATGGAAACGGGGTGGCTCGTGTCGCGCTTCTTCACCGTGCGGGCCGCTTCGCCATACAGCGAATAGAGCGACTCCGCGCGCGCGGCGTCCTCGTGGCCCGGCAGGGCTTCAATCTCGAACGACGTCCAGTGCAGGCCGTAGTTGTTCTCGTTGCCCAAGAGCCACATGAGCACGCCGGGCACGTCCCGGTAGATCTCCACCTTCTCCGCGAGCGCGCCGAGGATGGCCTTGCGGTGCGCCGGGTTCGAGTAGTCGATGTTGACGACCATGACCCCGTTCACCGGGTGGCCATAGCGTCCCATCAGCGGATTGAGCAGCGTGTAGATGCCGTAGTTCCGGTAGATGTACTCGACCCAGACAGGCGGGATGTCGTCGAACTGGCGGATGGCGTTGAACCCCGCGTCGCGGAGCATCCCCATCTCCTTCGCCAGCACCTGCTTGATGAAGTCCTCCGGCTGCGTCCAGAGCGAGTACCGGTAGTTCTCACCAATGGGCGTGTAGCCCCAGTTCACGCCGTGGATGGGGAAGTCCTTCCCGTCCACCTGGAGCTTGAAGCCGCGCTCATCGTGGATGACCCGCGTCACCGTCGTGCGCTTCGCGTCCGAAGGCGCGGAGGCCGGCGGCGCCGGAGCAGCGATGGGGGCGTCCGCGGGCGCGGCCGGAGCCGGCTGGGCCTGCGGCTCGGGCGTCGCCTGCCCTGGCACGGGCGCGGCGGCATCCACGGGGCCCGCGGAAGGCGGCTGCGCCGAAGGGGGCGACTGGAGCGGAGCGCCCGCACCGGACACCTGGGCGAAAGCCTGGGTGCCGCAGAGCGCCAGACACGTCGTCAGGAAGAGCCTTTTCAAGCGGCCTGCTCCACGTCCAGGCCGTTCTGGGCCACGACGTCGCGATAGAGATGGGCGCTGTCCTTCGGGATGCGCTGCTGGGTGGCGTAGTCCACCCACACCAGGCCGAAGCGCTTGGTGTACCCGTAGGCCCACTCGAAGTTGTCCAGCAGCGACCACGCGAAGTAGCCCGCCAGGTTCACACCCTGGGCGATGGCGTCACTGCACGCCTGCAGGTGACCGCGCAGGTACTCCACGCGCTGCACGTCGTGCACGCGGCCATCCGCGCTGGGAGCGGTGGAGTACGCGCAGCCGTTCTCCGTGATGTAGAGGGGGCCGGGCTTGTATTCCTTTTCCAGGTGTACCAGCAGCCGCGTGAGGGAGGCCGGGCACACCTCCCAGTCCATGTCCGTCTTGTCCGGGCGCACGAACACCGTGCGCGGCGCGTTCTGCTCCTCCGGGATGCGGTTGCTGCGCAGGACGGCGCGCGAATAGAAGTTCACGCCCAGGAAGTCGGTGGGCGTGGCGATGGTCTCCAGGTCGCCGGGCTGGATGAAGTCCAGGTGCGAGGACGGGATGCGGCCCGCCTTCACGTGGTCCTCAATCGTGTCCTGCGGGTAGCCCCGGCCGTAGAGCGGTTCGAGGAACCAGCGGTTGAAGCCGCCATCGAAGTCGCGCGTCGCGTCCGCGTCCTCGGGGCTGGGCGACGCGGGCTCGCCCGGCGTGAGGTTGAGGGTGATGCCCACCTCCGCGTTCCGCACGTTGGCACGCAGCACCTTCACCGCGTTGCCGTGCGACACCATCAGCGTGTGCGCCGCGGCCAGCATCTTGGACCAGTCCTTGTGGCCCGGGGCGTGCTCGCCGTTGCCGTAGCCCAGGTAGCTGATGCACCAGGGCTCGTTGTGGGTGATCCACCGCTTCACGCGGTCACCCAGCGCGCGGCTGATGACGTCCGCGTACTCCACGAAGGCGTCGCCAGTGGCGCGTGCCGGCCAGCCGCCCTGGTCCTCCAGCACCTGCGGCAGGTCCCAGTGGTAGAGCGTGACGAAGGGCTCGATGCCCGCGCCCAGGAGCGAGTCCACCAGGCGCGAGTAGAAGTCCACGCCCGCGGCGTTCACCCGGCCGCGGCCATCCGGGAGGATGCGCGGCCACGCGATGGAGAAGCGGTAGGACTTCAGCCCCATCCAGCGCATCAGTTCGATGTCCTCCGGCCAGCGGCGGTAGTGCTCACAGGCCACCGAGCCGTCGGACTTGTCTTGGATCTTCCCCGGGGTGGCGGCGAAGCGGTCCCAGATGGACTCGCCACGGCCGTCCACGCGGGTGGCACCTTCAATCTGATACGCGGAGGTGGCCACGCCCCAGAGGAAGTCAGGAGGAAACTGACGCATCGGCGGTAACTCCTTTCGGAACTTCAAGGTGGCAGCGGACGAGGTGATTCGCGGCCGGGAGGATGTCGGGAGGGGTCAGGGTGGAGCAGCGCGGCTCGGACACCGGGCAGCGCGGAGAAAAGGGGCAGCCCACGAGCGGCGGCGCTCCCGTGGCGGGGCGCACCGGCAGCGCGGCCTGGAGGAAGTCGTCCCCGTCCGGCACCGCGGACAGCAGCAGCTTCGTGTACGGGTGGCGCGGCTGGCGCAGCACCTCGTCCGCCCTGCCCGCCTCCACCACCGTGCCCGCGTAGAGCACGAGGATGCGGTCGGCCAGGTGGCGCGCGCTCGCCAGGTCGTGGGTGATGAACAGGATGCCGATGCCGCGCTCCTGCGTGAGGCCGCGAAGCAGTTGCAGCACGCCCTTGCGCGTGGACACGTCCAGCATGGAGGTGGGCTCGTCCGCGATGATGACCTGCGGCTCCACCGCCAGCGCGCGCGCCACCGCCACGCGCTGGCGCTGACCGCCGGACAGCTCATGCGGGTAGCGCTTCGCGAAGGCCTCCGCGGGCGTCAGGCCCACGGACTCCAAGAGCGACAGCACCTTCGAGCGCAGGCCGGACTTCGGCACCCGGCCGTGGCGCACGAGCGGCCGCTCCAGGTGATACGCCACCGTGTGCACGGGGTTGAGCGACGCGAACGGATCCTGGAACACCATCTGCACGCGGCCCCGGTAGTCGAGCGACGCCTGCGCGCTGCCATCCGCGAGCACGTCGCGTCCGGCCAGGCGCAGCTGCCCCGCGTCCGGCATGTCCAGCCGGGCCAGCAGCCGCGCCAGCGTGGACTTGCCGCTGCCGGACTCGCCCACCAGCGCGACGATCTCCCCGGGCTGGAGGGAGAAGGACACGCCCTTGAGGATGGGCTTGCGCTCGCGGGAGAAGAAGCCGCCCGCCAGGTAGCTGCGGGTGAGCCCTTCCGCCTCCAGGAGGGGGGCGCTCATCGGTGACCTCCGGGGATGGCGGCGATGCGCGTGGACGGCCGGGACACGGACAGCTCCGGCGTCTGCACCGCCTGGGGCGCGGCGTCCTTCGCGGACAGGTGCGGGAACGAGGACAGGAGCAGCTGCGTGTACGGGTGTCGGGCCCCGGCGCGCAGGTTGGCGGACGTGTCCACCTCCACCAGCTTGCCGCCCTGGAGCACGCCCACGCGGTCCGACAGCGCCAGCAAGAGCGGCAGGTCGTGCGTGATGAAGAGCATGGCGAAGCCCAGCCGCTGCTTGAGCTCCACCATGCGCTGGAGCAATTCCTTCTGCACCACGACGTCCAGCGCCGTGGTGGGCTCGTCCATGATGACCAGCCGGGGCTCCAGGGCCAGCGCCAGCGCGATTCCCACGCGCTGCCGCATGCCGCCGGAGAGCTGGTGCGGCCACGCCGTCACCAGGTCCGGTGACAGGCCCACCATGCCCAGCAGCTCCCGCGCGCGGGCGTAGGACGTGCCGCGCGAAACGCGGCCGTGCGCGGCGAGCGTGTCGTGGAACTGCTCGCCCAGCGTGAGCACCGGGTTGAGCGCGCTCATGGCGCTCTGGAACACCATGGACACCTGGCGCCAGCGGAACGCGCGCAGGGCCGGGCCCTCCAGCGCGGTGACGTCCATGCCGTTGAAGAGGATGCGCCCCTGCGTGACGCGCGCGGAAGCAGGCAGCAGGCCCAGGAGCGCTGAGCCGATGGTGGACTTGCCGCTGCCGGACTCACCCGCCAGGCCGAAGACCTCGCCGGGCGCCACGTCGAACGACACCGAGTCCACCACGCGGGAAGCGCCCTTCTCCGTCGCGTAGTCGATGCACAGGTCCTGCACGCGCAGGAGCACGCCGGGCACCGGCCGCTCCAGGTGCGCGCGCGGGACGGTGGCGACGGGCAGCGCCGCGGGCTTGTGCACGCGCAGCGCGGGGTTGGTCAGTTCGTCGATGGCGGAGCTCAGCAGCGTGAGCGCGAAGCCGACGAGCGCGATGCACATGCCCGTGGGGACGAAGATCCACCAGGAGCGCGTGAGGAGCGCCGCGTCGTTGCCGGCCCAGTACAGGTTGGTGCCCCACGTCACCACGCTGACATCGCCCAGGCCCAGGAACTCCAGGCCCACCTGCGCGCCCACGGCATAGAGCGTGTTCCCGATGAACGACGAGCCCAGCAGCGACGCCATGTTGGGCAAGAGCTCCCGCGACACGATGCGCGAGTGGCTCTCCCCCGTCACCACCGCCGCGGACACGAAGTCGCGCCCGCGCAGGGCCAGCGACTCCGCGCGGAACACGCGCGCGTTCCAGGCCCAGCCAGCCACCGTCAGCACGGCCACCATGCGCAGCGGGCCGGACGGCAGGTACGCGCCCAGCACGATGGCCAGCGGCATGCCGGGAATCACCAGGAACACGTTGGTGGTGAGCGACAGCACGTCGTCCACGCGGCGGCCCAGGTAGCCCGCGGTGACGCCCACCAGCGCGCCCACCAGCGTGACGAGCGCGCCCACCGCGAAGCCAATCGCCAGCGTCTCGCGCGCGCCCACCACCGTCTGCGCGAGCACGTCCTGCCCCTGGCCCGTGGTGCCGAACCAGTGCGCCGCGTTGGGCGGCTGGTGCGGCCGGCCCACGAGGTCCGTGGGGTCCATCACGAAGAAGGGACCCACCACCGCCATCAGGAGGAAGAACACGAGCAGGCTGCCGCCCACCGCCGCCTTCCGGTGGCGGGAGAGCCTTCGCAGGAAGTCACGCATGGGCGCGGGTCCTCGGATCCAGCCAGAGGCAGAGGAGGTCCACGGCGAAGTTCGCCGCGAGCACCGCCAGGGTGATGACCAGGAACAGCCCCTGCATCAGCGGGTAGTCCTGGTTGCGCACGGCGAGGATGAGCAGGTAGCCCGTGCCCGGATAGGAGAAGACGATCTCCGTGAGCAACGACCCGGACAGCACGAAGCCCACCGCCATGCCGAAGCTGGTGACGTTGGGCAACAGCGCGTTGCGCGCGGCGTAGCGCAGCATCACCTGCCGGGGCGGAAGGCCCCGCGCGTGCGCCAGCCGGATGGAGTCCGTGCCCAGCGTGGCCACCATGGTGTTGCGCATGCCCAGCATCCACCCGCCCAGCGTGGCCACCACGATGGAGGACGCGGGCAGCACCGCGTGGCGGACCACGTCCGCGGCGAACGCGAACGACAGCCCCGGCTCCACGTCGTGCCCGTACGCGTGGCGCAGCGGGAACCACCCCAGCACGAAGCCGAAGAGGTACAGCGCCAGCATGGCCAGCCAGAAGTACGGGAAGGCCCCCAGGAACGCGAGCGCGGGCGCCAGCCCCGAGTCCAGCCACCCGCCCCGGTTCCACGCGGCGAGCACTCCCAGGAACGACCCCACCACGAAGCTGATGATGACCGCCACGCCGGCCAGCGCCACCGTCCACATCAGGCCGGTGCCAATGACCTCCGTCACCTGCGAGGGGAAGTACGCGTAGGACATGCCCAGGTCGCCCTGCACCAGGTGCTTCAGGTAGGTGAAGTACTGGGCGTAGAGCGGCGCGTCCGTGAAGCCGAAGGCGGCCTTCAGCGCGCCCATGGCCTCCGGCGCGACCTTGCCCTCGAAGCGCGCGAACATGGACGCCGCCGGGTCGCCGGGCACCAGGCGCGGGATGATGAAGTTGAGCGTGAGCGAGGCCCACGCGGCGATGAGGTAGAAGCCCAGTCGCCGGAGGATGTAGCGGCCCATGGTGTCAGCGCTCCCTCGGGGACAGCTCCGTCAGCACCAGCAGGCTGTCGGGCTCCGCGTGCGGCGCGAGCCGCGCGTAGGGGTTCTGCTCGGTGGGGAAGCCCGTGAAGCGCGAGGAGTTGGACTCGCCCCAGGACGGGTTGGGGAACAGGGGAATCGCGGGCGCGGTGGCGGAGAAGCGCTGCTGCACCTGGGACATCAGCGCGTGCTGCTCTTCCGGCGTGCCGGCGCGCTCGAAGCGCACCAGGAGCTCATCCGCCTGCGCATCGCCCATGCGGTGCCAGTTGGCCGCGGCCACCTCGCCCACCGGCCGCACCGTGCGCGGCGACAGCAGCCACTTGTAGAAGTTGTAGGGCGTGGGCCCGTCCAGCGACCAGGAGATGGCCAGCTGGAACTCGCCCTTCTGCAAGCGCGTGAACCAGGTGCCGAACTCGTACGTCTTGAGCGTCACGCCGATGCCCAGCTTGCGCAGGTCGCGGCTCACCACCTGCCCCGCCCGCACCCAGTCCGACCACCCGCTCACGACCTCCAGGTCCAGCGCGAAGGGCTGCCCGTCCTTCAGGCGCCGCATCCCGTCCGCGCCGCGCGTGAGGCCCACCTCGTCCAGGAGCCGGTTCGCCGCGTCCAGGTCGTGGTGCGTCCACGCGTCCTTCGCGACCCGCGGATCCTTCCAACCCGTGTACGCGTCGTTGAGGGCGGTGGCGTCCGCGGGGCGGGTGTAGCCATACATGGCCACCTCCACCAGGCGGTCGCGGTCCAGCGCCATGCTCAGCGCCTTGCGCACGCGGACGTCATCCAGCGGCGGGCGCGTGGTGTTGGGGTAGAGGAAGACGGTGCTGCCGTAGAGCGGGAACCAGCGCGCGTGGTGCGCGGGGTCGCGCGACACGAAGGTGCGGTCCACGGCCGGCACGAAGTTGCCCGCCCAGTCCACCTCCCCCTCCACCAGCGCCATGTTGGCCTGGTCGTTGGTGGGGAACGCCAGGAAGCGCAGCGCGGACACCTTGGGCTTGCCGGGCTGCCAGTAGTGCGGGTTCCGGCCCAGCTCGTAGACCTGGTTGCGGAACAGCGTCACCTGGGTGAAGGGCCCGGTGGCCACCGGCTCCGGGTTGGTGAACGTCACCGGGTCCGGGACGTCCTTCCAGACGTGCCGGGGCACGATGATCTGATGCGCCAGGTCGCTGAAGCCCGGCAGGTACACGCGTGAGAAGGTGAAGGCGACCGTCCCCTTCCCTTCCGCCTTCACGTCCGTGAGGAAGCGCCACACGCCGCCCGCGTCCAGCGCCGGGTGCTGCTTGAGCAGGCCGAAGGTGAAGACGACGTCGTCCGCGCTGAAGGGCTTGCCGTCGGACCAGAGGACGCCATCGCGCAGCGTGAAGCGCAGCGTGAGCTGGTCCTCCGACCACGCGTGGCCGGCGGCGAGCCACGGCACCCATTTGCCCTGCGCGGAGCTGAAGATCTCCATGCACTCGTACACGCCCGCCCGGGTGGGCCAGCGCGCACCGGCGCCCGCGAACAGCGGGTTGAAGTTGCGCACCCACGCGCTCTGCTGCTCCACGGAAACGAAGAGCACGCCCGGCGGCCGGGGGCGCGGCTCGGACGAGCACGCCACCAGCAGCGCCAGCGGCAGGAGCGCGCGGGCGAACCTCACTGCGCGACCCTTTCGTAGACGCGCACGTAGTCCACCTTCATCGTCTGCGGGAACACCGTCTTGGCGTCCGGAGGCCCCACGAACGAGCCGCCCACCGCGATGTTGAGGATGATGAAGTGCGGATGGTCGTAGACCCACTTCCGGCCGGCGGGCAGGTTCTTCGGGGTGACCTCGAAGAAGACGGTGTCGTCCACGATGAAGCGCAGGAGCTCCGGCTCCCACTCCACCGCGTAGAGGTGGAAGTCCTCGGCGAGCGGCGGCCCGGAGACAGCGTGCTGCCGGCCGATGTTCCCGCCACCGGAGTAGCCCGGCCCGTGCACCGCGCTGCTGACGACGGAGGGGATCTGCCCCTTGTGCTCCATGATGTCGATCTCGCCGCACGCCGGCCAGCCGACGGAGTCCACGTCCGCGCCCAGCAGCCAGAACGCAGGCCAGATGCCCCGGCCCGTGGGCAGCTTGATGCGCGCCTCGATGCGGCCGTAGGCCTTGCTGTAGCGGTTCTTCGTCGTCAGGCGCGCGGACGTGTAGTCATTGCCGCCGTAGCGCTCCTTGCGCGCGGTGATGGCCAGGTGGCCCTCGCCGTCCAGCGACGCGTTCTCCGCCCGCGCGGTGTTGTGTTCGTACTGGCCGTTGCCCCACCCGTCCCCGCCCACGTCCGGGACCCAGTTCTCCTTCGAGGGCAGCGCGCCCGCCGGCCCGTCGAACTCGTCCTGCCAGACCACTTCCCAGCCTGTCCCCGGCTGCTCCGTGACGGGCTTGGGTTGCTCGTTTTGCTTATTATCCAGACCTGCTGCCGGGTCACACGACGCCATCCCCAGGCCCGAAAGGGCCAGGGCGAAGACAAGACGGCGGGATGTCATGCGGTCCTCACGACGTTCTGCGTGGGAAAGAGGGAGCGGTCGCGCAGCGCCGCCTGGAGCACCAGGGTGGCCGCGCCCACGGCGATGGCCCGCTCCCCCAGCACCGACGTGACGATGCGCGTCTCCGCCATGGAGACGGACAGGGCGCGCTGCCGCACGGACGCGCGCAAGGGGTCGAGCAGCATCTCGCCCACGGAGGAGATCTCCCCGCCCAGCACGACGATGGCGGGGTTGAGCAGGTTGAGCAGGCCGCCCACGGCGATGCCCAGGTAGGCACCCATGCCGTCGATGATCTGCTTCGCGGCGGCGTCGCCCGTGCGGGCGCCCTCCACCAGGTCGCGCACCGTGGGGCCTTTGCGGCCACGGGTGCCCATCAGCTCGCGCGCGCGCTCCGTGAGCGCCGTGGAGCCGATGAGGGTGACGAGGCAGCCCCTCAGGCCGCAGACGCAGAGCGGCCCGTTGGAGTCCACCGGGATGTGGCCGATTTCACCGGCCGTTCCGCCGGCGCCCCGGTACACGTCGCCGTGGATGATGTGACCGGCGCCGATACCGGTGGCCAGCTTGATGTACGTGAGGTCCTCGCCTCCGGAGCCCGCGCCCCAGAAGCACTCCGACAGCGCGCCGAGGTTCGCGTCGTTGTCCACGAACACCGGCATGTCGAAGGTGGTCTCGAACCACTCCTTCACGTCCACGTTCTTCCAGGCGGGCAGGATGAGCGGGGACATCTTGCCGGGAGCTGCCGGGTGCACGGGGCTGGGCACGGCCACCCCCATGCCGACCACGGAGCGGCGAGGAACACGCTCGGCGTCCAGGCACTCGTGGATGAGCTCCTTCGCCTTCTGCAGCGACCCTTCCGGATCGCCGCGCACCGCGTGGCTCGCCTTGCTCTGCGTGCGCACGCGGCCGCGGAGGTCCGTGAGGACGACGGTGACATGGGAGGCGCCCAACTCGACGCCCACCAGGCTGAAGGCCTCGTCACAAAAGCCGATGAGGGTGGGACGGCGGCCCCCGCGGGAGACCCCGGCGCCGATGCTGCGCACCAGGCCCGCCTGCTCCAGGTCCGCGACGATGGCGGAGACGGTCGACGGGCTGAGCTCCGTGCGCCGGGCGATCTCCGCCCGGGAGATCTGACGCTCGCGCCAGATCATGTTCAGCAACAGGCCGCTGTTCTGCGCGCGCATGCCCGCCGCATCGACCGTCAACACCGCCGTACCCGCTCTCATCGTCCGCTCACGTTCCGTTGTTGGCGCGCCAGGCGCTCAGGGTGGAGATCAGCGCCACTGGATGTCGTCAATGAAGAGCACGAGCGGCTTGACGTCCAGCCCGCCCGCCGACCAGCCGAAGCCTCCACCGACCGTGCCGTAGCGGACCTTGCTGATGTCCAGCGTGTACTGCTTGGGCTCGGTGGTCATCGTGACCTCGAGGTCCTTCGTGAAGCCATCCTTGTCCGGATAGCCGACGAAGAATTTGACGACCTCGCCACCCGACTCGCTCCAGGCATAGAAGGTCACGGCATTCGCGCCGTCGGGCACCTGGAAGCCCGGGCGGGGGTCATCCGCCCAGGCGCCTTCCGGGAACTGCCAGTAGACCCCGGCCCAGGCGTCTTTCTTCTGGGTGGCGGTGAACTTGTGGCAGTTGCCCAGTCCCGCGCCCGGACGCGGCGTATGGCAGATGGGTTCGTCCACAAGACCGCCCTGCATGCCTCCGCCCGAACCCATGTGGCCGCTGGCCGCCCAGGTGCCGTCCACCGCCAGGGGCAGCGTCACGCCTGCGTCCACGCCGGCGTCCGTCTCCGTGCCCGCATCCGTGGTGGTGCCCGCGTCGGTGGTGGTGCCCGCGTCCGTGGTCGTCCCGGCGTCGGTGTTGGTGCCGGCGTCGGTGATCACCGTGCCCGAGTCCGGCTTGTTGGTGCCGGCGTCGGGGGTGGGATCATCCTCGGGGTCACAGGCGCCAAGGAGCCCCGTGACCGCGAAAACGCCCACGGCCGCCAACGTCCACGCGAAACGCTTGTTGCGAAGCATGAATCCCCTCCAGGTTGTCTTGCTGGGATGACTTCGTTCTTACGGCGAAGAAATTCGAAGCTGCTGGAAGTCGTCGCCCGCATGCCGCGTCGCGTCACCCACGCCGCCATACGCCAGAGGAGAATCCGCCGTCTCCTGCCGCCGGAGCCCCTGCCACCTGGAGCCGTCCCGCGTCCCCGCCCACCGCGAACATGCGAGTTCGTTCGATTGACGAAGAAATACCAGCCCCCTTTACCCATTTGCAAGCGCGTGACAGGGCGCTCCGCGCTGTCAAGCGGTTGATGCAGTGCGCCGTGGCGCATGGGGATGTGGTGGTTTGGGAGGGGCTCCGCGGACGGGCTCAGCCCACGGCGATGGACGAGCTCACGGGGGATTGCAGGAAGTCACCCGCGACGCCCTGGACCGCGCCCAGCAGGACACACGCCATGAGCCATTCCCACCGTTTCGAGGCTTGGACCCGAACGGTGGGAGGCGTCATCGCTTGAAACCACCGCGACTCAGACGGACATCGCGGCTACGAACTTGTGAACCACCTGGAAGAAGCCGAACACGCACCATGCCAGGAGCGCCCAGAGCACCCCTTGCTTCCCGCTCCGCAACCAGCGCCGGACCAGCAGGATGTATCCGGGCCAGAACAGCAGTCCGCCCACCGCGAAAAGCGGGCGGGTGACCCCGACGTCCAGTCCCCTCCCCGCGAGCGGGACGAACACAGGTGAGAAAACAAGCGAGAGCAGAACGTTCCCAAACGAAAGTTCAACTCCACCCGTAACGTAGTCTGTGAAAACTCCTCCGGCAAACCCGCCGAGGGTGATTACCAGGAGCGCAAGGATTCGTCGTCGCCGGACGTCCCGGTGCACGGACAAAGCGTCCATTGTATCCTCAGAACAGGCCACCTATCGGAGCCCAGAACCGATCCAGGGTGAACATGTCGTAGGGGGTATTGCCATAGATGAAATACGGCAACACATCCACCAGGCCGTGTCCAGCCCTCCCCAAGTCATCAACTGGCGCAATGTAGTTATAGGTTCCCACGTTCAGCGGATCCGTGACGAGTTTTCCATCCTTGTAGACCGCCTCGCACTTTCCATCGCTTGAGATGTATTTCTCGTTGTTTTCATTCCCAGCCCTCATGCGATGAAAGACGGACTCGGCGGCTGACATCTTGTGCCAGTTGTTGGCGGCGAGATCCGCATAGGGAACGGTCTGGTTTCTTGCATTGCGCCCGTAGTGCTTGCTCAGCAATCCGGCCAGGTAGGGAACCGGGCTCAGACCAATGGGATCGTTTCCGTTCGGGTCCGCATAAGCCATCGGATTGTTCAAGGCGTAGGCATACGCAGGAAGCGCTGACGGCCCCCACCCCAGCATTGGCTCCGGCTGGAGATACCTGCCGACGCTCGGGTCGTAGTACCGGTTCCAGTTCTCGAAGAGGTCCGTCTCCGCGTCGTAGTAGTGGCCCGCGAAGCGCAGGGGCGTCCAGAAGGGCTGCGCGCCCGTCTGATAGCGCTGGTACTCGTAGCCTTCCATCGCGGCGCCTGTGTGCGTATTGGGTCCGGAGCTGTTGAGCGGGCCCGCAGAGATGTTTACGTTAATCCCTTCGGCGGGCATTGAGAACCAAGGGGTCACCACCCTGTCCATTTCCCAGTCCGAGTAGGTCGTCAGAAGCGTCGAGTCGTCATTGCGGACGACCGACACCTCGTCATCATAGAGGTCGATGAACAGGAACCGGGCCCGCGCCCGTACCTGGACGTTGCTGTTCTCCGCGGCCTGCTGGAAGCCAGAGAAGGACTCTCCATCCTCATCCGAGAAGGGGAGCGCGGAGCTGTCCGGAGTGGACAGGCGGTTGACATGGCCGAACGGCTGGTAGTCCGCCGCGCCCGCCACCAGTCCATCGCCGTTCAACATCAGGACCGGCTTGCCCAGGATGTCCGTCACGGGGAAGTAGACACCACACGCCGCGGCTTCGCCGTCACGGCGGCAATCCACGGTCGAGTCAGGCTCCCGGACGTTCTGCGTCGCGTCCAACCGGCCCCGGAAGATCATCACCGGGCGCCCTCCCAGCCAGATGTAGTCATCCACCACGCGGAAGTTTCCCTGGGACAGTTGATAGACCTCATTCCATCCCTGGTCGACCAAGAGCTCGTTGCCGGTCCCATGGAAGAACTCATCCCGCTGATTGAACGGATTGACCTTGGCGCGCCTGCGTCCCAGGGCGTCGTAGAAATAGTTGTAGGTCATTCCGTTGACCCGCACCGCGCGGAAGACAGACTCCCGCGCCGACCCCTGTCCTTCCGACGCGCTGAAGGGCGCGTAGCGGAACTCCATCAGGTTCGCGGGCTGTCCCGAGACGTAGTGGCCCTGCTCCTTGGTCACTGCGCGTCCATCCGCGTCGTAGGTGAAATTCGTCTCCTTGTACTGGCCGCCGGGTGGCGTCACGGACATCAGCAGGTCCGGGCGAGCCCCGGTGTCATAGGCGAGCGAGTATGCGTACGTGTTGTAGAACTGGCTGAACTGGGACTGGTTGCCCCGGCGATCGTAGCCAAACGTCTGCTGCAAGAAGGCGCCTCCTGTCGCCTCCCAGTTGCCCGTGGGCCGGGACGCGGACGTCAGCCGCAGGGTCCGGTCATAGGCATACAGTTCCGTCCTGGGCGTCGTCGCACCCAGAAGACACGTGTCCGTCCGAGCCACCTGGTCCGCGTTCCACGTGTAGGTGCGCTTGTAGATGCCGCCGTCGTTGAAGGTGCTGCCCAGAATGAAGTCACCCCGGTACACGCGCAACGAGCGCAGCCGTCCCGTCAGATCTGAACTCGCGAAGGACGGGAAGGCCACCGAGCAATCGCTGGGGGCCTGTGTGCCATCATCCCCCAGCGCGTACTCCACGGCCGCCGGGGTGGATTGAGCGGGCAACGGGTTGATCTGGTAGCCCCGCAGCCCGCCAAACGGCTCCCAGGCCACCTTGCTCACCAGCCGTCGGGTTTCCGGACCGGAGCTCGTGAACAGGGTGACGTCGACGGCGGAGACCCGATGCGCATTCGCCTGCGTGCCATAGACATAGGTGACCGTGCGCCCGTACGGGTACTGGATGCCCGCCAACCTGCCAATGCCGTCATACCGATACTGCGTCTCCAGTTCCGGCGTGCAATCCGCCTCGCCCTGCCGCTGCCTCGGCTCCGACTCCACCCGTCCCATCACGTCGTAGCGGTACCAGGTGCGGCCCAGCGAGTCGTCGCGGTAGCGCAACCTGCCCTCGGAGTGCATCACGTTGCTGCCACAGTTCATCGGCACCGTCCCGTCCGTGTCATAGCCGAACTGGTAGAGTGTCTCGCTGCCGGGCGTGGTGCCGCCGCTCCTGCGCTTCGAGTTCAGGGGCCGACTCAAGATGTCGTAGCTGTACTCCAGCCACTCGTTCGCCAAGCGCATGGCCTCCGTCTGCTTCACAAGCAGGTTGCCGCGCGCATTGAAGGCCTGGCGAACCGGTCCGGTGGCGTGCGGAAGCTGGGCCTGAACGAGGTTTCCGAAGTCGTCGTACTGGTACGAGGCCAGCAGTCCGCAACCCGCGACCGCGCTGGTGCACCCCGCACGAATGGCGTTCACGTGGCCCTGGGCATCGTAGGTGAGCGTCGTGTGCTGTTCGACACCTGCGGACGGATACTCGGAGACGCGGTTGAGGCGGTCCGCCGGGTCGTACCCCATCTGGGTGCAGAGCGTGGAGAGGGTCGCATCCGGATTGCGGCAGAAGTCGGGGGCGGCATTGAAGGGCCGGCCGGTCGCGATCAGGTTGCTGTTGAGGTCGAAGCCGCTGACCGCGGCGAAGCTCCCCGTTCCCATGCCCTGCCGGGCGTAGGTGGGGCGCGATTGGGGATCCGGATGATGCGTCGACTGGGTCCGGAGGTCCTCGACGCCATTGCGGCGGGAGCGCCGCTCCTCGGTCTTCAACTCGCCATTGGGCCAGTAGGTCCTGACCGATTTTTCGCTCCAATCGGCTCCAAACTCATCATTCGCCACGGCCATCCACTGGAGCAGGTCCGTCTTCTGCCCGCCCTGGCATCCCGCTCCGGTGGTTCCAGTCCGGTAGCAGTAGACCGTCCAGACCTTGTCTGGCTTCTGCACCGCGCGAACCTGTGCTCCGTCGTAGCGCAGGTTCGTTGACAAATAAGCCTCGTTGATGGCGCTCACGAGGCGTCCGCCCTGGTACGTCATCGTCGTCGTGCCGCCCTGCGGGGTGATGACCTTGGTCGCGACGCCGCGTGCGTCGTAATCCCGGTATTCGGTCGTGAGCGGTGACGAGGTACAGCTGTTCGACTCACCCTGATGAGAGGTGTAGCGCGACACCTTCCAGAGGCGCCCCCCGTTGTTGGTGCGTTCCACAGAGGGCGACCCGTAGTAGCGATACTGGGTGATGGGGTAGTCAGAGCCCGTGCAGCCCGTTGCCGCTGGACCGCTCACGAGACAAGGCCCCCGCACCTCCTTCAGCACGGTGCCGCCCGTGTCGCCTTCTCCCGAGCACTTGAGATGGTTGTAATAGAAGATGCCGACATGGCGGGCCACGGGGCCTGACCACGTGCCCGTGGATTCGTTGAACGTCTGGGTGAAACCGGAGCGGATCACGGACTTCGCGAACCGTGTCGACGTGTCGTAGGTGGTCCGCGTGACGACCTGGCCATTCGGCTCCAAGACGGAGGGCATGGTGCTGGTGGAGAACTCCACCGGCTTCCAGGGGTTGGGGATTGAGCCGGCAGGGAAGCTGGCGAACACCTGGGTCGTCGTTCCATCCGTGACGCCTCCATTGCCGTAGAAGTCCTGACCGTACCCCCGGGACACCTGCTCCACCGGGTTGACCGTCCCGGGAACAGAGCCCGTCCCTGCAGGAGCGAACGTCTTCTGGATGACGTCGTAACGCCCGCGCTTGTTCTGGACGGAGCTCCTGTAGAGCGTGCCATCCGCCGGCGTCGCGTATTCGAAGGAGATGTCTCCGGCCGCGAAGCTCGCGCAGTTGCCCGACACGCACGTGTCCTGGATTCCGTCCAGGATGGCGTAGGGCGCGAAGGTGGTGCTGCGGGAGAAGAACCTGCGGCGGAACTGGACCGACGTGCCGGCGGAGTCGCCTGAAGTCGCGGACGTGGGTTCCGCGGCGGGAGGGACGCAGTTGGGTCCGCCCCCCATGGCGGCCGGACCGTCACAGCTGCCGGAGCCCGCGCTCATGGCCATGCTGGTGGTCGTGCCCGAGCTGACCGACGCCACCTTGCCGGACTGATACTGGTGTCCTGTCAGGGCCGACTGGTTGACCGAGATCTTCCACGTCGTGGCGGTGGAGGTGGTCGCCGTGGTGTCCTCGTAGGAGACGCTGTCCCCGGTTTCCGGATAGTCAATCCGGGACAGGAGCCCCGCCCTTTCGACGCTGGAGCCCGACGCCAGGGGATAGTGATAGACCGCGACCGTGGTTTCGCTGGGATTGGGGGGGGTGGGGCTATTGCGCAGGTACACCGTGTCTAGGACGCACTCCATTGCCGGAGTGACTCCCGGGGCGGTGCTGACGGCCCGGTAGGACAGGCGCAGCTGGCTGTTCTCCTCTGTCGTGACCGTGGAGAGGAACGGGACCCCGTTGCCCAGACGGCTTTCACCCGGGCAGGCGACCAGCTGGCCGTTCTGATTGAACGAAGGGGGCTTCGCGTACGTCAACGAGAGACGGACGCGCGGAGTTCCCGTCAGGCGATCCTCCTCGATGGTGTTCAGGAAGAAGCGCCGCACCAGCCCGCCGGGCGTCGCCGTCCACCTGGCGCCATAGATGAAACGGCCTACCCCTGGCTTGGTTAGGATGAAGTAACCGCCGGACCAGAAGAGGCTTGCATTGGACCAGCGGCTGTTGGTTCGCAGCGTGGCGTAACAACCGGAGGTGATGTGCCGGCAGGCGGCGAACTCGATGACCTCGCCCTCCGTATCGCGCACGGCCCAGGTGCTGACCCCTGGAACGTTCCCCTGCACATCAACGAAGCTGTAGAGGGTGTGCCACCAGCGCATGGAGGTCTGGCGGGTCGGGCTGGAGCCAAAGGGCTTGGCGATGAACGGCTCCGTGCTGTTGCCCAACATCGACTGGTAGGACCAGAAGTTGTCGGTGGAGACGTACTTGCGGACGAAGTTAAAGCCGCCCAGCTCCCCATGAATGCCCACATCCGTCGCGGTAAAGCGCGTGGTGAAGTCCTTCAGGTTCACGCGAGGGGCGGACATGGAGGAGACACCCGCGGTGGCGACCGTGGCGCCACTGCTTTCACAGACGTCCGGCTTGGGGTCCGGGCTGCTCTCCTCCCCTTCCCCCGCGCCTTCTCCCCTACCACCGGCCCCAACGCCACCTCCGCCACCACGAGGAGGGCCATCCCGGCCTGGCAGATGCTCCGGGGGCGGGGTCGTCAGGGTACTCCCGGGCAGAGGAGCGCTGACGCCGCTACTGGGCGCGGTCACCGTGGTGCTACCACTGCACCCACTTGGCTTACCGGTCTCGTCAGCCCAACACTCCGACGCCTCGCTGGCGCTGGGTCCTCCACCGGGGTTGCCAAAGCCTCCCTGGGCGTAGGCGCACACGGGGCCTGCCGCGCAATAGGTACCACTGAGGGTCCTCGCTCCCGTGAGGAGATCAATCTGTGGCGAGATTCCCGCGCAGGTGTTGCCACATGCGTTGCTGTCCTCACACGAGGTCCCTCCGGGCGCGCATTGGAATTTTTCCGCGGCGCCCGTGGCACAGTGCATCTCGCCCGCGATGTAGCCCGGCTCGCTGCAGGACTTGCTGGACACGCAGCACTGGAAGTTGCCTCCGGCCTGGCTTCCCCCGAGGCCAACGAGCGGGGCCTTGAGACACCCATTCGGGCCGCTGCATGAACTCTGGGAATCTCCCGAGCCCAGGCAGTAGCCGACGTTCAGTCCATCCTCACAACCGCAGGTCCAGCGGACATAGCCGGTCCCCAAGCGGTACTCGCAGTAGTCGAACGTGCCTTCCGCGCAGCCTTCGTTCAGTTCGCCGTCCCGGTTGTCGTCGCAGGCGTTGCCGCAGATGTCCGTCGACCGGGCCGTGGGAGGCTGGCAGGGCCCCAGGTTCTCACCGTCCAGGCACATCGCGGTGCCACCCGCGCCACACGCGCCGCAGGCCTGGGGCTGGGTGCCGGCCATGCATTCGCCCCACTCCCCCACGTCCCCTGGAGGCGCCGAGCACTGCATGGTGCCCTTGCAGCCTCCACTGGTGGTGCATGAAGTGGTGTCACCGGAGGAGCAGGTGGGACCTGCCTCCGCCACCCTCCAGGAAATCAGACAAAGGACGCACAACAACATCCGGACAGACAAAGACATCACCGTCTCCGACGGAGAAGAATGCTTGAAGGAAATGAAGAGAGAGGATCAGCCGCGGGGGGGCGCCACGGCGCCCTTCCACTCCGCGGGGGGGACGCAGATGCGGGTCCGGGCCCCGGGATGCGGCCGCGAGCACTTCCACTGTGCCGGGCACTCCGCTTCACCGGCGCACGTCTGGCTGCAGAAGTAGCCCTCGTCAGGCAAGGCCCCCGTGTGCAGGCAGAGGCCGGACTTGCATCCGGAGGCACCGTGCTTCGTGCAGTCCTCTCCGACGTCAGTCGATGCGGACCCAGCCAGCGCCGTGCGGTGCTCGGCCAGGACAGGCGATGGCTCAGGGGTGGAGGCCGGCTGCTCCGCGGAACACGCCAGTACGCCTGCCATGAGCCCGCACAGGAGCCATGGGGACAGAGGCCACACACATCCAAGAGATTTCAAGACGCCTTCCAGTCGATGACGGATGCCAGGGCGTCAATAGTTAGACTGTTGCCCAGTGAACACGGCGACATAGATTGCTCATGCCTGCCATGTCAAGGTGGGCCCCTGCACTCAATTCCTACCCAGCCTCAGTGCGGCAGCGGCGGTGCGCCGATGATGCGCTGGACCGTGGCGAGGAGTTGATCGATGTCGAAGGGCTTGGGCAGGAAGGCCGCGCACGGCAGGTGCTGCCAGAACTCCGGTGGACTGGCGCTCATCATCACCACCGGGACGTCACGCAGGACCGGGTCCTTCTGCATGGACTCCAGCACGCCGGGCCCGTTGAGCACCGGCATCATGTAGTCGAGCAGCACCATCGCCGGGCGCTCCTGCGCCATCCGCTCCAGGGCGTCCCGGCCGTTGAGCGCGGTGACGGTGCGGTAGCCTTCGTCGGACAAGAGGTCGCGGACCGCCTCCACGATGCCGAATTCGTCGTCGACGATGAGGACGGGCCCCATGGTCACGTGCCTCGGCGATTGCGCACGTTGCGGCGCGGCTTCTTCGGGGTGGCCTTGGCGGTGGACGTGTTACCCGCGCGCGGCTTTGGCAGCGGGGTCGGCTCCGGGGTCCGCGTGCGCGCGAGCCCCGTCATCAACATCTGCCCCTCCGCGAAGGGGTCGCCGACCTGGAGCCCTTCGCCGGTGATCTCCAGCTCGCGCAGGGCCGGGTCATAGGCGCTGTTGCGGACCTTGAGCGCCGCGATGAAGCGGCGCAGCCCGGAGTGCAGCTCCACCAGGCGCAGGAACAGGATGTTCTCCGCCACCATGGAGATGCCCTTGAGCGGGAACCGCACCTCCGGCCCGAAGGCGGCGGTGGCCTCCGCGGTGTAGATGAGCGTCACCTCCCGCACCCGGCACTCGTTGACGAGCGCCGCCAGGAAGCGGGCCACGCGCGTATGGCGTGTGGAGGCCCGGCGGAGCGCTTCGTAGCCGTCCAGGAAGATGCGCCGCACCCGGCCGCTGCGCACGATGGTCAAGAGTTCCGTGCCCAGCTTGTCGAGGATGTTCTCCGTGGGAGGCCGGAAGCTCACCTCCAGGTCCCCGCGCTCCATCAGGGGCTGCAGGTGAAGCCCCACCCCCGCCGCCTGGGCGAGCATCCGCTCCGGCGCGTCGTAGAAGGCGAAGTAGTGGGAGCGCTCTCCCCGGCGGGCGCCCTCCGCCAGGAAGCTCAGGCCCAGCAGCGTCTTGCCGCTGCCGGGAGGCCCCAGGAGGATGGTGGTGGAGCCCGCGGGCACGCCCCCCTTGAGCATCTGGTCCAGGCCCGGCACACCGAAGCCGTCGCGCTCGCGCCTGCCCGCCCCTGGCACCAGGTTGCCGTCCACCATCGACTCCAGGCGGGGGTAGACGGTGAGCCCGTCACTGGTGATTTCAAAGCCGTGCTGCCCCAGCTTGTACGCGCTGCCCCGGAACTTGCGCACGCTCAGCTCGCGCAGCGTCCGCACGCCGAAGGTGCGCTGCTGGAGCACCAGCAGGCCGTCCACCATGGTGTGCTCCGCGCGCAGGCCCTTGGTGCCGCCGGTGGTGAGCACGACCGTGGTGCAGCCGATGAGGGACGTCACGACCTGGAGGCCGTGGATGAACTTCTTGAGCGCCTGGCGCGACGGGGCCAGCTCCTCCGCCGCCAGCAGCCCGTCCAGCACGAGCAGCGAGGCCTTGTGCGACTTGATCTCCTTGCGCACCAGGTCCGCGAGCGCGTCCAGCCCGCCCTGCTCCAGGATGGTGAAGGCGCTCAGGTAACTGATCTTCCCCGGCACGCAGGCCGGGTCGAAGAACGACAGCGTCTGCAGGTTGCTCACCAGCTCCGTGTGCGACTCGGCCAGGAGCGTGAGGTAGAGGACCTGGTGGCCCTGGGCCGCCTGATGGAAGCAGATCTGGTTGGCGAGGATGGTCTTGCCCGCCCCCGGCAGGCCCAGGACCATGTACATGCGGCCCTTGCGCAGGCCGCCGCACAGCACGGTGTCCAGGCCGGGAATGCCCGTGGAGACCCGCTGCTCTTCACGTGGACCGCCTGGGGTCATCCGCCGCTACCTTCCTGGGCGCCGCGCGCCGAGCCGGGCCGTGGGGGACGGACCTGGAAAGACTGCTTAGTCCATGCCGTCCTGGAAGGATCAACAATCTGGGGCGCGTGCATTCCTGGACAACACGCGCCGGTCCGCCGGTTGCTCAGGGGGCGGCGCGGGCGTCCGTCGCCGGCACGGGGGCAGCGCTCCCCGTCAGCGGCTTGAGCGTCGCGCGCAGGGCTTCAATCTGGGCGCGCGCCTGATTCTTGAGCGACTCCACGTCATCCAACGTCATCCCCTTCGTGGAGATGGGCGTGCCCACCGTCACCAGCCCGCGCGACGTGGCGAAGCGCCACGAGTGCTTGGGCAGCGCGAGCCGCGTGCCGCTCACCGCCAGCGGGAGCACGTCCGCCTGCATTTCAATGGCGAGCCGGAAGGCGCCGTCCTTGAACGGCAGCAGTTCATCCGTCTTGGAGCGCGTGCCCTCGGGGAAGATCATCACCGGCATCCCCTTCTGCATCCACTCCTTGCAGCGCGCCATGGCGCCGGTGGCCGAGTCGCGGTCGCCGCGCTCCACCGGGACGTCCCCGGCGATGCCCATCATCCAGCCCACCACGGGCACCTTGAAGAGGCTCCTCTTGCCCAGCCACTTCATCTCCCACGGCAGGAAGGAGATGAGGAAGCAGTCCGCGTTGGACTCGTGGTTGCTCACCACCACCGTGTTGGGCGCCACGCGGTCCGGCACCGGGCCATGGACGCCGAAGCGCCAGAAGGGCGTGAGCTTCGCGGCGGTGACGCCCACCAGGCGGAAGCAGCGGCCCACCACGTAGCGGCGCTTGTCGAACAGGAACGTGAGGATGAGCAGGGTGAGCTGGACGAAGAAGCCCACCAGGGCGACGAGGCTCACCTCGACCCAGGTCCAGATGGAGAGCAGTGCGTTCATGAGGGGGGTGCCTTGGGCATGAGGGGGTTCAGGTGAGGACCGAGGGGTCCAGGTCCACGCTCACGGGGCAGTGATCCGACCCGTGGACATCCGGATGCACGGCGGCCTTCTTCACGAAGGCGAGCGCCGCCGGGGTGGCCAGCACGTAGTCAATGCGCCAGCCGATGTTCTTCTCGCGCACGCCGGCGCGCTGGCTCCACCAGGAGTAGTGACCGCCCGCGGGGTTGAAGTGGCGGAAGGTGTCCACCCAGCCCGCGCGGATCCACCGGTCGAACTCGTCGCGCTCCTCCGGGCGGAAGCCGCTCGTCTCGCGGTTCTCGCGCGGGCGCGCCAGGTCGATGTCCTGGTGCGCGGTGTTGAAGTCGCCCATCACCAGCACGCGCTGGTTGTCGCGCAGCGGCTTCTCCAGGCGCGCGAAGAGGCGGCGGTAGAAGTCCAGCTTGAAGGGGATGCGGGACAGGTCGCGGTCCTTCCCGTTGCCATTGGGGAAGTAGCCGTTGACGACGGTGAGCTTGCCGAAGCGGGCGAACTGGAGGCGGCCCTCCGCGTCCACCTCCGGCGCGTCCAGGGTGGTGGTGAGCTCTTCCGGTTCGTGGCGGCTGAAGAGGCCCACGCCGCTGTAGCCGGGGCGCTCCGCGGCCACGAAGTGGGTCTTCCAACGGCGGGGGGCGCGCACCTCCGCGGGGAGCTGCTCCACGCGGGCGCGCACCTCCTGCAGCCCCACGATGTCCGCCCGGGCCTTGGACAGCCACGGGAGGAACCCCTTGCGGTGGATGGAGCGCAGACCGTTGACGTTCCAGGAGACGACTCGCACGCCCCCGCTTATGGCGAAAGCGCGCGGGTATTTCCAGCCCCCACCGTTCCTGGAAGGACGGTGGGGGCCGGTCACTGCTCAGTGCGTCAAGGCGTCTCGGTGCCGCTCGCCTTGTTCTGCGGACCGCGCGTGGTGCGGATGATGAAGTCCGAGCTGTTCACGTCCGTGTCCAGGCTGTTGCCCTTCGTCGCGTCCGCGCCACTCTCCATGGTGGCGGCCGACGCGCCGACGTTGGCCCTGCGCTCGTAGCTGCCGGCCTTGGACGGAGTGCCCTTGATGGCCCCGCCTTCCCCGTCGTTACCCGTGCCCCAGCCCAGCTTGTCCACGACGTTGGGATCCACGAGCTTGTCCGAGAGGCTGTTGGGGCCAATGCGCACATGGCCGCCATTGGCGCCCATCGAGAAGGCAGTGCCCCACTTCGTGTCGGGTGTCCCGGGGCCCTGGTAGGTGTCACGGGCGATCAGGAAGAAGCCGTGGGCGGCGATGCGGGCGGACGCCGGAAGCACGTAGGTGCCGGAGTAGGCGTTGCCGGCGGCGCTCTTGTACTGGAGCTTCCAGTTGCCGATGTTCACCTCTTCGTTCGTCGGGTTGTAGAGCTCGACGAACTCGTCGTCGTCGCCGGGGGCACCGGTGGCCGGGCCCGCGGCGGCGAGCTCGCTGATGACGATGTGGTTCGTCGTCGGGGCGGCGGTGACCTTCGCCTGGGCGGACACGGACTGGCCGTTGAGCGTGGCCACGATGGTGCCCGTGGAGCCGGACGCGCCGGCGGTGAAGGTGAACTTCGCGGAGATCTCGTTGGCCGGCACCGTCACGGTGGCCGGCACGGAGCCCACGTTGCCCGTCGTGGACAGCGCCACGACCGTGGCCCCAGCGGCCGGGATGTCGAGCGTCACGGTGACGTTGGCCGTCTGACCGGAGGACAGGACCACCGTCTCCGGCGACAGGTACGCCAGCGAGGCCGCATCGGTCGCACCGAGCACGCGCACCGTGGCGGTGCGCGAGTCCCCACCCAGCGTGGCCGTCAGCGTCGCCTTGGTGGCGCCCGCCGCGTTGTCCGCCGTCACGATGACCACCGCGGAGCGCGAGCCCGCCGGCACCGTCACCTGGCCACCGTTGGCCACGACCACCGAGCCGCTGGACGAGGAGACCTGGACCACGACGTCCGTGGTGGCCTCGGCGCTCAGCGTGACCTCGAGCGGCTCCGGAATCGTCTCACCCGTGGTGCCCGAGCGCGCGAAGACCGCGGCCGGCTCCAGGGCGCTGAGCGTCACCGTGGTGCCCGCGTCGGTGCCCGTGCCCGCGTCCGTGCCGGCATCGGTGCCCGTGCCCGCGTCCGGAGCCGGACCCGCGTCGATGGCGCCGCCATCCGTGCCCGCGTCCGTCTCGGTGCCCGCGTCCGTGCCCGCGTCGATGGTGCCGGCGTCGGTCTCGGTGCCCGCGTCCGTACCCGCGTCGATGGTGCCCGCGTCCGTCTCGGTGCCAGCGTCCGTGCCCGCATCAACCGGCCCTGAGCCACCGTCCGTCGTCGTGCCGGCATCCGTCTCGGTGCCCGCGTCCGTCGTCGTGCCCGCGTCCGTCGTCGTGCCGGCGTCTGTCCCCGTGCCCGCGTCCGTCGTCGTGCCCGCGTCCGTCGTCGTGCCCGCGTCCGTCACCGTGCCGGCGTCGGTTTCCGTGCCCGCGTCCGTCGTCGTGCCGGCGTCGGTCTCCGTGCCCGCGTCCGTCGTCGTGCCGGCGTCGGTCTCCGTGCCCGCGTCCGTCGTCGTGCCCGCGTCCGTCTCGGTACCTGCGTCCGTCTCCGTGCCCGCGTCCGTCTCGGTACCTGCGTCCGTCCCCGTGCCCGCGTCCGTGTTGGTGCCCGCATCGACCGTGGGCGTGGTCACCTGACAGCTGTTGTTGCAGCGGTCACCTTCCGTGCGGTTGCCGTCGTCGCACGCTTCGCCGCTCTCGATGATGCCGTTGCCGCAGACAGGGTTCTTGTCGTCATCGCCACCGCACGCCGACAAAACCAACAGCACCGCTGACAATGGGACCAGCAGGTGCCGGGAAGACCAGGACATGGAGACTCCGTGTTGAGTACTGAGCCCCCCTGCAAACCACAAAATTACAGGGAGACGCAAACTCGGCCCGGTGACTTCCGGGCCACGGATTTCTCAAGATCTGGCAGTCCGGGTGGGGCGTCCGAACCGCGTCGGCTTCAGCCTGGAGTGGCGGGGGTTTGCACGGAGGCTGAATCCTCCAATCCATGCGCATCCAGGAAGCCCCGAACGTACTGGGCGATCTCCGTCCCTGCCTCCAGGAGGCCCGCGTGGCCGGCGTCATCCACCTGGAGCCAGTCGGCCTGGGGCAGCGCGCGGTGCAGCCGCTGCACCTCCGACAGGGGCACGAGGACGTCATCCGTCGCGGCGATGATCAACACGGGCACCCGGATGGAGGGCAGGACGTCCCAGGCGTGGCCCTCCGTGAGGCCGCGCAGCGTGCGCCAATAGGCCTGCGCGCTCATGTGGTAGAGCGCGTCGAGGAACTCGGCGATGTCCTCGCGCGGGGCTCGAGCGCGCAGCGCACCCACGGCCCGGGCCATTGGATCCGCCAGCGGGCTGGCGAGGAAGGCCTTCACCGCGGGCGCCACCACCGGCACCCAGGGCGTTCCAGCGGCCAGGACTCCCCTGGCGGTGGACAGCGCGACGCGGGAGCCCCAGCGCGGATCCGCCGAGCCCGGCACGCCCGGCGTCCCCGCGATGAGCGTCATGGACGGCACCAGGTCCGGGCGCCGGCGGTACAGCTCCAGCAGGATGCGCACGCCCATGGAGAAGGCGATGTGGTGCGGGGGCCGGCCGTTGCCGCGCACCATGGCCGCCTCGGTGACGCGCTCCAGGTCGTCCACGTGCACCTGCACGCGGTAGTCCCCGTCGCGCGACTCCTCGCTCATGCCGTGGCCGCGGTAGTCCCAGTGCACCACGCGGTGGTCCTGCTCCAGGTCGGCGACGATGTGACGCCAGAAGTTCTCCGACGTCCCGATGCCGTTGGTCAGCAGCACCGTGGGACGGTCCGCGAGCGCGGCGTCGCGGCCTTCCTCCGGCATGCCCGAGCTGTGGGTGTGGACCGCCACCCGGGTGCCATCCGGGGCGGAGACGAGGTACGTGGCGCGGCGATAGGGCATCAAGCCCACCATGCGACCGGGCAGGCGCGGGTGCAAGGGCTGGCGGACCGTCCCGCGAGGGCGCCCTCCCCCGTCCGCACGTCCGGGCTGGACGCGCACGGGCCTTGAGGCAATGGTGCGGCGGATGGTCAGCGTGGAGGCGGAAGGGTTGGACGTGGCGGCCGTGCTCGCCCACTACGAAGCGCACGGCTACGCGCGCCTGGGCCGTGTGCTGGATGACGCGGGCGTGGAGTCCCTGCGCGAGCGGGCGGACGACCTGATGCTCGGCCGCGTGGTGTATCCCGGGATGTTCTTCCAGCCGGACGCCACCACGGGCCGCTACGAGGACGCGCCCCTGGGGCTGGGCTGGCAGGGCCCGTCCCTGGAGTACCGCAAGCTGGAGAAGCTGGAGAAGGATCCGCGCTTCCTCGCGTGGCTGGAGAACCCGCTGTTCGAACGGATCACCCGCGCGCGCATCCCCGGCGACATCGTCCTGTACCGCGCCATCCTCTTCCACAAGGGCCCGGCGGGCGGCAGCAACCTGCCCTTCCACCAGGACGGCGGAAAGCTGTGGGGCCTCACGCGCGAACCGGATCTCCAGATCTGGACCGCGCTGGACGACGCGCCGGAGGGGGGCGGTTGTCTGGAGGTCATCCCCGGCAGCCACCGCGCGGGGCTGGTGACGGCGCTGGGCGGCGTGATTCCGCCGGACCGCGTGGAGGCGGCGGACGCGGAAGGCCACGTGGTGCCCCTGCCCGTGCGGGCCGGGGAGGCGCTGCTCGTGCACAACCACGTCTGGCACCGCTCCGGGCGTGGCCGGCCCGGTCAGCGGCGGCGCGCGTTCTCCGCCTGCTACATGAGCGCGGACACCACCTGCGTGCGCAAGAAGAAGGCCCCGCGCGTCTTCCCGCCGGTGTTCCGCCACCCGATGCGCGGCGGCTGAAAGGCCCTATCATCCGGGGCGTGTCCGGACACCCTGGAGTCCTCGTCGCCGAGCAGCCCCACTACCTGCCGTGGGTGGACTTCTACGAGCAGGTGGCGCGCGCCGGCACGCTCGTGGTGCTGGATGACGTGCAGTGGCTCCGGCGTGGGTGGCAGCGCCGCACGCGCGTCGCCCTGCCCCACGGCGTGCCCACGCCGCCGCCGTCCGAGCCGGGCTTCCAGTGGCTGTCCATTCCGCTGGAGGATCCGCACCGCGACACGCGCATCCGCGACCTGGCGGTGGACTCGAGCCAGCCCTGGGCGCGCAAGCATCTCCAGACGCTGGTGACGCTCTACGGAGGCCGGCCCCACTTCCGCGCGCAGGTGCTGCCGCTGCTGGAGCCCTTCTACGACGCCGCCGCGCGCGAGTCCGGACCGGGGTCGCTGTTGCGCGTGCTCCTGTCCAGCATGTCGCTGTTCTACGCGCCACTGGGGCTCACGCCGGACCTGGTGTGTTCCTCCACGCTGGAGCGCCGGGGCGAGGACAAGACGCAGCGGCTGGTGGAGTACTGCCTCCAGACGGGCGCGCACACGTACTACTCGGGGACGGGCTCCACGGTGTACCTGAAGCCCGAGCGCTTCCGCGCGGTGGACGTGCGCCTGTTGTGGCAGCGCTTCCGCCACCCGGACTACGCGCAGGGGCGCGAGGGGCGCTTCGTGACGGGGCTGTCCATCGTGGACGTGCTGGCCAACGTGCCCGTGGAGACGGTGCGCACGTGGCTCCAGCCGTCGCCGTGGGGGCCGTTCGCGGGGGACGGCCCCCAGCCGCTTCAGCGGGAAGCGGGCGGGGACGCCTCGGGCTTGTCGAAGCGCACGAAGTAGCTGCGCACGGCGGCGTCCAGCAGCGTGGGGTCCAGCCGCGGCGTCGTGCCCTGGTAGTTCGCCATGTCGATGACCTGATCCAACAGGTCGCGAGGCTGGCACGCGGCGAAGGGCCGCTGATGCGGGCGGTAGTGCTCGTCGATGAGGTAGTCCACGGCGCGCGCGTCGTAGGGCACTCCGCGCTTCTTGCACATCACCTGGAAGATCTCATGGAACTGCTCCTCGTCCGGGCGCCGCACCTCCAGCTTGTAGCGGACGCGGCGCAGGAAGGCGTCGTCCACGAGCTCGCTGGGGTCCAGGTTGGTGGAGAACGCGGCGAACACGTCGAAGGGCACCTGGACCTTCTTGCCGGTGTGGAGCGTGAGGATGTCCACGTCGCTCTCCAGCGGGACGATCCACCGGTTGAGCAGCTCCTTGGGGGACACCTTCTGCCGGCCGAAGTCGTCGATGAGGAGCATCCCGTTGGACGCCTTCATCTGGAACGGCGCCTCGTAGTACTTCACCTCCGGGGTGTAGACGAGGTCGAGCATCTCCAGCGTGAGCTCACCGCCCACCACCACCAGCGGCCGGCGGCAGCGCACCCAGCGGCGGTCATACGAAGGCATGCCGGGCTCGTCCTCCACTGCGCGGTGGATGTTCGCGTCGAACATCTTCACCACGAAGTCGTCGATGAGCAGCGCGTGGGGGACGAAGATGTCCCCGTCGTAGCAGTTGACCATGCCCTGGCAGATGGCCGTCTTGCCGTTGCCCGGGGGGCCATAGAAGAAGATGGCGCGACCGGAGTTCAGCGCAGGCCCGATGCCGTCGAAGATGTAGTCGCGGATGATCAGGTCGCCGAACTTGTCCTCCATGCGCTGGCGGGTGATGCGATTGCCGCGCACGGTCTGCTGCTTCACGGCGGCGACCCATTCGTTGAACGGCACGGGCGCCGGGCCGTTGTAGCGGTTGCGGTCCAGGATCTGCCGCAGCACGTCCGTCACGAAGGTCGTCAGCTGGTAGATCATCGTGGAGCGGCCCACGCCGGATCCGCCACCGCCGCGGATGTCGACGTACTTCTGGCGGCGCAGGCCCTCGATGACCTCGTCCACCAGCGCGGAGGGCAGTTGCAGGCGCGTGGCCACGTCCATGCCGCGCATCTCGCCCGCGAAGAAGATGGCCTTGAGGACCAGCTCCTCCACGAACGTGGCGTTGAGCCCCGCCTCCTGGAGCGTCTTCGGCTGCGCGGGCCAGAAGCGGTTCGCCGCCGGGGCATCCGGCGCGTCACCGCGTCGCGGGCCGCGCCGCTCCGGGCCCGCGTAGTTCTGTGGGGCTACAGAGGCCGCGGTGCGACGTTCGGGGCCGGGAGGGCTGCTCGGTCCGCGGCGGTCCGCATCCGGGGGCCCCCGGCGCTCCGGACCGGGGCCCGCGCGGCGTTCGGAGTCCTGCGAGGAGGCGGAGGAGGCCCCACCCCGCCGGTCGCCTTCCGTGGGATGTGGAGGCGGGCCGGGGGGCGCGGTGCGCCGCTCCGTCTGCACGTCCAGCATCTCCTCGCTGAAGGGCGGCGGCGCTCCGGGCGGTGCGACACCTCCGCCCGCGGCGGGAGGTGGCACGCGGGGGCGCGGCATCGGGTCGAAGATGACGGAGGGCAGCGGCGCGGGTTGCGCGGGCCTGGAGCGGCTGGGCTCCGGGGGCTGCTGTCCGCCGAGCGGCACCCCGGCCGTATTGGGCGCACGCGGACGGGGCGGCGGCGCGAAGACAGGGCTCGCCGGCGAGGCGGGCGTCTCCAGCGGCGTGATGCTGCGATTCGGATCCTGCTCGGCGTCGGAAGAAGACGGACCTGGGCCAGGTGGGGGCCTGCGGAAGAAGTCGGTCATCACGGCTCCGGCGGAGGGGGAGACCACTCTACCCCACCGTTGTGGCAGGGGTGTTAACTTCGGGCCATGAGCTTCTTCCAGGCGCCACCCGTTCTTGGCAACCAGTACGACGACGACGCGTTCCTGCAGGGCTACCTGGCCCGGACCCTTCCGCCGGACATGTTCCGCTCGCTCCAGGATGACTTCCGCGAGCTGGGGGAGCTGGGAGGCAAGTACTTCTACGAGTTCCAGCAGCGCGACCGGCTGAACGAGCCCGTCCTCACGCAGTGGAGCCCGTGGGGTCAGCGCATCGACCACATCGAGGTGACGCCGCTGTGGAAGGAAGCGGAGGCGCTGACGGCGAAGAAGGGCCTGGTCGCGGTGGCCTACGAGCAGAAGAGCGGCGCGCTCAGCCGCGTGCACCAGTTCGCGCTGAACTACCTGGTGCAGCCGTCGCTGGACGTCTACTCGTGTCCGCTGGCGATGACGGACGGCGCGGCGCGGTCGCTGCTGTCGTTGGGGAACAAGGCCCTCATCGACCACGCCCTGCCCCGCCTGACGTCGCGCGATCCGGCGACGTTCTGGACGTCGGGCCAGTGGATGACGGAGCGCACGGGCGGCTCGGACGTGGGGCTCACGCTGACGGAGGCGAGGCAGTCCGCGGAGGGCTGGCGGCTGTACGGCACGAAGTGGTTCACGTCCGCGACGACGGCGCAGATGGCGCTGACGCTGGCGCGCCCCACGGGCAACGGCCCCGGCGGCAAGGGGCTGGCGCTCTTCTTCGTGGAGACGCGGGACGCGCAGGGCCGGCTCAATGGCATCCAGATCAACCGGCTGAAGGACAAGTTCGGCACGAAGAAGGTGCCCACGGCGGAGCTGACGCTGGACGGGACGCTGGCGACGCCGGTGGCGGGGCTGACGGACGGCATCCGCAACATGGCGATGATGCTGAACGTGACGCGCACCTGGAACGCGATGGGCGCGACGTGGGCCATGCGCCGCGCGCTGGCGCTGGCGCATGACTATGCGAAGCGCCGGGTGCAGTTCGGCGCGCCGCTGTCGGAGAAGCCGCTGCACGTGGACACGCTGGCGGGGCTGGAGGCGGAGTTCCAGGCGGGCTTCCTCCTGGCGTTCCGCGGGGTGGAGCTGCTGGGCAAGCTGGAGACGCGCACGGCGACGGAGCAGGAGCAGCTGTTGCAGCGTCTGGTGACGCCGCTGGCGAAGCTGACGACGGGCCGGCAGGTGGTGCACGTCACGTCGGAGGCGACGGAGTCCTTTGGCGGCGCGGGCTACGTGGAGGACACGGGCCTGCCGCGCATCCAGGCGGACGCGCAGGTGCTGTCCATCTGGGAGGGCACGACGAACGTCCTGTCGCTGGACTCGCTGCGCGCGCTGGCGAAGGAAGGCACGCTGGAGGCGTTCTTCCACGAGGTGGAGGGCCGGCTGTCGAAGGTGACGGACGCGGGCCTCCGCCCCTGCGTCCAGACGGCGCACGACGCGCTGGAGCACGCGCGGGCGTGGGTGTCCGGCGCGATGGCGAACCCCACCACGATGGAGGCCGGGGCGCGGCGCTTCTCGCTGACGCTGGGGCGCACGCTGGAACTGGCGCTCTTGAGCGAGCACGCGCAGTGGTGCCTGGAGCACGGGCACGGGCCGCGCAGCCGGGCGGCGGCGCGGCGGTTCCGGCAGAACGGCGTGGACCTCATCCAGGATGAAATCGACCTGGATGACTCGCGGCTGTTGGGCTGAGCACAACACCAAAAAGAAAATCTATGCCTATCGACGAAAACCAAATACTGGCGAACACAACGAGAAAACTCGAAGCACTCAAGAAATCTGGACTCTGGAAGAAGGAGCCCAGAATTAGGCCTCAGGCATGGCTCAGAAACTTTGAAGATAACGACCGAGCCGCAGCCGCGCTGCTGCTCGACAGATTCACATTCTTCTCAGACGAAGTGACAGACAGACTCCTGAAGTCAGCTTACGCCTTGCTTGTTCAGTCACTCGCCTCGGCACAGGCAACAACAAACAGCCGCTGGATCAACTACAACAAACTAATAAATTCTGCCTACATAACAAGAACCGAAAAAGAAGAACCGAATCCTGCTGAGTCTGGAAACCTCTTCTGTCGGAAGGCACGTCAAGTCCTGAGGCTGGATGGAGAGAAAATTATCGATCCTGCGCTAGCAGTTCTTGAGGCAGTCCATGGAAAGCCGATCATATTCATAGACGACTTCATAGGATCAGGAGAGCAGTTTATAAAAACCTGGCATCGCCCATACCGTTCGAGCCACCCCAGGAGTTTCGATGAAGCATTCAAGGTGTCTCAATTCAAAGCCCACTACGTATGTCCAGTCGCAACGCTCTATGGAGTTCTGCGGATAGGGAAAGAAATCCCCCAAATAAATATCCATACCACTCACCTCTTGGACCACAAATACTCTCTTCACCCAGAAACCATCTGCGAGCCAACAGAACAAGCCGACGCCATCAAGAAGATTGACTTGCTGATAAATAAGTATGCGCAAGGATTGATTGTCGATGACTACTTAATGAAAAACACATATCGCCAGTATGGATTCCACAATTTGGCCCTAGCCATCGCCTTTGAACATTCCGTTCCTGATTCAACAGTTCCGCTTCTTTGGGCACAGGGAGGTCCGAAATGGACACCATTGATCGAGCGCCTCTGAGAGCAGCAAACCCTGAAAAAATCCTCACAGAGCTCTTTGGGGAATTTCGGTCTGAATGGCGTCAAGACTTGTTTGGCACACTCTTTATTGAGCCCAATTACTTCAAGAAACTTGAGGCCCCACGGCCAACACTGCTTGTTGGTGGCCGAGGAACAGGGAAGACGACAGCGCTAAAGTCATTGCGCTTCGACGCGACGCGAGTGCGGATGCCACATCAACACTCCGCCCCTGAAAGGCTCCCCTACCTAGGCATCTACATCAAAATTAACAAAAACCAATCACACGCATTCAATGGGGAAGCAACCGATCCCAGACGATGGTCAAAACTTTTCTCCCACTACTTCAATCTCTTGGTTTGCCAAGAGTTCTGTCGGCTCTACGCATGGCTCATCAAGAATGAAGGTTGGTCGACACTACGGCAATCAACTATTCGCGATCTTAGCAAAAGTCTAGCTCTGGCCACAGCTGACGACCTCGCCGGTCTGTCCGATGCAGTCCGCACCGGAATCATTGCCTTGGAATTTCACGTCAACAACATCAATACCCAAGGAAGTATCGACCTATCCATCGCAGAGAGCCCCGTACGGCTATTCGCAGAGACGATTCAGGAGCAAGACCCAATACAGAACAGAACCATATTCTGCGCAGTCGACGAGTACGAAAACCTTCTCGACTACCAGCAGGCGGTAGTAAATACATACATAAAACATTCGGCCCCTCCTTTATCATACAAAATCGGGGTGCGCCGAAACGGACTTAGGTGTCGCCAAACAATCGACTCAAGTGACATGCTCGGCAGTCCCCATGATCTGCTTGAGGTGGATATCTCAAACGAGGAGAATTTCGAAACTTTTGCAATGCATGTCGCGGAAAAGCGAATCTTGCATGCCCGAGAAGTAGGCGCTCCAGTCCACACCCTTGACGATTTACTTCCTGACTTGAGTCGCAGGGAGGAGGCCCACCGACTCGGCGCACTCAGTCATGCCGAGGAAGTCTTGACTGAGGTTAGTGAAGCATGCAGGCCAGAGGTCACCAACTGGATCAAGAGCATTCCCCCAGAAGATCTCTACTTCCTGCAGTACTGGTCAGAAAGCTCCCACGAGCCAGTTCCTAGCCTAGCTAACGACTGGTTTAAATCGCCCGACAAGTGGAGCGAACGCCTCAACAACCACGGTTACGCCAGCCTGTTTTGGATAACCAAGGGCCACCGCGGTGTCAGAGTTAGAAAATACTATTGTGGCACACGCACATTCTTAGGCATCTCATCCGGGAACATTCGCTATTTTCTTGAGCTAATCCACGAGAGCTTGAGCCTCGCCTTTGCTTCTACGGAGGAGTCTGCAGCAAAAGCCTTGAAGATTGACCCGAAAATCCAAACGGCCGCCTGCAAGACAGTTGGCAAGCGTCGCCTTGATCAGTTGGAAGGGCTTAGTGAGCATGGGCGCGAAATCAAGCGCATGGTCCTAGCCATTGGAAAAGTCTTTTTCGAGCTCGCACGAAATCCCGAGGGGCACTCACCAGAGATTAACAGTTTTGTTTTGGCAGGCTCGAATTCTGCCAAAGTAAATATAATTAAGCTGCTTGAAGACGGCGTAGGACACCTTGCGTTTGAGGCTACCCCAAGAACCAAAGCGACGAGTACGCTAGAGACAAAGGAGGATGAGTATCGACTGCATCCAATATTTTCCCCCTTCTTCGAGTTCTCACATCGGCGCAAACGCCGAATAACTTTCAGCGCAGAAGCACTAGAGAGGCTCAAGGACGCTCCTCGTCAAGCCATTTCTCAGTTGCTTCAAGATCGCTCTCAGACACCTCAGGAGGATCTTCCCGAACAACTTGCTCTCTTTTCAGCGTTTTTTAGCGGAGGGCAAGCCACGTGAGCAGCTATATTGATTACGCAATAAAAACAAGAACCTACTCAACACTAGCCCCCCAAGCCCTGTCAAATACCGCGACTTATCTTTATTCCGCCTTAAGTCTTGACGACAGGAGCAGCCTGCCCACCTGGAAAGAACTGGAGTCCACCGCACCTGAACAGTGTGTGTCCATTGTTGATGAACAGGCTGACAAAATCAGGGTTGCGACATCCAAAGGGAGTCTCACGCTGCAGTTACGAAACATTGAGGCGCTCCAGCAAGTCTGGTAAAACAAAAACCATGCATATGTCGACATTACTGGAATGTCTCACCACGTATGGGCCCCCCTGATTAGGAGTTGCTTGGACCATGTCGATACGGTTGACATAGTCTACGCAGAGCCCCATCAGTACCGTTTTCACTCAAGTCCCGCCTCCTCGACAATCTTCAACCTCAGCGACAGCTTTCTTGGCGTATCGCCTCTTCCAGGCTTTGCGAAACTGCAAGGGCCCGAGGAGAACTCGAAACCAATATTCATTGTATTTCTTGGGTTCGAAGGCATGCGCGCGAGCCAAATCGCAATCACACTGGAGTCCGTCCCCAAGACAGTGCCGGTTCTTGGCATCCCTGGATTCCAAATGGAATTCCCAGCCCATGCGATTTCCTGCAACTGGGAGTTTCTTGAGGAGGCCCGTGCACACACTGACATTCAGTTTGCCAAGGCCAGCTGCCCCTTCGAAGCATATGAGGCTCTTAAAACAGTGCAGGACGAAAACCCATCCGCATATATGTATATAGCGCCGATTGGGACCAAGCCCCATGCACTAGGTGCAATCCTGTTTGCACTAGAGAACCCGCAGAGTGTCGAGATTGTATACGACCATCCTGTCCGGAGCCCACAGAGATCCAGTGGAGTAGGCCCCATTCACATCTACAGAATTAAAGAAAACCACTCACAACCGGAACTGCCTCGTTGAGCCTGGATCAGTACTATACCCCTCCACAGGTCGCCTCTTACGTTGCAAACGCTATTGATCTCACCAAGGCAGAAACGTGCATCGACCCAGCATGTGGAGGAGGCAGCCTTCTTCGCGCCGTCCAAGCAAAGAACCCCCAGATCTCGATATATGGGATCGACATCGATACCAGCGCCATAGCTACTCTGCGCTCAAGCCATCCTGATTGGATTCTTTCCGTTGGTGATTTTCTCGATCGCCGATCTCGCGCATCGACAAAAGTGCTCACACGTCTGAGCTCTTTTGATTTAGTTGTTGCAAACCCCCCATTCAGCATGCGCGGTGTTGACTGGCGTTCAACCACATTCAGTGCAACATCAAGAAAATGCAGTCCCGCGATGGCCCACATCCTGACTGCTGCCGAGATCCTAACCCCCCGCATTGCTATTGTAGCTCTCGTGCCAGAATCTCTTATGCACTCGCATTTGGATGCGGAGTCGCTAAGTTTACTTTCTGGTTCCTATAAAATCCAGGTGATTAGGAAATGGAAAGATTCGACATTTAGAGGTACCCGAGCATCTTCACTCTTGGTGACTTTCGAGCGAGATGGCCGCAAGCCTCAGAAAGCGCTCACCGAACAACCGATGCAGGCAGATCTGAGTTGCCATGTGGTACGTGGGGGACTGCCGATCCATAGGATCGGCAGCAAACGCCCTCGGATTGGCTTGCCTCTCATCCACAGCACCGCCCTTTCGGGTCTCCCTGGGAACCTCCCATCGTTACCCGTAGTCAGCCCCCTCATCAGAGGCGTAATTCAAGGCAATGCGCTACTGATGCCACGAGTGGGCCTTCCCCCTAGGCACATGCCCCCGCCAGTGACTTTTAAAAATCCAGTGCAGCTGTCGGACTGTGTTGTTTCGATCTTGCTTTCGCCCGATCAGGAAGACGAGATTGTTACAAGGATCGAAAAATCTTGGCCGCTCCTCCAGTCGCTATATGCCGGAACCGGAGCAAAATACACGACAGTTAAGAAAATTTCCGAAGCATTGAGGATGATTGGAATACACTCATCTATCTTGCCCGGAAGCCCGCCAGGAGCATCTTTCCCAATTAGTAACGGCAAGTGAACTCTACCGACCTGCCGACAGTCCAGCCATGCTCCCTCTCACAGCTATTCAGTTTTTTGCGAAAACAGGTTATTTAGTCATCCGCTCTTTTGTAGATATAGAACTATGCGAGCGGATGCGGGCCGCCATCCAGGAGCAGCTCGCGTCCGGTGACGGGCCCGTGGAATACGAGGCCGATGTGGCCTACCCGGGTTCTCCGGCGAGCCTGATGGACGAAGGTGGCCGGACGGTGCGGCGGTTGTTGAGGGCCCATGGCCGCTCGCCCCTGTTCGCGGCGTGGTTCGACGACGCGCGGATGGTGGAGGCGTTGGAGCAGTTGCTGGACGGGCCGGTGGTGCAGGCGCGGGCGCATCACAACTGCGTGATGACGAAGCAGCCGCGCTTCTCGTCGGATACGGGCTGGCACCAGGACGTGAGGTATTGGGCCTTCACGCGGCCGGAGCTCATCTCCACATGGTTGGCATTGGGCGCGGAGACGCCGGAGAACGGCGGGCTCAAGGTCTTGCCCGGAACGCACCGCATGCAGTTCGCGCCGGAGCGCTACGACGCGAAGCTGTTCCTGCGGCCGGAGCTGCCGGAGAACGCGGCGCTCATCAAGGACACCCAGTACGTGCGGCTGTCACCCGGAGATGTGCTGCTCTTCCACGCGCGGCTGTTCCACGCGGCGAGCCGGAACCACACGGCGGACACGAAGTACTCCGTGGTGGCCACGTACCGGAGGACGGACAACCCGGCGATTCCTGGCAGCCGTTCCGAGCGCGAAGGCTGACGTCTGGCTTTTGACAGGTGTTTGAAATAAGAGGCCGGCAATGCCAATGGCCTTGCCTGTTCCTCTTGTTGCCTTCCGCCAGTCCCTGGGGAAGGCGCTGTTTTGCACCCTGCCCCTGTTCCTCGCGTCCGGGTGCCTGTCCCAACCCAGCTCTGTCTCCGACGGCGGCACCGACAGCCGCGTCGTGGTCGCCATGGAGGAGCCGGAGATCCCCAACCAACCGGGCAACCCGGGAAGTTCGAGCGACGCAGGGGTTCCGTATCCGAACAACCTCCCGGGCACGATGTGCGCCCGGGTCTACGACGCGACCGGAGCACTCCAGAACGCATTCTGCGCCACGGGGCAGCTGGGCGTGACCTGCCGTGCCGGTGATTCAACCACTGTCTGCACCGACGACAACACGGGCCCCGTCGTCGTCACGGGCCCCCGGGGCATCTGGTACCAGAAGGCCATCGACTGGGCGAAGCAGTCCGGCCATCCGAAGGTCCTGCTCGATCCGGGCGTCATCACCATCACCAATCAGACCAAGATCCCGGCTCCGAACTATCCCATCAGTGGCATCGATAGCCAGGGCGTGGGCCTCCATGTCCCCAGTGGCATCCACCTGGAGGGCTCACAGATCTACGAGGCCGCTCCCACCGTCATCAACGTTCCGGGCGCCGTGAAGCTCGAGGCCCTGGTCCTGGTGGATGACGACCCCACCCTTCCCGCGGCCCAGCAGTTGGCGAACGTCAGCGTGTCGTACCTCACCCTGTCGGGCACGACGCAGGCCGGCTACAACCTGGCCCAGGACTGTCAGTCCCGGGGCCACACGCTCAACTCCATCCTCGAGCTGGATGGCAACGAGCCCACTGCGGCGACGCTGCCCACGAACTTCCTGACGGATCACCGGTTGGTGACCGTGGGCGTGCGAGTCCAGCAATCCAACAACACCACGGGCGCCCCCATCAACCTGCACCACCTGAAGATCGCCCACGTGGGTGGAGCCATCTCGTTTGGCTTCAACACCGTCTACATCAAGGAAGACCCGCAGTGTCAGACGGTGCCCGGGCTGAAGCTCACCCTGACGCCGAAGCCGGCAGGAGGGTGCCCCACCGGCCCCGGCCTCTTCGAGAAGAACATGCTCTTCAGCAAGCACGCGCAGTACTGCCGTCCACAGACCTGCAACGCGGATGGCACCACCCCGCCTCCTGATGCGGGATGCCCCGCGCCGGACGTGTTCCAGACAGGCGACGCGGGCACCGATGACAAGCTGGACGACGGAGGCGTGCGGCCCGAGAACGCCTACTGCGTGAGCGTGGCGCCGACGACGGAGTGGGGCACGCCGAGCTATTGCGCGGTCCATCCGTACGAGTTCCTGGGCAACCCCAACGCGCGCTCCCAGGTCCACCACAACTCCATCTGCGACGTGAAGGTGGCGGTCAACGTGGTGGGCGGTCACACGGACGTGTTCAAGAACGTCGCGGTCCGCACCCCCACCGCGGCTGAGAACTTCTTCGGGATGAGCACCGACGGACACCTGCCCTATTCGCAGTCCACGACCTACACGGAGAACTTCGTGTCGGGCTTCAAGCTGGGCTTCCTGACGGACGGCAGCCAGTACGCCCACGCGGATGACTGCACCTTCCAGCGACTGACGGGCTACCACCCCGCGGAGCTCCAGAGCTTCCAGCACGTGCTGGACCTGCGGCAGCACATGTTCGACTGGGCGCAGTCCTACTTCGCCCAGACGGACCCGCTGCGCGGCTTCATCGACCATGTCTACGTCCGGGACAACCGCTTCTACAAGAATGAGCTGGGCATGACGCTGTACCGGGTCAACTGGGGCTTCGTGGGGTTCAATATCTTCGACTCCCAGGGGTCTCCGGCTTCGGGGGACATGGGCGTGGTGACGTCCAACACCCTCAACAGTTGGATCTACGGAAACCAGCTGCGCAACTTCCGCCACGCCATCGACATCTCCGGGTCGCCCGGGCATCAGTCCACGCTGGGCTCCTGCTACAACGGCATCCACACGTACTGCAGCGACTATGGCTGCCCGGTGTGGGGTTCCTATCCCAACGCCTTCTCGGGGAGCAGTACGGAGCCCGACAGCGGCACGGCCTGCAACGTCGCCTACCACAACGGTTACTGCGCGGACCCCGCGTCCATTCCCTCTCCGGCGTTCCCCAACGACGCGGGCACGCAGTGCTTCGCGTACTGAAACACTGACGCCATACGACGCGGGCGCTCCCGGGGGTCATCCCGGGAGCGCCCGTGGTCCTTCAAGACTTGAGGCGTCTGGCTGGACTACTTCGCGGCCTGCGCAAGGGCGTCTTCCACGTAGCGGACGCCCTTGGCGGTGATGGCCTTGCCCTTCTTGGTGTCCTGGGCGTAGCCGGCATGCAGGCGCAGGGCCTTGGCCGCGTTCGGGGCGGCGTACGTCACGCCCAGCCCGCTCCAGAAGCGCGACGTCGTTCCGGACGTCACCTCCACGTCCAGCGCCTTCGCCAGGTACAGGGGGATCAGCGACCGCAGGAGCTGATCCTTCTCCTTGCCGGCGGAGACCAGGTCCTTCTGGCGCGCGTGGCCTCGCAGCGCGGCTTCCAGCACCGACACCGCGTCCTCGCTCGCGCCTCCGGACGAAGCCGCCTTCTTCGCGGCGGCGGGCGCCTTCTTCGCGGCACTCTTCTTCTTCGCGGGGGCGGCCTTCTTCGCCGCCGGAGCCTTCTTCGCCGCAGCGCTCTTCTTGCCCGCGGCCTTCTTCGCCTTGGGCGCCGTCTTGCGGCGAGCGGCCTGCGCCAGCTCCATGCGGCCCTCGAAAGGGACCTCCACCACCGTCGCGTCCACCTGTCGCTCCGGCATCGCGTTGCGCAGCGACTCGATCACCTCATGCATGGACGCACGCGGGGGCTCGGAGTGGACCGGCCGGGAGACCCGGGTCGACTGCGGCTCGCTCACGGGCGGCTTCCCCTGCGCGTAGTACCGCACCCAATCGCTCGCCTCCTCCACCACTTCCGACAGGCCAACGCGATCGAGCAGCGACCCCAACCACCGAAGACTGTTGCGCACTGAGAACCCTCCCGTTCTGATCCACGCTACTACACTCCGGACAAACGCAACCTATATCGCCTGCAATACGGGTTGTTCCATGCCCCTGCAGGTCGCTACACCCCTGTGCCGGCGGCGTACGGGAACAGACGTGCAGATGTGACGCGGGACCTCAATGCCTCACTGCCGCACGGACACCACGCTGCGCGTCTTCACGTTCGTCACCTTCCCCGAGCGCTCCAGCATCCCCTCCCCCACGAGGAACAGCGCGCCGTGGATCTCCTGCCTGCACCGCGCATACACCTCCGAGGGCACCACCAGGTTCGCGATCCCCGTCTCGTCCTCCAGCGAGATGAAGCAGATGCCCTTCGCCGTGGGCGGCATCTGCCGGCAGATCATCATCCCCCCCACCTTCACCC
>NZ_RAWK01000249.1 GCF_003612165.1 Corallococcus aberystwythensis | reverse complement strand
CGCCCTACCCGCCCGCCAGCCGCTGGAGCCATGCCGCCGCCGCTCGCCCCACCTGGGGAAGGTTGCGATGGAAGGTCGCCCCGGCATCGTCGATGACCTCTAAATCGCCCCCGGCCTCGGCGACAGCGGCGGCCAGCGCCGCCCGGGGCACCCGGGTGTCCTCCGCCCCGACAATCACGAGCAGCGGACACGACAGTCGCACGAGTGACAGCGGGTCCACATCCGGCGCCACCAGACACAGTCCGCCCACCGCCGGGTGCCGCTCCTGGAGCGCCAGCGCCACCCGGGCCCCGCCATGCAGCGACGCCACCGCGAGCGCGGACGTGCCCGCGTTCTCCAGCGTCACCCGCATCGCGGCCTCCGCGTCCTCCACCAGTGCCCCACCGGAGCCCCGGACGCCCTGGCTGGCGCCCACGCCCCGGTGGTTGAAGCGCAGGGTGGGAAAGCCCGCCCGCGCCACCGCGAAGGCCACCTCCGCCGCCAGGACGTGATCCATCCCGCCCCCTTCTTCCGGCCGGGGCGGGAGGATGAGCAGCGGCGGCGATTTCTGGCCCCGGTGCACCGTGCCCTCCATCACCGCGCCGTCCGAACCCACGGGGATGAGCGTGGAGCGCTCCAGGAACTGACCTTTCTGGACCATGCCCCCACCTTAACCGCCCCCTCCCGTCCCCCGGCCGGAGTTCCGGCGACGCAGCGCGTTGCACACATTCCGTGACCTGCTCGCAACTTTTCGGCGGTTCGGGTGAGAATGGATCAACGCAGCAAGCTTTCCCTCCCCCCTTCAAAAATCCGCAGGAGCCTCAAGCCATGGGAACCATCGGGCGCACCTCCACCAACAACATCGCGCGCACCCCCACGACGGGGACGACGCCGGCCACCACGGCCAAGCCGGCCACCCCGGTTGCGGCGAAGCCGGCCAACACCGTGAAGGACGGCTTCGACGCCAAGGCGACGAACAGCGCGGTGCGCACCGCGGCCCCTGCGGCCGTGTTCACCGCCCCGGCGGGTGCGAAGGACAAGGCCTATGACGGCAAGATCATGGGCAAGGGCGGGCAGGCCTTCGACGCCAGCACCCCGCTGAGCCAGATCCCGGCCTACGAGCCCAAGGGCGGCGTGAAGCAGCCCGGCACCATCATCTACGTGAACGGGATGATGACGGACAAGGGTGGCCAGGAGACCACGATGCAGGCCATCGCGGACAAGACGGGCCAGAAGACCATCGGTATCCACAACTCCACCGAGGGCTTCTTCAAGGACCTGGGCCAGTGCGTGACGGACAAGATGGACAAGGGCAAGAACCCGGCCGTGGATACGCTGGCGGACTCGCTCTACACGGAGCTGAAGGCCGGCCGTGACGTGCACCTGATGGCGCACAGCCAGGGTGGCCTCATCACCAGCCGCGCGCTGAACGACGTGGCCAAGCGGCTGCGCATCGAAGACGGGCTGTCCCCCGCGCAGGTGCAGGAGAAGCTGGGCAAGGTCTCCGTGGAGACCTTCGGCGCCGCGGCGGCGACCTACCCGGACGGCCCCAAGTACGTCCACTACGTCAACGACAAGGACCCCGTGCCGGGCCTCTTCGGCCTGGGCACCAGCGGCAAGGGCCCCCTGGACCTGATCAAGCACGCCGGCAAGGACGCGAAGATCCACTACTTCTCCGAGAAGAGCATCTTCTCCGGCGCGCACAACATCAACGACACGTACCTCAACCAGCGCGTCCCGTTCGACCAGGCCCGCGCCGGCAATTTCTGAGGTAGGCAACGGCCTGTGCTATGACTGCACGTATGACGCTCGAAGATGCCCAGCGACTGGTGCAGTCATTCATCCGGGCCCACGGAGGCGATGCTCAGGCCTCCGGGCTGAACGCGAAGGGATTCGGCGGCGCCGCGCTCGGCGACGCGCAGGTCTACTTCGAACACGTGAAGGACTCTGGGGCGCTGAAGTGCAGCGCCCTCATCTACCGCTTCCGCGACGCGCCCCGTCCGGGCGTCATCGACGGCTTCCGTGACGAAGAGAAGAAGGGCACGGACACCGGCGGCGGCAAGGTGGACTACGAGACCGAGAACAAGAGCCTCTTCCTGAGCCGCACGTACGGCGTGGTGCCGGCGGAGCAGCAGTTCAAGGAAGATGTCGACCGGCTCGTGGAAGCCAGCCTCGTGTGGGGCGACGAGGTCTTCAATCGCGTCGCGGACCGCGTCATCCCCGCGAAGTGATCAGCTCCTTTACCAGCAAGCTGCAGTGGCTCTTGTCCTCCATGGGCATGGCGCGTCCTGCGCCGTCCTCGGGCGGACCGATGACGCGCGACGCGGCCCGGCAGCTGGTGAAGTGGTACCTCCAGACGCAAGGCGCCGGCGTCACCGAAGGCCTCAATGAGCAGGGACTGGGCGGCATGCTCAACGGCGAGGGCCAGTACGCCTTCGAGCACGTCGAGTCCCCTCCCGCGCTCAAGTGCAGCGCCCTCATCTACCGGTTCCGGGAGCCGCCCAAGCCCGGCATCATCGAGGGCTTCCATCAGCAGCAGGAGAACGGCACGGACACCGGCGGCGGCAACGTCGACTTCGAGCCCGGCAGCGGCAGCCTCTTCCTGACCCGCACCTACGAAGTCGTTCCGGACGGCCGCGAGTTCGCCCGCGACCTGGACCGGCTGGGCAAGGCCAGCGTCGTCTGGGGCAAGGACGTGCTGGACCGCGTGGCCCACCAGGTCTTCGGGACCTGAGCGCTCCGGGCTCCCACGAGGGCGCGCCTCTCAGTCAGGCGCGCCCCGGGACCGCACCGGCCGCTACACCGCCTGCATCACGTAGAACTTGAGGTACTTCCCTTCCGGGAACTGCAGGCGCACGGGGTGGTCCGGCGGCTGGTAGCGCTCCTCCACCAGCGCCAGGTCCACGCCAGCCTTGAAGCCCGCCTCGCGCACGGCGCCCATGAACATGTCCCCCGTCACGCGCGCGGAGCACGACGCCGTGGCCAGCAGGCCGCCGGGACGCAGGAGCGCCAGGGCCTGCCGGTTGAGGGACGCGTAGCCGTCCACGGCCGCCTCCACCGCGCGCTGGGTCTTCGCGAAGGCGGGCGGGTCCAGGATGATGAGGTCGAACGTGCGGCCCTCCTCCTTGAACGACTGGATGATCGCGAACACGTCCGCCGCCAGGAAGTCGTGCTTCGCCGCGGGCAGCCCGTTGCGCGTGAAGTTCTCCCGCGCCAGGGCGATGGCCTCCGGGTCCTGATCCACGGAGAAGACGCTGTTGGCCCCGCCCAGCGCGGCGTTCACGGAGAAGCCGCCGCTGAAGCTGAAGCAGTTGAGCACGTCCCTCCCCTGCCCCAGCCGCCGCATGAGGTGGCGGTTCTCGCGCTGATCCAGGAAGAACCCCGTCTTCTGCCCCTTCCACGCGTCCACCAGGAAGATGGCGCCGCGCTCGCGGATGGGGATGAGCTCCGGGGCCTCCTCGCCCCACAGCATCTTCCCGCTGCCGCGCCCGTCGTCCTCCTCCACGTCGTCGCGTCCCACCTCGTCACGGCCGAGGATGCCCTTGAGGCCCGGGACGCCCGCCTTCAGCGCCTCCACGATGAGGGGGCGGTAGGGGGTGAGCCCCGCGGAGTACAGCTTCATCACCGCCCAGCCCGCGTACAGGTCCACCACCACGCCGGGCAGGCCGTCACCCTCGCCGTGGATGAGGCGGTAGCTGTCCGTGTCCTTCAGGTCGATGAGGGACGTGCGCGCGGCCAGCGAGCGCTGCACGCGCTGGGTGATGAAGCGCGAGTCCACCGTCTCGCGCGAGTCCCGCGTGAGCACGCGCACCGCGATGGCCGAGTGCGGATCGTAGTACCCACGCGCGACGAACTTCCCGTTCTCCGTCAGGTCCACCACGCTGCCGGCAGGAATCCGCGGCATGTGCTCCAGGGCCTTGCGGAACACCCACGGGTGCCCCGCACGCAGGTGACGCCCCAGGCCCCGGGCCAGCTCCAGCTTCACGACATTCACGTTGAAACTCCTCGACTGCGGACCGTCCGGCGGCGGGCGAGGAGGGCACGCGCCAGCTCCTCGAAGCCCCGCCCCTCGGGCGCCCGGGTGATGAAGGCCGGCGGCGCGTCAATGCGGTCCAGCACCGCGCGCACGTTGGCCACGCCCACGCCCAGCTTGAACGCCTGGAACATCGGAGCGTCGTTGAAAGAATCCCCCGCGTAGACGTACCGGCCGTCCGCGGGGTCCAGCTTCTCGCCCCACGCCACCTTCGCGAAGCGGCGCGACGCGGAGAGCTTGTCGAAGCGGCCCAGCCAGCAGTTGACGTGGACGGACGACCGCACCGCCGTCACGCCCCGCGCCCGCAGCAGCGACTCGATGCGGGACGCACCCTCATCGCCCAGCCGGGCCTCCTCGTTGTAATCCACCGCCAGGTCCACTTCCGTATAGCGGCTGTCCACGGACAGCCGCGCGCCGGGCACCTGGGCGAGCACGCGCTGGACCTCCTGCTCCAGGCGCTGCCGGTTCGCCACGCGCTGGGCGGGCGGCTCCAGGTACACCTTGCGCAGCTTCCCCCTGGCGTCCTTGAGGAAGAACAGCCCGCCGTTCTCCACGACGACACCGTCCACGGGGAGCTGCCGGGCCCAGGCCTCGCCCCACCCCGCCGGACGGCCGCTCACCAGCACCACGCGCAGGCCGGACGCGGACAGCTGCTCCAGGGCCCGTATCGTCTGGCTGCGCAGCTTGTGGCCCGTCGTCAGCGTGCCATCCACGTCGGTGAAGACGCCCTGCACGCCGGACAGGTCCGCCTGCCTCAAGGGGCGCGGCTCCGCGGCCTTCGCATTCACGGCCGTCACATCACGTCCAGTTGCGCGAGCTGGGCCTGGAAGGACTCAATGGTGGTGAGCAGCTCCGGGCCCGTGAGCGTGGCGAGCTTCAGCTTGCGCGCCTTGCGCAGGAACGCGTCCATGGTCGCGTCCCGGCCATAGAGGGACTGCGCGCTGGCCGCGGCCTCCGCCAGCGCCTTGGCGGACGCGGCCGGATCCTTCTTCGACTGCGCCAGCGCGCGCTCCAGGCGCACGCCGCACGCGGCCCACACCTCGCGGTCGTGGAGGATGAGCAGCTGGCGCTGGTTCACCGCGGACAGGCTGCGCACCAGTTCATCCAGGCCCTCCGTCACCGTCAGCAGCCGTGCCTTCTCCGGAGTGGACTCGAGCGCGAGCGCGCCAATCTCCGCGCGGGCCTCGACGATGTGGCGCTTGTCCTGCGCGCGCAGGTTCCGGTACGCGGCGGTGCGGCCGAAGGCGTCCAGCTCCGTCTGGAGCTGCTGCGCGTTCCAGAGCACCTCCTCCGGCTTCGCGTCTCGCACCTTGTTGAGCCGCGCCGCGACGATGCGCGACAGGTCGGACGTGATGGCGCGCACGGTGACGGCCGCCTTCACCTCCGCCTCGTAGCCGGGCACCACCTGGGCGCGAGACACCTCGCCGAAGCTGCTCGCGGACTCGAAGACGAGCTGGCTCATCTGTTCGCGGTAGTCGGACCGGAAACGTTGGATTTCCGCCAGCAGCTGCCAGCGGTCGCTCACCACGGACGGGTTGCGCATGGCTTCACCCAGCTGGGTGATGCTCTGGGCCAGCCGCGCCATGCCCTCCTGGAGCATGGTGGGCACGTCCGCGGGGCCCTTGCGGGACGCGGACGGCTGCGGCGTGCCGGGGAACTGCTCCCGGATGACGTTGAGCAGCGCGTTGACGTCCATCACCGTGTCGCGGATGACGGGTGCCATCTCCTCCCACAGCGACAGGTCGGGGCTGGCGTCGACGACGGGCGTCTCATACTTCACCAGGTCCAGGTCGCTCAGCCGGGAGATGGCCTGGGCCGCGGCGAGATACACCGCGCGCAGCCGCGCGGAGAAGGCGCGGTCGGGCAGCGACTGGAGGATTTGTTCGAGCCTCGGGGTCAAGGAGGCCGGAGGAGGATTCTCGGCGGCAGCGGACACGTTGCCCCCACTCTACCGCTCGACATCGCGTCCGGGGAGTTCTAGCAAGCGTCCCGGGCCGGTTGGGTGGCCCGGGGAGTCCACGGAAATGATCCAGGTCTGTCTGTGGGAGGACGGCAGGGCTGTTTCAGGGGGTGAGGAGCTGCTCGACCGGCCGGGACCCAAGTGGATCGACGTCCTGGAGCCGGACGCGGAGGTGATGGGCCGGCTGGCCGACCGCTTCCAGCTGCACCGCCTGGCGGTGGAGGATTGCCTGCACCTGGACCAGCGGCCCAAGCTGGAGGAGTACCCGCACCACCAGTTCATCGTGATGCAGGGCTTCAGCTGCGGGCCGGACGTCACGGAGCTCACGCTGCACGAGCACCACTTCTTCCTCGCGCAGGACTGGCTCATCAGCGTGCATGCGCTGCGCCTGCCCGGCCTCGATGCGGTCCTGCGCCGCGTGAAGGACGACCCCGCGGGCACGCTGGGCCGAGGCGTGGACGTCGTCCTCTACCTGCTCACGGACGCGCTGGTGGACGCGCAGTTCCCCATCATGGACGACTTCGGCGACCAGCTGGACGGGTTGGAGGACGCCATCTTCGCCCAGCCGGATCCAGAGCACCTGCAGCGCATCTTCCAGCTCAAGCGCGCGCTGGTGACGCTGCGCCGCGTGCTGTCCCCGCAGCGGGACGTGGTGGGCATGCTGTCGCGCCGGGGCATCCCGCAGATCCAGGAGAAGACGACGCTGTACTTCCGCGACGTCTATGACCACCTCATCCGGCTCTACGAGCAGATCGACTCCAGCCGCGACGTCGTGGGCAACGTGATGGACGGCTACCTGTCCATGGTGGCCCAACGCACCAACGACATCAGCAAGCAGCTCACCATCTTCGCCACCCTCTTCCTGCCCCTGTCCTTCATCGTGGGGTTCTTCGGACAGAACTTCGAACAGTTGACGGGACCGGGCTGGTACGCCGCCATGTGGGTGACCATGGTGGGCTTCCCTGTGGGGCTGGTCGGCTGGTTCAAGTACAAGAAGTGGATCTGACGCCGCACCCGGGACGGGCCTCGAGGGCCCGATGCGAGGACGCATGCTGACGGTCACCGTGGATGGGATTCCGCTGTACTACCGGGACGTGGGCCAGGGGTTGCCGGTGCTGCTCCTGCACGCCTTCCCGTTGGATGGCTCCGCGTTCGACCGGCAGGTGGCCGCGCTGTCCGGGCGCTACCGCTTCCTCGTGCCGGACCTGCGCGGCTTCGGGCAGAGCCGGCTGGGTCAAGGCCCCACGGAGATGCGCACACTGGCGCAGGACGCGCTCGCGCTGCTGGACGCGCTGAACATCGACGCGGCGGTGGTGGGCGGCGTGTCCATGGGCGGCTACGCGGTCCTGGCCCTGCTGCGCGAGGACCCGGGCCGGGTACGCGGGCTGGTGCTTTCGGACACGCAGTGCACCGCGGATGACGCCGCGGGGCGGGACAAGCGCGAGGCCACCGCGCAGCAGGCACTGAAGGAAGGCACGGCGTCCGTCGTCCAGGGGCTGATCCCCAAGCTGGTCCACACGGGGCCGGAGTCACCGGTGGGCCTCGAGGTGATGAAGCTGGGCCTGTCCGTGTCGCCGGAGTCCATTGCCGCCGCGCAGCGGGGCATGGCGCTGCGGCTGGACAGCAAGGACCTGCTCGCGCGCTACGCCGGGCCCGCGCTGGTCGTGGTGGGCGAGCACGACACGGTGACGCCCCTGGCGAAGGCGAAGCAGATGGCGGACCTGGTCCAGGGCGCGCGGCTGGAGGTCATCCCTGGCGCGGCCCACCTGCCCAACCAGGAACAGCCGGACGCCTTCAACACGGTGCTGGACAGCTTCCTTGCGTCACTGGCCTGATGGGCGGCGTCCCGTCGTCCGCCAGGGAAGTGCGCGATGAAGAAGTCCCCCACCCCGGAAGCCATGTACCTGCCCGACGTCGAGTCGCACGAATCCGACGGGCACTACGGGAAGCTGATCGCCATGGCGCGCGAGGGAGGCATGACGCCGCCGGGCATCTGGCACCTGTTCGCGTTCAAGCCGCGCATGACGGACGCGCTGTCCGCCTTCACCCACGAGGTGATGCGCGGTCCGTCCCCGCTGTCGGCCGGGCTGCGGGAGCTCATCGCCGCGTATACGTCGCGGCGCAACGCCTGCGTATTTTGAACGGGTTCTCACGCCGCGGTCGCGGCGGAATTGCTGGGCAGCAAGGAGCGCGTCCAGGCAGTGCTGGACGAGGTGAGGACGGCCCCCATCCCGGAGGCCGAGAAGGCGTTGTTCGCCTTCGTGGACCAACTCAACGACGCGCCCGGAGACGTGCGCCGGGAGGACGTGGAGCGCCTGAAAGCGGCCGGCTGGACGGACGAGGCCGTCTACGACGCTGTGTCCGTCTGCGCCCTCTTCAACTTCTACAACCGGTGGATTGATGGCACCGGCGTCCAGGGCCTCTCGCCGGCCATGTACGAGCGGTCCGGGAAGCGCATGGCGGCGGGCGGCTATCTGCCCGCGCCGCCGTCCTCCGGAGGAGAACCGGAGCGCTGAGCCTCAGGGCTGGCAGACGGCCTGCGCGTCCTGCACGGCGCACGACGAGCAATCCGCCGTCTTCACCAGCACGCCCTGCTGGCACGTGAGGAGCGCGGCGCCGTTCGGGCTGCACACGCCCTTGCCCTCCGCGTCCGTGGCGCACCCGTCGTTCTCCTGGTTGAGGGACGTGTCGCACCGCACGCTGTCCGCCAGCTCCCGGCAGCCCAGCGGCCCTCGGCACGCCAGCGGACGCCAGGTGCCGTTGCGGCACTCCAGGGCCTGCGCGTCGTCCTGGCACACGTAGTCGCCGCCGTCACACGAGTCGCCCGAGCCCGGCCCACCACAGCCGGAAAGAAGGAAGAAACCGACGAGAGACAGGAGCGCGAGGGGAAGACGGTTCATGGGTGCCGGCGACTCTTCGCGACAGGTTTTTCGCTGTCAACCGCCGCCTAACGTCTCGCGGAAGTAACGCCGCAAGTTGCCACCCATCACACGTTCCACCCACGACTCCGGGTGTCGTTTGAGCAGTGCCTCCGTGAGGCGCGGCAGATCCGTCACGTCCCGCATGCCGCGGGGCAGCGCCACCATGCCGTCGTAGTCCGAGCCCACGCCCACCCCCTCCTCCCCCATGATGTCCACCGCGTGCTCCACGTGGCGGACCACGTCGTCAAACGTGTCGCCGCCCAGGTACACCGGCGCCAGGATGATGCTCACCACGCCGCCGCGCTGGGCAATGGTGCGCAGGGCCTCGTCGGACAGGTTTCGCCAGCCGCCACCCGCGGCGCGCACGCCGGTGTGCGAACAGAAGTAGCGCACGGTGGGGTGCGCGAAGAGGTCCGTGAGCGTCTGCTCGGAGGCGTGCGCCACGTCCACGCTCAGCCCCAGGCGGGCCATCTCCTCCATCACCTGGTGCCCCAGCGGCGTCAGCCCCCGGTTGCCCATCATGGGAAAGGACGAACCGCCCAGGTCATTGTTGGACAGGTGCGTGAGCCCCATGAAGCGCACCCCGCGCCGGTGCAGCTCCGCGAGCCGATCCACCTGGCCTTCAATCGCGTGGCCGCCCTCCACCCCCAGCACCGCCGACAGCCGCCCGTTCGCGAGGTTGTCCTCCAGCCCCGCCCCGGTGGTGGCGACGCGCACGGTGTCCCCGGAGCGGGCGCAGAAGGCGTCCAGCCTCTCAATCTGCCAGAGCGCGCGCGTCCACTCGCCGCCGCGCGCCTCGCGGGGCCACTTGCGCCACGCGGCGAACAGCGGGAAGCCGCCAATGAACGGGAAGCCCCGGGTCACCAGCGTGAAGCACTGCAGCTTCACCCCCGCCTCGCGCAGGCGGGGAAAGTCCACGTGCCCCTCCGTGGACCGCTCGCACAGGTCGCGGTTCCACATCAGCGAATCCGCGTGTCCGTCCGCGATGCACCACTGCCGGTGCAGCTCCTTCACGTCACCCATGCCAGCAGTCTTCGCCACGCCCTCCCGCGATGACAAGCACCCCGGGACGTCTGGAAGTCCTCACGTCCAGTCCGCGCCTTCGTCGTCGCAGCCGTCCCAGAGGTCGTCCTCCAGCGGCAGCCCGGCCTCCGCTTCCCCCACGGGCCCCACGAGCGCGTCCGTGCGCACCTCCGACACCTCATGCAGCGCTTCCGGAGGGCCATAGGGACGCCCTTGCACGTTCAGCAGGGCCCGGAGCGCGTCCCGCAGCTCCGCGCCCGTCTGGAAGCGCAGGTCGCGGTCGCGCTGGAGCACCCGCTGGAGCACCTCCCGCATGCCCGGCGACAGCCCCCGCGTGGCCTGCTCCACGTGCGCTGACGTCAGGCACGCCATGCGCGCGGCCATCAGCGGCGCGGGGAGCCAGCTGGGCGTCTCCGCGCACAGCCCGCGCGTGCCGGACAGGGGCTGGGCCAGCTGCGCGGCGCGCTCCACGTCCTCCAGGTCCAGCAGGTGCAGCCCGGTGAGCAGCTCCAGCAGCACCATCCCCAGCGAGAACAGGTCCGCGCGGCCATCCAGGGGCTGTCCCTCCAGGGCCTCCGGCGAGGCATAGGCCACGTCCCCGCGCACGAGCCCCGGCTCCGTCACCATGCGCCCGGGCAGCCGCGACCACGCGAGCGCGAAGTCCGCCAGCCGCACCCGCCCGTGCACGTCCACGCGCACGGAGCGGGGGCTGACGTCGCGGTGCACCACGCCCACGGGCAGGCCGCGCGCGTCCTCCAGCGCATGGGCGTGGTGGAGCGCGTCCGCCACCTCCGCGCCCACGTACGCGGCGAACGCCTCCGAGAAGGGCCGCCGCCGCAGCGCCGCGAAGCTGGACAGCGTCTCCAGGCACGGCCCGTCCACGTACTCCGTCACCAGGTGGGGCGCGCCGTCGTGCACCCGCACCAGGTACACCGGCGCGATGGCCGGGTGGGACAGGCGCATGAGCAGCTTCACCTCTTCGCGCAGCCGCGCCCGCGCCACGTCATCCGTCACGTCGCGCAGGCGTTTGATCAGCACCAGCCCCCCCGGCGTGCGCGCGTAGTGCCGGCGGGCGAGCAGCAGCTCCCCTCCGGCGCGCGACCCCAGGTAGCGCACCAGCTCATAGGACGTGGCCCCGGTGGTGAAGAGGATGAAGGGCCGGGCTGCGGAGTACGCGGGGGGCTGGGTGGCCATCGTGGGTGACGCTCCTGACGGGAGAAGGCGCTTCCCGGGCGTGGGAAGGCATGAGGAACTCCTCACGCCCGCGTCCTACCACCCGGGTCAGACATCCCCATCCGACCCCACCGGGCATTTCCCCGACTAAAAAGGAAACGGCCCCCACCGTGAGGGTGGGAGCCGCCGCCTTCAAGTATTTCCCCAGTCCGTGAAGGACAGGTGCGCGTGAGGCGCGGGGATTACTTGTCCATCTTCTTGATGGGCGCCACCAGGGTCACGTCGCGAGCGACCATGTCCTTGCCGTCCATCACGTAGGAGGCGCGCACCTGCGAGCCTTCCTTGATGTCGTCCAGCTTCACCGCGCGGCTGCCGTTGTCCATCACCGCGGTCTTGTCGTTGGTCTTGATCTTCAGTTCCTTGTTGGTGCTGTCCACCAGCGTCAGCGTGTCGCCGGACTTGGACAGCACGCGGCCGTTGACGGTCGTGGCCGCCGCGGCGGAGGTGGCGCCGGCCATGCCGGAGCCGCCCGTGGCCAGTTCCTCGTTGCGGTTGGCCCGATCCTCGGCCAGGTCCTCGTTGCGGTTCGCCTGGGCCTCGGCCAGGTCCTGCTCCTCGTCACGGACCTCCTCGTTGGCGCTGGCGATCTTGTCGTTCGCGTCCTGGCGCGCCTCCGCGACGTCCTCGTTGGCGCCCTCCTGCGCGGACGCCAGCTCCCTGCTCTCGTCCTGACGGGCCTCCGCCGTCTCCTGCGCCGCTTCCTGACGGGCCTCGGCGACGTCCTCGCGCTGATCCTGGACGTCGTCCTTCTTGCAGCCGGTGACCATCGTCAGACCCGCGACCGCCGTGACCGCAATCATGAGCTTCCGCATGTGTGACCGCCCCCTGTGAGTGTGTTCTTGAGTGCCGGTGATTTGTTCCCCGGCGTTGGGCAGAAACTGGGCGCTCACCCCGTACCTGCACAGCGCTTGTCGCCACGCATGGGCATGCCCAGGGGCGGCCTGCGCAAGAGGGAGGGCCTGGTCCCCTGCCTGCTGGGGAAGCGGAACAAAACGCACCTGTGCTCGAAAAATCCGTTCCCGTCCGCTGTAGCAGCCCTGTTGCGTGGGGGAGGCTGTGCGTTGACAGGGCAGAACCGCCCTTGTACTGGCACCGGCGGGTCCCGTCCGTAGGGGGGCCGGAAGGAGCCGTGAGGCCGTGAACGTGTGGGTCAACGGAGAAGCGCGGACGCTGCCGGAGGGCAGCACCCTTTCGTCCCTGCTGGCGCTGCTGGCGTTGGGCAGCGGCCCGGGGGTGGCGGTGGAGGTGAACGCGGAGGTGGTACGCCGCGCCCGTCATCCCGAGCACCGGCTCCAGGACGGAGACCGGGTGGAGATCGTCACCTTCGTGGGTGGCGGGTGAGCGCAGGCCCTTACGAGGAGACGGTCATGAGCGGCATCGCGGACAAGCCTTTCACGCTGGCGGGGGTGACGTTCACCTCGCGGCTCATCGTCGGGACGGGGAAGTACCCCAGCCACGAGGTGATGAAGCAGTGCCACGAAGCGTCGGGCGCGGAGCTCGTCACGGTGGCGGTGCGGCGGTTGGATTTGAAGGCGACGGGCGAGGCGTCGCTGATGAACTGGATCGACCGCAACAAGATGCGCCTCTTGCCCAACACGGCGCTCTGCTACACGGCGGAGGACGCGGTGCGCACGTGCCGGCTGGCGGAAGAGCTGGGCATGAGCAAGTGGGTGAAGCTGGAGGTCCTGGGCGACGAGAAGACGCTCTACCCGGACGTCGAGGAGACGGTGAAGGCGGCGCGCATCCTGGTGAAGGAAGGCTTCACGGTGCTGCCGTACACCAGCGACGACCCCATCACGGCGCGCAAGCTGGAGGACGCGGGCTGCGCGGCGGTGATGCCGCTGGCGGCGCCCATCGGCAGCGGGCTGGGCATCCGCAACCCGCACAACCTGCGGCTCATCCGCGAGGTGGTGAAGGTGCCGGTCATCGTGGACGCGGGCGTGGGCACGGCCTCCGACGCGGCCATCGCGATGGAGCTGGGCGTGGACGCGCTGCTCATGAACACCGCCATCGCGGGCGCGAAGGATCCGGTGCGCATGGCCGTGGCCATGAAGAAGGCGGTGGAGGCCGGCCGCGACGCGTTCCTGGCGGGCCGCATCCCGCGCAAGGCGTACGGCTCCGCGTCCAGCCCCATCGAAGGGCTCGTGGAGTAGCGGTGCCCGCCCTGCCCCGCCTCGTGGTCATCACGGACTGGCGGCTGCCCCGGGCGCGGTTGTTGACCGCGCTGGAGCGGGCGCTGGAGGCGGGGCCGGAGGTCGCCGTGCAGCACCGTCACCCGGAGGCCTCCGGGAGGCTGTTCCTGGAGGAGGCGCGGCTCGTGGCGGAGGTATGCCGGGGCCGGGCGCTGTTCGTGAACGGCCGGCTGGATGTCGCGCTGCTTGTCGGTGCGCACCTGCATCTGCCCGCGTCGGGCCCCGCGCCGAGCGACGTGCGTCCGTTCCTGCCCCCGGACCGGTGGGTGAGCGTGGCGGTGCACGACGCTCGCGAGGCGGAAGACGCGGTGGGGGCGGACCTGGCGCTGGTGAGCCCCGTGTTCGCGCCGGGCTCCAAGCCAGGGGACACGCGCGACACGCTGGGGCCTGCTGGATTCAGGGGGCTCGTGGAGCGGCTGCCCTGCCCCGCCCTGGCGCTGGGCGGCATGACAGCGGAGCGCGCCCGGGAGGTGCCGGGAGCGTGGGGCGCCGCGGTCATCTCCGCCGTGCTGGACGCGGAGGATCCGCGCGAGGCGGCCCGGGCGCTGCTGGACGCATGCCGGCCCCCGCGCGATTGATGCGGCGCTATGCTGCGCGGCCGTGACGCCTTCCCCGACCTCCGTTGAGCTGCGCCCCCTCGCCGTCGGAGAGATCATCGACCGTGCGGCGACGTTCTGGCGCGCGCACCTGAAACCCCTGTTCGTGCTGTGCCTGGGGTTCGACCTGCTCAACTACATCGCGGTCAAGGCCTTCACTGTCGCGATGGCGCGCACGGTGGGCGTGCTGCCCGGGCTGGGGGGCGCTCCCGCGGGCACGGACCCCGCCCAGGCGTTGACCCAGTCCGGCATCATGCTGGGGCTGATGATGGTGTTGTACGTGTTCCTCGTGTGGAACTTCTGGATCGCCACCACGGCGGCGGCCCGGTACGTGGTGCCCGCGAGGCTGGGTGAACCGGTGCGTCCCTCGGAGGGTCTGCGGCGGGCGATGTCGCGCCTGGGCACGCTGACCGCGACCTACCTGCTGTCCATCGTGTGGTCCGTGGGGGTGACGCTCCTGCTGTGCCTGCCCGGCTCCGTCATCATGGGGCTGGGCGTGGTCGCGGCCGTCACCGGCAAGGGCTCTGGCGGCAGCACGGCGGTGAGCATCGCGTTGATCATCATCGGCGCCGTCGTGCTGGGCCTGGGCGCGCTGGCGGCGGTGCTCTGGTACTTCCTGCGCTTCATGCTCCTGCCTCCCGTGCTGGCGATGGAGGACGTGGGCGCGTGGGCGGCCTTCAAGCGCTCCGGGGCCCTGCTGAAGGGCCGCGTCGAACCGGGCTTCATGGGCCGGGGCACGGTGCGGGCCATGGTGCTGTCCACGGTGGTGGGCGGCATCCTCATCGCGGTGAGTCTGGTGTCGGGGCTGCCCGCGTGGATCGTCCGGCTCGCCTACGGTGGCAACCTGTTGGACCCAGCGGCGCAGGCGGCGATTCCGCAGGCGCTGCTCGTCCCCGCGGAGCTGTTGCAGGTGGTGGGACAGTCCTTCTTCACGCCGCTGAGCTTCGTGGTGTCCGCGTTCTTCTATGTGGACATGCGCGTGCGTCGCGAGGGCCTGGATCTGGAGCGGCGCATCGCGACCGCGGAGCCGGCGACGCAGTCCCCCTGACGCC